>SHVN01000114.1 GCA_009694215.1 Xanthobacteraceae bacterium
GCGCCGCACCGGCAAATGAGTCCGCGGCCGAGGCGCGCGGTCGGCGCGCCACCACACCCGCCGCAGCCGGAAGGTGCCGCGCGGCGTGCCGCCATCGCCCTCTCGCTTGTTGGCCCGGATGCCGCCGCGGTCGAGCGCCACCGGGAGCGCGAGCGGTCCCGCCAGAAGCCAGCCCTCGGTTCGCCGGCCCGGCCTGGATCGAACCCGGAGGTGCTGAAAAGAGGTTTTTTTCATAAGTCCGGTAAGGTCTTGGGTTCCAAGGTCTTGCCCTTTTATCCCCGAATGCTCTACTTCGCGCAAAGCTGCTGGGCTATGGTCAATCCGGCCTCTGGGGACCCGGAAAAACGATGCCCAACAGCCGCAAGATCCTGATCGTCGACGATGACATGGAACTGCGGACCGCCTTGGTCGAGCAGCTTGCGCTTCACGATGAGTTCGAGGCGGTCGCGGTCGACTCCGGCACCAAGGGCGTGGCGGAGGCCAAGGCCGGCCAGATCGATCTGGTGATCATGGATGTCGGCTTGCCGGACGTCGATGGCCGCGAGGCGGTGCGCATCCTGCGCAAGAATGGCTTCAAGGCCCCGATCATCATGCTGACCGGCCACGACACCGATTCCGACACCATCCTCGGCCTGGAATCCGGCGCCAACGACTACGTCACCAAGCCGTTCCGCTTTGCCGTGCTGCTGGCGCGCATCCGCGCCCAGCTGCGCCAGCACGAGGCGAGCGAGGACGCGGTCTTCACCATCGGCCCCTACACCTTCCGGCCGAGCTCGAAGCTCCTGATGAATCCGAAGGGCAGCAAGATACGGCTGACCGAGAAGGAAACCGCGATCCTGCGCTATCTCTACCGCGCCGGTCAGAAACCGGTGTCGCGCGAGACGCTGCTGCAGGAGGTCTGGGGCTATAATTCCGGCGTCACCACGCACACGCTCGAGACCCACGTCTACCGGCTGCGGCAGAAGGTGGAGAAGGACGCCGGCAGCCCCGCGATCCTGGTGACCGATACCGGCGGCTACAAGCTGGTGCCGTGAGGGAGCAGATCATGCTCCAGGATGACAGAGCGCAACCGTGAGCATCGAAGACGACATCTTATTCATCGAGCGGGTGCCGACGCTCCGGATGCTGGGGCGCGAAGCGCTGCGTATTCTCGCGATCGGCGCGGAGAACCGTCAGGTGCGCAAGGGCGAAGTGCTGTTCGTCGCCGGTGAAGCGGCCGACTGCGGCTATGTGATCCAGGAGGGCGCGTTTCGCCTGGAAAGCCCCTCGCGGTCGCTCGCCGACATCATCGTCGGCGCCGGCGCGCTGCTCGGCGAGCTTGCCTTGATCACCGAAACCAAACGGCCGGCGACCGCGACAGCGAGCGAGCCGTCGACCGTGATCCGCATTTCGCGAAGCCTGTTCCTGAAGATGCTCGAAGGCTATCCCAATGCGGCGCACATCCTGCGCGACCAGATCGTGGCGCGGGCGCAACGGGCGTTGACCGAAATGTCCGACATACGCGCGATGCTCGATACGAGCCAGACGCCGCCGCAGTAGTCGAAACGCGCCGCTGCGCGGCGCTCCTCAGGATGAGGCCGTAAGAAGCAGCGAGCGAAGACTAAACGTCCAATGTCACCGTCACCGGCACGTGGTCGGACGGCCGCTCCCAGCCGCGCGCATCCTTCGTCACCTTGATCGCCGAGAGCCGGTCGCCCAAACCCTGCGACACCCAGATGTGATCGAGGCGGCGGCCCCTGTCGGCCACGGCCCAGTCGGGCGAGCGGTAGCTCCACCAGGTGAAGAGCTTCTCCGGCTCGCGCACGATCGTGCGCGTGGCATCGACCCAGTCGCCGGCCTTCTGCACCGCCAGCAATTTCTCGCATTCGACCGGCGTGTGCGACACGATCTTGAGCATGGCCTTGTGGTTCCAGACGTCGCATTCCAGCGGCGCGACGTTGAGATCGCCGACCACGATGGAGCGCTGGCCGCGCCCGGGCTGCATGTTCGAGCAGGTGCGCAGCTCATCGAGGAAGGCGAGCTTGTGGGCGAACTTCGGATTGGTTTTGGGGTCCGGCTCGTCGCCGCCGGCCGGCACATAGTAATTGTGGACCGTGAGCGGGTCGCGTAGCCCCGCCTTCTCGCCGAGCACGGCGCCGACATGCCGTGAATCGGTCTTGCCGCAATAGCCCTTTAAGGTCTTGGAATCGAACGGCAGCCGCGAGATCACGGCGACGCCGTGGTAGCCTTTCTGGCCGTTGAGCGCGATGTGCTCGTAGCCGAGCCGCTTGAAGCGCTTGAGCGGGAAGGCGTCGTTAACGCACTTGATCTCCTGCAGGCAAAGCACGTCGGGCCGGACCGACTTGATGAACTTCGCCACCAGGTCAATGCGCAGCCGCACCGAATTGATGTTCCAGGTGGTGAGTTTGAGTTGCATGGCCGTAATTTAGGAGCGGGGCACCGAATTATCCACGTCATGCCCGGCCTTGTGCCGGGCATCCACGTCTTTCTTTCTCTATTGTAAAGACGTGGATGGCCGGGACATAGGCGAGCGAAGCGACGCCGTCCTTCGACGGCTATGCCCGGCCATGACGGCGGCAATGCTGGAGATTTGTCCGCTACTGAATCGGCCGCGTGTAATCGATCCGGAACATGTTCGGGTCGGGCGTTTTGCTGTTGTCGAGGTTATAGACCGCGACGGTGGTGTCGTAGCCCTGTGGATCGGTCACGGTCCATTGCCGGAGCTGATAGTCCTGCGCGCCGAACATCAGCATCACGCGGTGGGTGCCGCCGAGGATCTGCCGCTCCTCAATCACCACGGTGACGAACACGTCGTCGGCGAAGACCCCGACCAGATTGGTGTCGCGCATGAGATCGATGCGATCCGACAAAAGGAAGCGCAGCGGGGTCTGCGACAGCGGGTAGAGGTCCTGGGTGGCAAGCTTGCGGTCGCGCACCACGACCGAGGAGCCGTCGGCGATCATCTCGATCGGGCTTGGCGGATTGTAGTCGAAGCGAACCCGGCCGGGCTTCTGCAGGAAAAATTCGCCTTCGGACTTGCCGCCGTCCGGGCCGACTTGGACGAAATTGCCGTGGAGCTGGCGGATGTTGGAGAGGTAGGCGCTGACGCGGTAGGCAAGCCCGCGCTGCCGGGCATCGAACGCGGTGGCTTCGCCGGGTTGTCCGAAAATGGCGGGCGGCTTGAAGATCGAGGGAAAGCCGCTCGAACTCTGCTCCGGCGCCCGCGCGGGCTGCTGCGCGGCGCCGGGCGCGACCGTCGCCGGCGGACGGGGCGCCGCGGGCGGATCGTAGGACTTCGGCTGCGGCGCCGGGACCGGCATCGGCACGCTTTGCGCCAGCGCAACGCTCGCCGTCGCCAAAACAAGGCCCGACAGCAACGCGGCAATTCCGGCCGTCCGGCTCCTCATGTCGTGCTCCGCCTGACCCCTGACTTGCCGCTTCCTAGGCACCGGCTGTGGCGATTTCGCGGCCCGCAGCCGGCCCAGGCGACTTAAACCCCGGCGTCCCCTATTCTCAATACTTGGCGTGCTCTTCCTGGCCGATCAGGATTTCGCGCTTTCCGGCGTGATTGGCCTGACCGACGATACCCTCGTTCTCCATCCGCTCCATGATCGAGGCGGCGCGATTGTAGCCGATCTGCAGCCGCCGCTGGATGTAGCTGGTCGAGGCCTTTTTGTCGCGGGTCACGATCTGGACCGCCTGCTGGTAGAGGTCGGTGGCGTCGCCGGTGGCGCCCACGCTGGTGGCGTCGAACACCGGATTGCCGTCCTCGTCGATCTCTTCCTCGACGGCGGTCACGGCTTCGAGATACTGCGGCTGGCCCTGTGACTTGAGGTGCCGGACGATCTTCTCGACCTCATCGTCGGAGCAGAACGGGCCGTGCACGCGGCTGATGCGGCCGCCGCCGGCCATATAGAGCATGTCGCCCTGGCCCAGGAGCTGCTCGGCACCCTGCTCGCCCAGGATGGTGCGGCTGTCGATTTTCGAGGTGACCTGGAAGGAGATGCGGGTCGGGAAGTTCGCCTTGATCGTGCCGGTGATGACGTCGACCGACGGGCGCTGGGTGGCGAGGATGACGTGGATGCCGGCGGCGCGCGCCATCTGCGCGAGGCGCTGCACCGCGCCCTCGATGTCCTTGCCCGCGACCATCATCAGGTCGGCCATCTCGTCGACGATCACGACGATGTAGGGCAGGGGCTCGAGTTCGAGCTCCTCCTTCTCGTAGATCGCCTCGCCCGACTCCTTGTCGTAGCCGGTGTGAACGGTGCGGGAGAGCGTCTCGCCCTTGGCCTTGGCTTCGGCGAGGCGCACGTTGTAGCCATCGATGTTGCGCACGCCGAGCTTCGACATCTTCTTATAGCGTTCCTCCATCTCGCGCACCGCCCATTTCAGCGCGACCACGGCCTTGCGCGGATCGGTGACGACCGGCGTCAGCAGATGCGGGATGCCGTCATAGACGGAAAGCTCGAGCATCTTCGGATCGACCATGATCAGCCGGCATTGCTCGGGCGTGAGCCGGTAGAGCAGGCTCAGGATCATGGTGTTGATGGCGACAGACTTGCCGGAGCCGGTGGTGCCGGCGATCAAGAGATGCGGCATGCGCGCGAGATCGACGACCACCGGCTCGCCGCCGATGGTCTTGCCGAGGCAGAGCGGGAGCTTTGCCTGCGTATCGGTATATTCCTCGGACGACAGCATCTCGCGGAAATAGACCTTCTCGCGCTTGTCGTTAGGCAGCTCGATGCCGATGGCGTTGCGGCCCGACACCACCGCGACGCGGGCGGAGAGCGCGCTCATCGAGCGGGCGATGTCGTCGGCGAGGCCAATCACGCGCGATGATTTGATGCCCGGCGCGGGCTCGAGTTCGTAGAGCGTGACCACCGGGCCGGGGCGGGCGTTGATGATCTGGCCGCGCACGCCGAAGTCGCCCAGCACGCTTTCGAGCGAGGTGGCGGTCTCCTGAATCGAATCCGGGCTCGGCGCGAACTTGTCGGTGGATTTGGGTAGCGCCAGCAGCGCAAGCTCCGGAAGCTGAAAGCCGCCGGACCGTTTCGCCGGCTTGCGGACCGCAGGCTTGCGCGCGACCGGCGTCGCCTCGGCCTCCTCATCGTCTTCGATCTCCGGCTCGGTCATCACCGGGCGCGGCTCGAACCGGTCGCGCGGCGACACCACCGGCATCGGTGCGCGCCGGGCTGCGCGCTGCGACCGCATGGGCGTGCGGCGCGTCACCAGCCGGAGGATACGGGCCTTGATGCTCAGCGCCGCGTGCGCCAGCCAGCCAAGCGAAATCGAGGTGCGCTCCTCGTCATCGTCCGCCGGACCCGCGGCTTCGCGCGCCCAACGCTCGTCGAGCGTGACGTCGGACGGATCATGATAGCCGAAGCCGGTGGCGATCACGACCGCCGCAATTGTGCAGAGGCCGAAGATCGCGGCAGCCACGAACAGCTCGATTGCATTCATCGGGCCCAGCGCCATTGCGGGCAGGCGCAGCATGGCGTCGCCGATGATGCCGCCGAGGCCGGCCGGCAGCGGCCAGTGCCCGCTCCGGGGCAGGCAGGCGGCGAAACCCGCGGCGAATATTGTGCCGGCGAGCCAGAACGACAGCCGCATCCATTCGCGATCGAACGGCCGATGGGTGGCGATCAGCCAGCCCCAGACCGCGACCGGCAGCACCAGCACGGTCGAGGCAAGCCCGAACAGTTGCATCAGCAGATCGGCGCCGACAGCGCCGGGGGTGCCGAGAAAGTTGCGGACCGGGCCGTCGGTGGCGTGGCTGAACGACGGGTCCTGCACCGACCAGGTCGCCAGCGCGACCGCGATGAGGGCGGACAGCGTGATCAGCGCAACGCCGCCGCTTTCGGAGATGCGGCGCCGGATCATATCGCGCAGGTCGTCCGACCAGCTCGAAAAGTCTATGCCACGGTCAATTGATGCCATGTCTTCAGCCCAAAGCCAGATTCTAAACCCAACGTCTCAACCCAGAACGGCGACGAGGCGATGCAGCGCCTCGGCCGTGATTTCCTTGTCCTGAACCAGCGCGACCCGGATATAGCCCATGCCGGGATTGCGGCCGTCGGCGCCGTCGCGCGCGAGATAGTGGCCGGGAATGACGCGCAGTCCGCCGTCGCGCCAGAGCTTCTTGGCCACGATCTCGTCGCCGCCCTGCGCCGCGACATCGAGCCAGAGGAAGAAGCCGCCGGCCGGCCGCTGATAGCCGTAGCGGTTGCCGATGATCTGGTCGGCAAGGTCGAATTTCGAAACGTAGAGCTCGCGGTTCTTCTCGACATGCGCCTCATCGGCGTAGGCGGCGATCGCGACCTCCTGCGACGGCACCGGCACCTGCGGCGCCGCGATATTGCGCAGTTCGACATAGCGGGCGAGAAAGCGGCGGTCGCCGGCGGCGAAGCCAACGCGCAATCCGGGCAGGTTGGATCGCTTGGACAGCGAGTGGAACACCACGATGTTGGCGAAGTCCGGCCCCGACACCTGCAGCATGCCGTGCGGCGGGCGGCCGTTGAGATAGATCTCGCAGTAGCATTCGTCGGCGAAGATCAGGAAGCCGAACCGCCGCGCCAGCTTCACCAGGCGTGAGAGGTAGGTCTCGTCGGCGACCGCGCCCTGCGGGTTCGACGGCGAGGCGATGTAGAAAGCGACCGTGCGCGCGAGCAGCGCCTCGTCGATGGCGTCGAGATCGGGCAGGAAGCCGGTCGCGCGCGTGGTCGGCAGATAGACCGGTTCGCAGTCGGCGGCGGCGGCGCCGGCCGAATAGGCGGCATAGAATGGATTGGGAATGAGGATCGCGGGCGGGCCCGCGCGCTGCGTGACATAGCGCTTGGCGGCGATCGCGCCGAGAAACAGGCCCTCGCGCGTGCCATTGAGCACGATGACCTCGGTTTCCGGGTCGATCGGCCGGCCCGGCTTGTAGCGCTGGTCGAGCCAGGCGGCGGCGGCCTTTCGGAAGCCTTCGGTGCCCTTGTTAGCAGGATAGCGGCCGAAATCGTTCAGGTGCGCCTGCAGGACCGGACCGACGAAGGCGGGAATCGGATGCTGCGGCTCGCCGACCGAAAGGTTGATCGCGGGCTTCCCCGGTTTGATGTCGGCCAACAGCTCATGGAGCCGCACGAAAGGCGAGCGCCCTTCAGCCTTGGCGGGGCTGGCTTCGGCAGGGCCGTTCTGGGACGCGGCGGTGGCGGCGGTCATTGAGCGGCGGTCATTGAACGGGGCCTTGGACTCGGCATGACGGGACGGCGGAACCGCCCGCCGCATGAGGCCTCCCGATACCATAGGGGCGGCGAGGTTAAGGCCCGATTAACCATCGGGCCGCGGCCGCGCCAAGCCTGTGCTTTCTCCTGCTTCCGGCAGGCGGCTGGCAGGCACTTTGGCGGCCTTGCGGCGCCCTGTTTTGCCCCCTAGCTCTGGCTGACCCGGGTCCGGGCCCCTCTGGCGAGTGCGTTCCACCGCGATGTCGGACCTCTTTTCCTGCCTTGCGGCCGTGGCCGCAAGCGCAACCGGAGGCTCGTGACATGTTTGACTTTTCCTTGGCCGGGCTGACCGTGCTGGCCGCCGATCCCGTGGTCTGGGCGTCGCTGGGGACCCTGATCGCGATGGAGATCGTGCTCGGGATCGACACCCCCCCAAAAATTATGAGCATAATCCTCACGGGGGCCCGCCAGTCGCGGGCCCCGCACAAAAACAATGCGCGTTACTGCAGCGATTCGCCGTGGAGCGCCACATCGAGGCCGATCCGTTCGTCCTCTTCCCGCACCCGGAGAGGCAAGAAGAAGGCAATCACCTTCAGGAGCACGAAGGTGACAATGCCGGACCAGGCCAGGACGACGGCGACGCCATAGAGCTGGGTCAGCACCTGCGCGCCGTTGCCCTCGAGCAGCCCGGCCGTGTCGCCCACTGCCGCGACTGCAAACACCCCGGCCAGGATTGTGCCGGTTGCGCCGCCGATGCCGTGCACGCCGAACACGTCGAGCGAGTCGTCGTAGCGCGCCATGGTCTTGAGCTTGGTGCAGGCCCAGTAGCAGACCGCGCCGGCGGCGATGCCGATGACGATGCCGTGCCACGGCAGCACGAAACCGGACGCTGGCGTGATGGTGCCGAGGCCCGCGACCGCGCCGGAGATCATGCCGAGCACCGACGGCTTGCCGCGATCCAGCCACTCCAGCAGCATCCAGGTGAGCACGCCCGCGCAGGCGGCGAGGTGCGTGGCGACGATGGCGAAGCCGGCGCGTGAACCGGCGCTAAGCGCCGAGCCGCCGTTGAAGCCGAACCAGCCGACCCACAGCAGCCCCGTGCCGATCACCGCGAGCGAAAGGTCATGGGGCGCGAGATTGTCGGTGCCGTAGCCGCGCCGCGCGCCCAGCACATAGCAGGCGACCAGCCCGCCGATGCCGGCGTTCAGATGCACCACGGTGCCGCCGGCGAAATCCAGCAGGCCCGCGGCGCCGAGAAATCCGCCGCCCCAGACCCAATGCGCGACCGGCACATAGACCAGCATCAGCCAGCCGGCGACGAACCAGAGATAGGCCGAGAAGCGCATGCGGTCGGCGACCGAGCCTGCCACCAGTGCCACGGTGATGACCGCGAAGGTCATCTGGTAGAGCATGAACACGGATTCCGGGATGGTCTTGGCGAGCGGGCTGATCGAGTTCATGTCCATGCCCTGAAGCATCAGGCGCTCGAACGTGCCGATCGCCGGGCCTTCGCCGGTGAACGCGAGGCTGTAGCCGGCTACCACCCAGAGAATCGAGCCGAGCGCGACCGCGGCCAGCGTCTGCGCCATGGTCGCAAGCACGTTCTTCTTGCGCACCATGCCGCAGTAGAACAGCGCGAGCCCCGGGATGCTCATCATCAGCACCAGCGCGGTCGCCGAGATCATCCAAGCGGTGTCGGCGGCGTCGATCCTGGCCGGTGTCGCCGACGCCTGCGCGAGAGCCGGCGTCGCCGCCAGCAACATCGCAACGCAACCGAGCGCGCCTCTGCGCGCCGCCGCCAGTATAGTCATAGTCTCCCCCGAGAGCTTGAGTTTCAGCGTTTGAGTTTTTTACAGCGCGTCGTTGTCGGTCTCGCCAGTGCGGATGCGGACCGCACGATCGATGTCGTAGACGAAGATCTTGCCGTCGCCGATCTGGCCGGTCTTGGCCGCGGCGCTGATGGCGGCCACGACCTTGTCCTCTATGCCGTTCTCGATGCCGACTTCGATCTTGAGCTTCGGCAGGAAGTTCACGGCGTATTCGGCGCCGCGATAGATTTCGGTGTGGCCCTTCTGCCGGCCGTAGCCTTTGACCTCGGTGACGGTCATGCCGTGCACGCCCATGGCGTTGAGCGCGTCGCGGACTTCGTCGAGCTTGAAGGGTTTGATGATGGCAATGACGAGCTTCATAGGGGTTACTCTCTGATCGGGGGGCTCCATACATGTGGGCCCGACAGACAACGAGATCCCGCCCCAATCGTTCAGGGCGAGTCTGATTTGCTCACGATATCGGCAAGTCGGTCAGAGATTAAGCGGATTTATTGCCTCAACCACGGGCAAACGGCTGGGCTGTGAGCAATTCAGGCCGACCGTTTAGGCCGGCTTGGGGTCGGGCCGTCGCTCGCGCATCAGGCCCTCCTGGGCCACGGAGGCGACCAGGGTGCCGTCGGCGGCGAAGATCAGGCCACGGCCGAAGCCCCGGGATCCGTGCGAATTCGGGCTGTCCTGGCTGTACAGAAGCCACTGGTCGGCGCGGAACGGGCGGTGAAACCACACCGCATGGTCGAGGCTGGCGCCCATGATGTTGCGGTCGAAAATGCTGCGCTGGTGCGGCAGCAGCGCGGTGTCGAGGATGGTCATGTCCGAGGCGTAGGCGAGCGCGCAGCGATGGATCGCCGGGTCGTCGGGCAGCGGCGCGGTGGTGCGCATCCAGATGTTGAAGCGATTGTCCGGCTGCGGCTTGCCGGCGTAGCGGCCGAAATCGACCGGCCGCAGCTCGATCGGGCGGTCGCGCAGATAGTAGTTGCGCACGGCCTCCGGCAGCTCCGGCAGGATCTGCTGCTTGATCTCGATATCGCTCGGTAACTGATCCGGATGCGGTACGTCCGGCTTGGTCATCTGATGTTCGAGCCCCTCCTCGTCGTTGTGGAACGATACCGACATGGAGAAGATCGCGCGGCCGTGCTGAATGGCGACCACGCGCCTCGTGGTGAAGCTCTTGCCGTCGCGGATGCGGTCGACGTCATAGATGATCGGCACCGCGGGGTCACCGCCGAGCAGGAAGTAGGCATGCAGGGAATGCGGCAGCACGCCTTCGACCGTGCGGGTGGCGGCGACCAGCGCCTGGCCCAGCACCTGGCCGCCGAATACGCGCTTCATCCCGACCTGCGGGCTGTGGCCGCGAAACAGGTTCACCTCGAGCCGTTCGAGGTCGAGGATGGCGAGCAGGTTTGCGACGGCAGCGGAGGACATGCCAACACTTTGATCGCAGTGATATAGTTCTGCAATGGTCAAGACCAAGCGATACCGAAGCGAACCGTCCCCGCGCGCCGACGCCCTGATCGGCGGCGGCGGCTTCGCCGGGCTGGCGCTGGCCATCGCGCTGCGCCAGGGGCTTGGCGATTCTTTCAAGGTCACGGTGGCCGATCCCGCGCTGGCCAGGGGCCATACGGGCGATGCGCGCGCCTCGGCGATTGCCGCCGCGGCGCGCCGGCTGTTCGAGACCATCGGCGTCTGGGACAAGGTTTCGGACGGCGCGCAGCCGATCCTCGACATGGTCGTCACCGACTCCAAGCTTCAGGATGTGGTGCGGCCGACGTATCTGACATTCGGCGGCGAGATAGCGCCGGGCGAGCCGTTCGCGCACATGGTCGAAAATACGGCGCTGGACGAAGCGCTGGTCGAGCGGGCGAAGGCGGATGGCGTGGAGCTTCGCGCCGATGCGGTGACGGGCTTCGAAGTCGGCGCGGATCGTATCGATGTGAGCTTCGCCGGCGGCGGCGTGCTCAGCGCCAAGCTTCTGGTTGCAGCCGATGGCGCGCGCTCGGCCATCCGCGAGGCGGCCGGCATCCGGAGCACCGGTTGGAATTACGATCAGTCCGGCATCGTCACCACCGTCGCGCACGAGCGCGATCATCACGGCCGCGCCGAGGAGCATTTCCTGCCCGCGGGCCCGTTCGCGATCCTGCCGCTCAAGGGCAGGCGATCGTCGATCGTGTGGACCGAGGAAAAGCGCGAGGCCGAGCGCATCGTCGCGCTGCCGGATGCCGAATTCCATGCCGAGCTTGAAAAGCGCTTTGGCCTCAAGCTCGGTGAGATCGAAGCGGCTGGCCCGCGCCGCGCCTATCCGCTGGGCCTGTTGGTGGCGCGCTCGTTCGTCGCCCCGCGGCTCGCGCTGGTCGGCGATGCCGCCCATGTGATCCATCCGATCGCCGGGCAGGGGCTAAATCTCGGCCTGCGCGACGTTGCCGCCTTGGCGGAGGCGGTCGCCGACGCGGCGCGGCTCGGCCTCGATCCGGGCGGGCCCGACGTGCTCGATCGCTATCAGCGCTGGCGGCGGTTCGACACCATGGCGATGGGCGTGGCGACCGACGGGCTCAACCGGCTGTTCTCCAATCGCTCCGATGCGCTGCGTCTGATCCGCGATGTGGGGCTCGGCCTGGTCGACCGCGTGCCCGCGCTGAAGGGCTTATTCATCCGCGAGGCGGCGGGGCTGACCGGCGACGTGCCGAAGCTATTGAGAGGCAAGGCGTTGTAGTTCGTGTTTACGACCAAAGGGGCCGTCATGACGCGAGCATGTGTCTTCATAACTATGATTTGTATGACGACTGCAGCGCAGGCGCAGGAACTTCGATGCGACAGCAAGAAATTCGTCTGCGTAGTCAGTGGATGTAAGCCGGTCCCCACAAGCGTTTGGAACACCATAAATTTGTCGAAACAGACGTACGCTCGCTGCGAGCCTTAGAGTCTGTCCGGGAACATCAAGCGGGATTACAAAGTATCCGGAGCATGAGGCGGATTGACGCGAGGCGCAAGAACGCCCGCGCCTTGCGATTGAGGATCTCGCAATCCTTGGTAATCCTTGGCAAGCCTTCGGCACCGGTTGAGCCAAGCAATGGTGCGCTCGACGACCCAACGGCGCGGCAACACCACAAACCCTTTGGCCTGATCGGCGCGCTTGATGATGTCAGTTTTGAGCTGCGGCAGGGTTCTCGCAAGCGCCTTC
>SHVN01000115.1 GCA_009694215.1 Xanthobacteraceae bacterium
CGGTCGAGCATGACCAGGGCATGATTGATCTTCTCGAAGCGGCCTTCATCGCGGAACGTCGCAAACCAGCGATAGATCGTGCTCCACGGCGGCAAATCGCTCGGCAGCAGGCGCCACGGACAGCCAGACCGCATCACATAGAAGATGCCATTGATGATCTCGCGCATCGGCCAGGCACGCGGTCGTCCCGTGCTCTTGGCAGTAGGCAAGTAAGGCCCGATCACACGCCATTCCTCATCGGTCACATCGGTTTGGTATCGGTTCGTCTCGCAAATATGCTGCTGGCGGGTGGTTGGGGGCCACATGATGGCTCCGGGGTTGGTCTCAGCAACCCCCTGGAATCACGCGGGCTTCAATCACTCAACCTCTTTCGAAACGGCCTCTAAAGAAAAAAACGGCTTAGAACTCCAAATAAAATCACCGCGGGATGAAAAGTAGTTCACACTGGCAGATTATCGTGCTTCCGCTTCGGCATCTCCACCGTCTTGCCCTTCAACATCGCCAGCGCCCGCGCAATCCTCCGCCGCGTCGCGCGCGGCATGATCACGTCGTCGATATAGCCGCGCTCCGCCGCGATGAACGGCGACAGAAACCGCTCCTCGTATTCCTTGGTCCGCGCCGCGATTTTTTTGGCGTCGCCGATGTCGGCGCGGAAGATGATCTCCACCGCGCCCTTGGCCCCCATCACCGCGATCTGCGCGGTCGGCCAGGCATAGTTGAGATCGGCGCCGACGTGCTTTGACGCCATCACGTCATAGGCGCCGCCGAAGGCTTTTCGCGTGATGATGGTAACCAGCGGCACACTCGCCTGCGAATAGGCGAACAGGAGCTTGGCGCCGTGCTTGATCAACCCGCCCTGCTCCTGCGCGGTACCCGGCAAAAACCCCGGCACGTCGACGAAGGTCACGATCGGAATCTCGAAGGCGTCGCAGAAGCGGACAAAGCGCGCGGCTTTGCGGCTGGCGTCGGAGTCGAGCACGCCCGCGAGCGCCAGCGGCTGGTTGGCGACAAAGCCCACGGTACGGCCGGCGACGCGGCCGAAGCCGATCACGATGTTCTTGGCCCAGGCCGCCGACAGTTCGAAGAAGTCGCCCTCGTCCACGACCTTCGTAATCAGCTCCTTCACGTCATAGGGCTTGTTCGGGTTTTCGGGGACCAGCGTGTCGAGCGAGATATCCTCGCGCTCGATGTCGTCGTGCGAGGGCCATTCCGGCACGCCGCTTGCGTTGCTCGCGGGCAGAAAGTCGATCAGCCGGCGCATCTGCAAGAGGCACTCAACGTCGTTGTCGTAGGCGCCGTCGGAAATCGACGATTTCGTGGTGTGGACCGACGCGCCGCCGAGTTCCTCCGCGGTAACCACCTCGTTGGTGACGGTCTTCACCACGTCGGGGCCGGTGACGAACATGTAGCTCGTGTCGCGCACCATGAAGATGAAGTCGGTCATGGCCGGCGAATAGACGTCGCCGCCGGCGCAAGGCCCCATGATGACGCTGATCTGCGGGATCACACCCGAGGCGATGACGTTCCTCTTGAACACCTCGCCGTAGCCGCCGAGCGAGGCCACGCCCTCCTGGATGCGCGCGCCGCCGGCGTCGAACAGGCCAATCACGGGCGCGCGCGCCTTCATGGCGGCGTCCTGCACCTTGATGATTTTTTGCGCGTGGGTCTCCGAGAGCGAGCCGCCGAACACCGTAAAATCCTTGGCGAAGACGAACACGGTGCGGCCGTTGACGGTGCCCCAGCCGGTGACCACGCCGTCGCCGGGGATCTTCTGCTTCTCCATGCCGAAGTCGTGGGAGCGGTGCTCGACGAACATGTCAAACTCCTCGAACGAGCCCCGGTCGAGCAGGAGCTCGATGCGCTCGCGGGCGGTGAGCTTGCCCCGCTTGTGCTGCGCCTCGATGCGCGCCGTACCGCCGCCCAGGCGAGCCTGCCCGCGGCGCTGTTCCAGCCTGTCGAGGATGTCCTTCATGCCGGGCCCCTTGCGATATTCCCCTGAAATTATAGGGCAAAAACCATACCACGGGGCATGGCCTGGCGCCCGGCGCATTGCCGAAACCGGGCGGCTGGGGCATGTAGCGGCGCATGAACGCAAGCCCTGCCCCCGGAATCACGCAACAGGCCATCCAGGAGCTCTGGCGCTGCACCGGCAGGGCAAGCGGGATCTAGCCATGCAGCGCTATGTGGCGGTCCTGCAGCAGGACCCGCAGAACGTCGACGCGCTCTATTATGTCGCCGTGCTGGCGCTCCAGGAGGGCCAGCTCGACGAGGGCCTGAAGTTGATCCGGCGCGCGCTGGCCGTCAGCCCCGCGCAAGCGCGGTTGCACAACCTCATGGGCCAGGCGGAGCTGCGGCAGAACCGGGACAAGGACGCGCTCTTGAGCTTTGGCCGCGCGATCGAGGCCGAGCCCGCGTTTGCCGACGCTGGCGCCGGCCCACTTCGGCCGCGCCGAGCTGCTGCTGCGGACCGGCCGGCCGAGGCGCTGGCGAGCTTTCAGCGTGCGGCCGAGCTCGACCCGAAGTTCGCCAAGCTCGCGGGGAAAGACTAGCGCAGCGCGTCCAGCACCGCCGCCGCGGCCGCCATCTCGGCCAAGCGATAGGCGCGGCGCGCCAGGATCACCTCGTCGCGCCCCCAGAACGACATGTTCCAGTCCTCGTCGACGTGCGCCGCGGCCCATGCCTCTTCGGTGGTGAGACGGCCGGCGTCGAGCGCCAGCGCTAGGAGGCCCGAGCCGGTCAGCGTCGTGACGACGTTGAGCGCGCCGAGCCGCCACGCCTCCCGCATGCCCCCGCCTTTCGGGATCGCAGCCGCGGCGGCCGCGATCGCCGCGGCCGGCTGCGGCACATGCATCACGCCCTCGGCCAGAACGAAGCGCGCACCGAGCGTCTCGCGCGCCCATTCGACCACCGGGTCCCAATGCTGGCGCTGGCTCGCAACGAGGCCCGCCGGCTCGGACGCGCGATAGAACACAAGGTCGGTGCCCAGATACTGCTCGATCTCGGCTGCGACCGGGCCGGGGGCGGGCGCGACGCCGTCGACGATCGAGTTGGCGAGCCGCGTGAGCGGCATGACGGCCGGATCGATCCGGTCCTGCTGCGCGTTCCATTCCGCGGCCAGCGCCTGCGCCAGGGCTCGCTCCGGCGCGCCGAGTTGCAGCCGCGCGGGCGTCCGCACCGGCTTGCCGTCGAGCAGCACCGCAAACGTCTCCGGGCCCTCGCCCGCTGCCGCCGCCTTGTAGAACCGGGCCCGCAGATTGGGGCGCATGGAGCGCCGCGCGGACTCCTCTGGATCGAGCGGCTGGTTCTCGAAAATCTCCTCGAAAATATCGCGCATGGTTCCGATTTGTGCGCCGCAGCAAAGCGCCGAAAGGTTAAGGGCCGGGTTGTCCTGAAAATAGCGGAATTCCGGCGCTTATGACACCGCCGATGATGCCCTGCAGCAATGCTCACGGAGGCTTGAGCGCAATTATTCCGCACCCAGCGGCACAGTTGACGAACGTCTGCTATGTACCGCTGAAAGGTGGCGTTTGTTGCACCTCTAAACTAAAATCCGGGTGCGGATTCGATCAACAGATCGGCCGCGGGATGGATCAACCGACGCTGCGTCACGCTCCTTCGACCTTGCATCGGGGCGCGCAGACGAGGAGTAAATGAAACCAACAAACATTGCGGCGCCGGACTACTTCCATAAAGTGGTCGATTGCCAATGGGCCTGCCCAGCCCACACGCCCGTTCCGGAATACATCCGATTGATCGCCGAGGGTCGCTACAGCGACGCTTACATGATCAATTGGCGGTCGAACGTGTTTCCGGGAATTCTCGGGCGCACCTGCGACCGCCCGTGTGAGCCAGCCTGCCGGCGCAGCCGCGTCGAGGATACCCCGGTCGCGATCTGCCGCCTGAAGCGCGTCGCCGCCGATTTCAAGGACGACATCCGCGGCCGCCTGCCCAAGCCCGCGGCGAAGAACGGTAAGCGCATCGCACTGGTGGGCGGCGGCCCCGCATCGCTTGCGGTCGCCCGCGATCTCGCCCCGCTCGGCTATCAGTGTACCGTGTTCGACTCCGACCCCAAGGCGGGCGGCATGATGCGGACCCAGATTCCGAAATTTCGTCTGCCGGATTCCGTGGTCGACGAGGAAACCGACTACATCCTCAACCTCGGCATCGACTTCCAGGGCGGCAAGCGCATCGCCAGCATGAAGGCGCTGCTGGCGGAGCCGTGGGACGCGATCTTCGTCGGCTCCGGCGCTCCGCGCGGCCGTGAGCTCGACATTCCAGGCCGCAAGGAGGCGCGGAAGAACATTCACATCGGCATCGACTGGCTGTCCAACGTCTCTTTCGGCCACGTCACCGCGATCAACAAGCGCGTCATCGTGCTCGGCGGCGGCAACACCGCGATGGACTGCTGCCGCACCGCGCGCCGTCTCGGCGGCGAGGACGTCAAGGTGATCGTGCGTTCCGGCTACGAGGAGATGAAGGCGTCCCCCTGGGAGAAGGAGGACGCCGTCCACGAGGACATCCCGATCCTCAATTTCATGGTGCCGAAGGAGTTCACCCACGACAACGGCAAGCTGACCGGCGTGCTGTTCGAGAAGGTGAAGGCCGTCCGCGACGAAAAGGGCCGGCGCAATCTCATTCCGACCGGCGAGCCCGATCAGCACGTGCCCTGCGACGACGTGCTGGTGGCGGTCGGCCAGGAGAACTCGTTCCCCTGGATCGAGCGCGACACCGGCATCGAGTTCGACAAGTGGGACATGCCCAAGGTCGATCAGAAGACCATGGCCTCGACCCACCCCAAGGTGTTCTTCGGCGGCGACGCGGCGTTCGGCCCGAAGAACATCATCTGGGCGGTGGCGCACGGCCACGACGCCGCGCTATCGATCCACAACTTTCTCTCCGGCGAGGACATCGCCGAGCGTCCGCTGCCCGACGTGCAGATATCCTCGCAGAAGATGGGCATCCACGAGTGGAGCTACGATAACGACGTCTCCAACGACAAGCGTTTCAAGGTGCCGCACCGCGACAAGGTCTTCGCGCTGAAGGACATCCGCGCCGAGGTCGAGCTCGGCTATGATGTGAAGCTCGCGCTCGGCGAGGCGCAGCGCTGCCTGAACTGCGACATCCAGACGGTGTTCACCTCGCAGCTCTGCATCGAATGCGACGCCTGCGTCGACATCTGCCCGATGGACTGCATCACCTTCACGCCGAACGGCGAAGAGGCCGATCTGCGGACGCGGCTGCAGGCCCCGTCCGTGAACCTGACCCAGGACCTTTACGTTGCCGACGGCCTGAAAACCGGCCGGGCGATGGTGAAGGACGAAGACGTCTGCCTGCACTGCGGGCTATGCGCCGAACGCTGCCCCACCGGAGCGTGGGACATGCAGAAGTATCTTATCGATATGACCCACGCCGGAACCCCATGCCAGTCCCCAGCCCGATCAGCCGCGTAAACGACTTCGTCGTCCGGTTCGCCAACGTCAACGGCTCAGGCTCCGCGAGCGCCAACGAACTGTTCGCCCGCTCCATCCTGCGGATGGGCGTGCCGGTCAGCCCGCGCAACATCTTCCCATCGAACATCCAGGGCCTGCCGACCTGGTACGAGGTGCGGGTCACCGAGGACGGCCATCTCGGCGCGCGCGGCGGCATCGACATGATGGTCGCGATGAACCCGCAGACCTGGGACAAGGACGTCGCCTCGATCGAGCCCGGCGGCTACCTGTTCTACGATTCCACGAAGCCGATGCCGTCGTCGAAGTTCCGCGAGGACATCACCGTGCTCGGCGTGCCGCTGACCGCCATCACCAATTCGACCTATACCGACCCGCGCCAGCGCCAGCTATTCAAGAACATCATCTATCTCGGCGCGCTGTCGGCAATGCTCGACATGGACCCCAAGGTGATCGAGGGGCTGATCGGCGAGCAGTACAAGGGCAAAGAGAAGCTCCTGTCCTCCAACGTCCACGCGCTGCACCTCGGCCGCGACTGGGCGCTGACGAATTTGAAGTGCCCCATCGGCCTGCGTGTTCAAAAGGCCGACAAGGTCGGCGACCGTATCTTCATCGAGGGCAACAGCGCCGCGGCGCTCGGAGCGGTGTACGGCGGCGCGACGGTCTGCGCCTGGTATCCGATCACCCCGTCGTCGTCGCTGGCCGACGCCTTCACCAGCCATTGCAAGCGGCTCCGCCACGATCCGGAGACCAAGAAGGCCAAATACGCCATCGTTCAGGGCGAGGACGAACTCGCCTCCATCGGCATCGTCATCGGCGCGTCCTGGAACGGCGCCCGCGCCTTCACCGCCACCTCTGGCCCCGGCATCTCGCTGATGCAGGAATTCATCGGCCTGTCCTACTTCGCCGAAATCCCCGCCGTGATCATGAACGTGCAGCGCGCCGGCCCCTCGACCGGCATGCCGACGCGCACCCAGCAGTGCGACCTGATCTCCTGCGCCTATGCCTCGCACGGCGACACCAAGCACGTCATGCTGTTCCCCGAGGATCCGGCCGAGGCCTTCGAGTTCGCGGGGGAGTCGTTCGATCTCGCCGAGCGGCTGCAGACCACCATTTTCCTGATGCTCGACCTCGACATCGGCATGAATCACCGGCTCTGCCGCCCACTGCACTGGGACGAGAACAAGCAATACGACCGCGGCAAGGTGATGAGCGCCGAGATGCTCGACGACGGCCGCGACTTCGGCCGCTATCTCGACGTCGACGGCGACGGCATCCCGTACCGCACCTTGCCCGGCGCGCACCCGACCAAGGGCTCGTACTTCACCCGGGGCACCTCGCGCGACAGATACGCGCGCTACACCGAGGAAGGCTCCGCCTACGCCGACAACATGCAGCGGCTGCTGCGCAAGTTCGAGACCGCCAAGGATCTCGTGCCGCGACCGCTGCAGGCCAACGCGAAGAAGCCAACGAAATACGGCGTGATCTATTTCGGCTCGACCTCGCCGGCGATGGACGAGGCGATCGGCTTGCTGGAGGCGCGCGGACATCAGCTCGATCGCCTGCGCATCCGCGCCTTCCCGTTCCATTCCAGCGTGGCGAGCTTCATCGCCGATCACGACTTCGTCTATGTGGTCGAGCAGAACCGCGACGCGCAGCTTCGTTCGCTGATCGTCAACGAGAACGGCATCGATCCGGTGCGGCTCGTGCCGATCCTGCACTACGACGGCACGCCGATCACCGCGCGCTTCATCGCCAAGGCGATCGGCAACCATCAGGACCAACTCAAAGTCACCCCGCTGCGGAAAGTCGTGTCATGACCTACATCGCCAAGCCGAAATTCCAGCACCCCGGCCTGCCGAAGAACGATCTCGGCTTCACCCACCGCGACTACGAGGGCAAGGTCTCGACGCTGTGCGCGGGCTGCGGGCATGACTCGATCACCGCCTCGATCATCGAGGCCTGCTTCCAGCTCTCGATCGAGCCGCACCGGTTGGCGAAAATCTCCGGCATCGGCTGCTCGTCGAAGACGCCGGACTATTTCGTCGGCAATTCGCACGGCTTCAACTCGGTGCACGGCCGCATGCCGTCGGTGCTGACGGGTGCGAACCTCGCCAACCGGGAGCTCATCTATCTCGGCGTGTCGGGCGACGGCGATTCCGCCTCGATCGGCTTTGGCCAGTTCGCGCACTCGATCCGCCGCGGCGTCAACATGACCTATATCGTCGAGAACAACGGCGTGTATGGGCTCACCAAGGGCCAGTTCTCGGCCACCGCCGACCGCGGCTCGAAGTCCAAGCGCGGCGTCACCAACTCCGACAACGCCATCGACCTCGTCGCCATCGCGCTGCAGCTCGGCGCGAGCTTCGTGGCGCGCAGCTTCTCCGGCGACAAGACCCAGCTCGCGCCGCTGATCGAGGCCGCCATCCGCCACCAGGGCGCGGCATTCATCGACGTCATCAGCCCCTGCGTCGCCTTCAACAACCACACCGGTTCGACCAAGAGCTTCGACTATGTCCGCGAGCACAATGAATCGGTGAACCGGCTGGATGTGATCTCCGGCCGCGACCCGATCACCGTGGACTACGCGCCGGGATCGGTGCAGGTGGTCGAGCAGCACGACGGCACGCGGCTGGCGCTGCGCAAGCTCAACGCCGACTACGACGTGCACGACCGGCTCGCCGCGATGGCGTTCCTGCAGAAGCACTCCGCCAAGGGCCAAGTGGTCACCGGCCTGCTCTACGTCGATCCGGAGGCGGTAGACCTGCACGCCCACCTCAACACAGTGGAGGAGCCGCTCAACAGGCTCGAGGCGGCGGAGCTCTGCCCGGGCACCGCGGCGCTGGAAAAGATCAACGCCAGCCTGCGATAGAGCCTCGTCCGGCTGGCGCCGCCGCCGGCCCCTCAGGGCCGGACGCGCCGCAATCGATCGGCACTTATTGGTTGGCGCGCTGCCGAATTAACATCTGCTGGTCGGCCGGGTTGTTGCCTATGCCGCCCTGCAGAGGAAAGTGTGAATAGCACCCGTCACCCTGTCGCTGAACGTGGTGATCTTCGGCGGCTGATAGGGCGCGGGGACCGGCTGGGTCAGCGCCGAAGCCGGCGAGCTGTTGCTGGAATAGGGTGACGGGTTGACCGGCGGAATGTAGGTGCTGCTGCCGCGGTGGATTTTGACCAGGCGGTCGGCGCGCTGTGCCGGCGGATGCTTGGACTTCTCTTCGTCCCGTATCATGGCCGGCGTCTTGTAGCCCTTCATGATGATGGGCATGCCCTCGCGGTCCACATCGACAAGATGGCCCCTCGTCACAGTGAGATCGCGGGTGATATCGGCGGCGGGCGCCCGCTTGGCGCGAGGCTTTTTAGAGCGGGCGGAGGCGTCGAACGTGCCCAGCGCCAGGATGGCGGCAACGGCGAGAACCAGGGTTTTCGACAGCGGTTTGATGGCATTCACCTAGGCATCCAGGTCAATCGCCCGCCAGCCCTATTCTTCCGGCACCTCGACGATCGGGTCATAGCGCTTGGCGTCGAAACCGAGCAGGTTCCAGGTCTGCAGCATATGCGGAGGCAACGGCGCGGTGACGTCGATGGTTCCACCGCGCGGATGCGGCACGGCGATGCGCCGCGCCAGGAGATGCAGCTTGTTCTGCATGCCGCCGGGCAATTCCCAGTTCTCGATGCGGAAGTATTTCTCGTCGCCCACGATCGGATGGCCGATGTGCTCCATGTGGGCGCGGAGCTGGTGGGTGCGGCCGGTCACGGGCTTCAGCGACAGCCAGGCGAGCTTTTGGGCCGAGGTTTCCACCACGGCGTAATAGGTCACTGCGTGGCTCGCCCCCTCCTCGCCATGCTTAGCGATCCGCATCATGCTCTCGTCCTCGCGGTCCTCCTTGGCGAGGAAGGTCGAGACCCGGCCCTGCTTCGGCCGCGGCACGCCCGCGACCATCGCCCAGTAGATCTTGCGGGCCGAGCGGGTGCGGAAGGTCTTTGCCAGCGCGGTTGCCGCGAAACGGGTCTTGGCCACGAGCAGGCATCCCGACGTGTCCTTGTCGAGCCGGTGCACGAGGCGCGGCCGCTGGCCGTCGCGCGAGGTCATCGAGCCCAGCATGCCGTCGAGATGCCGGTAGGTGCCGGAGCCGCCCTGCACCGCAAGCCCCATCGGCTTGTTAAGCACCAGCACGTCGTCGTCCTCGTAGAGCGTGATCGACTTGATGAAGGCGCGGTCCTTCTGGTCGGCGCTGGCGTCGTCCCTCGGTTTGGGCGCCTCGATCTTGAGCGGCGGGATGCGGATCGCCTGGCCCTTCTGCAGACGGACCTTGGGCTCCGCGCGCTTGCCGTTCACCCGTACCTCGCCTTTGCGGATGATGCGCTGGATGTGGCTGAACGACAGGCCCGGGTAGCGCGCCTCGAAAAAGCGGTCGAGCCGCATGCCGTCCTCGTCGGGGCCGACGGCGACGGTCTGCACGCCCTTGCCGGGCTTCGGCAGGGCTGGCGCCTCGGTTTCCACTTCAGTCATAGGGTCTTAGGTCCTGCGGTCCGGGCCGCTTCCGCCTCGGCCGCCTCGTCCAGGGAACGGATACGCCGCAACTCGGGGAAAAGGAACATCCAAATCACTGTCACCAATATGGTGCCCAGGCCGCCGATCGCCACCGCCGGAACCGCCCCGAACAGCGCCCCCATGACGCCGGCCCGGAAGTCGCCAAGCTGGTTGGAGGTGCCCGTAAAAAGCCCATTGACCGCGCTGACCCTGCCCCGCATCTGCGGTGGGGTGCGAAGCTGGACCAGAGAGAAGCGGATCACGACGCTGACCACGTCGGCAGCGCCCATTACGGCTAGGGCCGCCATCGAAAGCGGCAGAAGCGTGGAGAACGCAAAGCACGTCACCGCCAGACCGTAGATCGTGAGCACGCTAAACAGCACGCGGCCGACCGGCAGGGTGAGCGGGCGGCGTGCCAGGATGACCGACATGGTCAGGGCGCCAATGGCAGGCGCCGAGCGCAGCAGGCCCAGCCCCCACGGGCCGGTCTCCAGGATGTCGCGGGCGAAGATCGGCAGGAGCGCCATCGCGCCGCCAAGGAACACCGCTAACATGTCGAGCGACAGCGTGCCGAGGATGATGCGGTCGCCGCGCACGAAGCGGAACCCACCGAGCAGCGAGGCAAGGCTGAAGGGCTCCGTGCTGCGCGGCGCGGGCGCCACACGCATCAGCGCCAGCAGGAGACCGCCGAGCCCCCACAGGACGATGGTAAGGCCGTACACCGTCGTCGGCCCGAGCAGATAGAGCACGCCGCCGAGCGCCGGGCCTGCGATCTGCCCAGTCTGGTTGGCGGAGGCAAACCAGGCCATCGCCGAGGGCACGGCGGCGCGTGGAACGAGCGAGGAGATGATCGCGGCCATGGTCGGGACCTCGAAAGCGCGGGCCGAGCCGACCACAGCGACCACAAGGTAGATGACAGGCGTTCCGAGCGTACCGGTCGCGGTGGCATAGACGAGGATCGCCGCACCGCAGGCTTCGGTGATCTGGCACAGCATCAGGATCAGACGGTGGTCGTAACGGTCGGCGACATGGCCCACGAACACCGTCAGCAGCAGCATCGGCGCGAACTGCGCGAGGCCCAGAAGCCCCAGGTCGAACGCGCTGCCGGTCAACTCATAGAGTTGCCAGCCGACGGCGACCACCAGCATGTGGAACGACAGGATCGAGGCGATCCGGCTGAACCAATAGAGCGCGAAGGCGCGGTGCCGGAACACCGATTGCGGCTGGGTGGGGGCCTCGCTCAATGGGCGCCCCGGCTCACCCGCACATTCAATTGCACCGCTTCAACTCCTCGGCCTTGGCAGTGCCCCAGTTCACCCGCATGCAGTCGCCCTGGGCGTCGAGCGTCACCGGAACATCCTTGGCCCCGCAATGCACCTGCACATAGACCGCCTTGGCCTTGTACATCTTGCCGATGCGGCAATAGCCGTCGAACCACCACAACAACGTGTCGGTGGCGACCAAGGCCGCGGTCTGCGCGGTGTCGTCCTGGCCGCGGCAGGCCTCGGGCTTCACCGCCCAGCGGCCGATGAATGGCTCGGCCGCAAGCGCACATGACACCCCTGCGGCGCTGATCGCGCAGGTGGCCCACAACAGACGCCACATGCTCAGTCCCCAGCCTTGTCCCTGCGAAGCTTGGCCCAGTAATCTAGGCGTTTCCTGATCTCGCGCTCGAAGCCGCGCTCGGGCGGATCGTAGAACGTCTGGCGGCCGAGCTCCTCCGGGAAATAGTCCTGGCCGGAGAATGCCTCCTCCGCGTCGTGGTCATAGGCATAGCCGCGGCCGTAGCCTTCCGACTTCATCAGATCGGTCGGCGCGTTGAGGATGTGCTTAGGCGGCAGGAGCGAGCCGTTGTCCTTGGCGGCGCGCTTGGCCGCGCCATAGGCGACGTAGGCCGCGTTGGATTTCGGCGCGGTGGCGACATAGATCACCGCCTCAGCGATGGCCAGTTCGCCTTCGGGCGAACCGAGGAAATCGTAGGCGTCCTTGGCGGCGTTGCAGATCACCAGGGCCTGCGGGTCGGCAAGGCCGATATCCTCGACCGCCATGCGAACGATGCGGCGGGCGAGATAGAGCGGGTCCTCACCGGCGTCGAGCATGCGCGCGAGATAGTAGAGCGCGGCGTCCGGATCGGAGCCCCGCACCGACTTGTGC
>SHVN01000116.1 GCA_009694215.1 Xanthobacteraceae bacterium
CGCTTGCGGGTGCGCGTTGACGCTGCTTTGACCTTTGCGCCCGCAGGCTTCCGACCGGTGATCGCACCGCTCCACTTCGCCTCGATCTCGCGAGCCTCGCCGGAGGTGAGCGCCGAGGTCGGCGGGTATTTATCTTTCCAGCCGAACGGCCGAACCGCTTCGATGATCGCCTTGGAATGCGAGGTGATGCCCGCGCGTTTCGCCTCGTCGGGGATGCGTGGATCGAGCGCCGAGCTCCAGGCGTTGCGCACGATGTCGATCTGCTCGGAAGGCTCGCAGCGCGTGGTGATGGCCCACATCACGTCGGCGAGGTCGGAGGGGTCGACGTCATCGTCCACCACGACGACCAGCCTCCCCATGTAGCTGTTGGCAGAGGTAATCAGCGCGGCACGCTTGGCGTGGCCGGCGTAGCGCTGCTTCAGCGCCACGACGGTCATCAGTTGCGCGACATGCTGCCAGACGCCGACCACGTCGGTGACGCCGGCCATCTCCAGATTGCTCCAGATCGAGGCGGCGCGGAACGGCAGGCCGAAGTGGAAGCGCGGCGGCTTCATCGGCGGCGAGCCGAGGAGGATCGGATCGTCGCGGTGGTGGATGGCGGAGACCTGCATCACCGGGCAGGGGCGGGCGTCGGCGGCGTAGTAGCCAGTGAATTCGCCGAACGGGCCCTCCGGCAGGGTGAGCTTGCTCGTAGGCAGCAACTCGCCTTCGAGGATGCTTTCGGCCTGGGCCGGCAGTGGCAGACCGGTGAGCGGACCGTTGAGCACCTCGATGGCTGTGCCCTTGATCGAGCCTGCGAAGTCGTATTCCGACTGGCCGTCGGGCAGGTATTCGAAGCCAGCGATGAACAGCGCCGGGTCCTCGCCGTTGACCACGGCGACCGGGCAATTCCGGCCCTTGTCCCAGTATTTCTTGGCGATGATCGCGCCGTGGCGGCCGGGATGGTCGAACTGGATCGTCACGCGATTCCTACCGTGCACCTGCACGCGGTAGATCGAAGCGTTGATCCAGCCGCTGTCCGGATCGCGCATGATGACGATGGAGCCCGAGCCGATGAACGGCCCGCCGTCCTTGCGATGCCAGTGCGGCGCGGGAAGTTTGCTCAGGTCCACGTTCCTGCCGCGCGTGGAGTTTGCCAGGAACGGCGCGCTCGCGACCTCGACGGGCTGGTGCGGCGCGAGTGTCTGCCGCCTCTTCATCCACGCCTTGAGCGCATCGAGGGGTTTTAGCGACGGGTCGAGGCCAAGCGCCAGCGCCGCACGTTGCGGCGTGGTGGTGGCGTTGGTGAAGACGCGAAAGCCTTTCGGATAACCCTTGATGCGGTCGAACAGCAGCGCCGGACATTCCGGCGTGCCGGCCGCGACCTCGGTGATGCCGCCGAGCTCGAATTTGGGATCGGCGCCGTTGACGCGCCGCAGCGCGCCAAGCTCGTCCACCTGCTTGATGAAGCCGCGCAAATCCTTGTAGATCATGACACCCGCCTTTGGCCCGCCCCGACTTCAGCGAAGCTTAGCCACGGAGTGCCGCATGCGCTACATCGACGCCTTCAATCACTTCAGCCCGAAGCGATATTTCGATGCGCTGGTCGAATCGCCGGCGGGGCAGAAAGACATCGGCAAGCGCGTGCGGGGGATTCCGGCACTCTACGATCTCGATCTGCGGCTGAAGGTGGTCGATCAGTTTCCGGACTACACGCAGGTGCTTTCGCTCGGTCTGCCGATGATCGACCGGCTGTGGGGCCCAGACAAGTCGCCGGACATGGCGAAGCTCGCCAACGACGGGCTGGCCGAGGTCTGCGCCAGGCATCCCGATCGCTTTGTCGGCTATTCCGCTGTGGTGCCGATGAACGCGCCTGAGGCGGCTACCAAGGAGGCGGAGCGCGCCTTGAAGAACGGCGCGAATGCGGTGCAGCTCGGCACCAACGTCAACGGCAAACCGATCGACGGCAAGGAGTTCTGGCCGCTGTACGAGGTGATCGAGAAATCCGGCAAGCCGATCCTGTTACATCCGGCGCGCAGCCGCGAGATGATCGACTACCAGGGCGAGGACAAATCGAAATACGAGATATGCAGCGTGCTCGGCTGGCCGTTCGAAACCGGCGTCGCGCTGTCGCGCTTCATCTTCTCCAAGATCATGGACACCTATCCGAAGCTCAAGATCGTCTCGCACCATCTCGGCGGGGTCATTCCCTATCTCGAAGGCCGCATCGGCCACAGCTTCGACCAGATGGGCGCGCGGACCTCCGACGAGGACTACGAGGGCTTGCGCAAGAGCTTGAAGAAACGGCCGTTCGACTACTTCAAGGATTTCTACGCCGACACCGCGATCGAGGGCGTGCGCGGGCCGATGATCTGCGGTATCGATTTTTTCGGCGCCGACCATGTGCTGTTCGCCTCCGACTGCCCGTTCGACAAGGAGAAGGGGCCGGGCTACATCCGCTCGACCATCGCCGTGCTGGAGCAGCTCGACCTCTCGCCCGCCGACCGCGAGAAGATCAGCTTCCGGAACGCGCAGGCGATGTTCGGCGTGAAGTGAGGCCGCGCGCTTTGCAAATATCGCAATTAAGTGTCGCATGTGGCGCGGCCCGGCCGTGCTGGCAAACAGCCCCGGACCCGCTATGCTGACAGCAAGCAACACCACTGCTTTGCAAGGGAGATCGTCTATGCTGCAACGCCCCGTCGCCGGCGCGGTTCTCGGTATCGCGCTTTGTGGCCTTTTCTGCGGCCCCGCGCAGGCGCAGCCCGACTATCCGAACCGGAACGTGACCATCGTGGTGCCGTACCCCGCCGGGGGCGCGGCCGATCTCCTTTGCCGCTACGGCGGCGAGAAGGCGAGCGCGGCGTTGGGCCAGCAGTTCGTGATCGAGAACCGGCCCGGCGGCGCCGGCGGGCGCATCGGCATCGAGCAGGTGATGCGCGCCGCTCCGGACGGCTACACGCTCTTGTGCGGCACGCAGCTCAACTACAGCATTACCCATCTCGTCTTCACCAAATCGGCGTTCGATCCGCGCACGCTCGAGCCGATCAGCGTGCTGGCGACCTATCCCCTGATCATCCTGCTTCGCCAGAGTTTCCCGGCCAACGATCTCAAGGGTTTCATCGATTACGCCAAGGCCAACGCCGGCAAGGTCAACTACGGGCACCAGGGCAGGGGCAACACCGGCGAGTTGCTCGGCGAACTGATGATGCTCAAGGGCGGTTTCAAGATGACGCAGGTGCCGTATCGCGGCAGCGCGCCGGCGATCAACGACCTTCTGGCCGGAACGATCGACATGGTCCCGGACTATCTCCTGGCCAACAAAGGCAACATCGACGCCGGCAAGCTCAAGTTTGTCGCGGTCGCGAGCGCGCAGCGGCTGAAGGACTATCCCAACGTTCCGACCGTGTCGGAGACGTTGCCCGGCGTCACCTCGACCACCTGGATGGCGATCTCGGCGCCGCCCGGGACGCCCGCGGCGATCACCAAGAAAATCTCGGATGCGATCGGCAAGGGCTTCAAGGAGCCGGATATGCAGGCGCGCATCCTCAAGCTCGAAGCCACGCCGCTCGGCAGCTCGCCGGACGAGATGCGCGCCATGATCAAGCAAAGCCTTGATACCTGGGAGCCGGTGGTCAAGGCGGCGAATATCTCGATCGATTGAGATTTCGTCCGCCGTACAAGCCGCCCCTGCAATCTGAAGTATGCGGTGCCGCGGACACTGGCCGCGGCGCGCGGAGCGCGCGAAGGTTGGCCTGGGACTCGCGGCAAGAACCTCGCAAGGCACGAATTCATCGAAAGAAAAGGACGTCCCGAGGGGCACGGCTGTCTATGGATAACCTTGTGGATAACCTGTGGAACGGCGCGCCAAGCATGTCAGGTTAAGAGAAGAAGTTCTTAATTGCTCTCAATGGCTGTGTCTCAATCTCCAGGGGTTCAGGGGGCGCGCGTGGGTGGTTTCAAAGTTCTGATTGTTTGTCTCGTTTCCATCTTGGCCGGCGGTTGCAAAATTTCGACAAGGAATTGAACAATCGAGGCGGCTACCTCGATTATCTGGTCGATGAGCATTGGCTAAAAGCCGACTCGAAGGCGATGCGAGCACTGCGCGCATTCGCCATTCAGGCGTCATTGTCGAGAATTGCGTCGGTGTCGCCCAAAGGCGAGTGCGACCGCCAGTTGATGGCGATCCGGATTGGATCGACGACAGTCCGCGCCGATATTGTGCTGCTCTGCGCCTTCGGCCAGAAAAATCCAATTCCGGTGACGGCCGCGGTGAACAATCCCTGTTTTTATTTCGACAGCGCGATGCTGGATTACTCCACCGCGCTTTTCGATCTGGCCATGGTAGCGCTGCCGCTGGAGGATGCGAAGCACCTTATCAACCTGGTTCCCGCCGCCGTAACCAACCCAGCGTCTGCGATCGAGTTCCTGCACTCCCTGGTGAAGGTCGCGAAGGAAGGGCTGAAGTACGGGCGTATCGTGGGTGCGCTTTACCGCGATACGATCGAGCTTGAAGTCCAGATATGGCTGGAGGCACCGAAGCAATACGGCTCCGGCAGGAATGCGAAAGTTCCCGACCAATACCGGGTCACCGAAAGCATGGTCGCCAACCTGAGAGAGATATATTCGAGAGGCAATGACAACATGGCGGCGTGGCACGCGGAGCTTGCGGCCCTGCGCAGCACGGGCCTAGAGCCTATCCCGGACGCAAAGTTCGTCGGTCAGCTTGCTGCGCTGCTGAAGTACATGTGTGGCCTGATTACGCGCGATGATGGAAGCCTGACCATCTGCTTGAGCGGTTTGGATGCTTTGATGGCCGTGCCCATCGGTTCCCAGCCTCCCGCGAAAAAGAAGGAGGCCAGCCTTCGATATTCGCCGCCTCAGAGCGCCTATGTCTGGCGATATACGCCGAGAATTCTGCGCTGAGCCGTTGGCTGTTGAAGATCGCCGCGAAGACTCGACGTTCAGTGCGCCACCAGATTGCGCAGATCCTTCAGCCGTCCGTCGATGAACGCCTGCAGGTTCGGCTCCAGCACGGTCATGGTCTGCTCGACGAATCTGTCGCTGCGGCCGCCGATGTTCGGCGTGATGATGACATTCGACATCCGCCACAGCGGATTGTCGGGGGGCAGCGGCATGTTGGAGAAGATGTCGATTCCGGCGCCGGCGATCTTGCCAGCCTGAAGCAGTTCGATCAGCGCCGCCTCGTCGAGCACGCCGCCGCGCGCGAGATTAATCAGGAACGCGGTCGGCTTCATCGCCGCGAGCACGTCGCGGTTGATGAGATGATGCGTCTGCGGCGAATAGGGCACGAGCAGCATTAGGAAGTCCGCGCGGGCGGCCAGTTTCACCAGCTCGCTCCGCGGGTGCACCTCGTCGAAATGCGGCGCTGT
Source organism: Xanthobacteraceae bacterium (assembly GCA_009694215.1). Lineage (GTDB taxonomy): Bacteria > Pseudomonadota > Alphaproteobacteria > Rhizobiales > Xanthobacteraceae > Z2-YC6860. The sequence goes on from SHVN01000116.1 coordinate 5,370, forward strand.
GGCCCGGCCGCCGCTCACGCCGATTACCGTCATACCGAACAGCTTGCAGCGCTCGGCCAGGTGCTCGGCGAGGATGCCCAGGCCGACGATGACGACGGTCTTGCCCTCAAGGATCGGTTGGTCCCATTGCTCCCATTTCGCCTCGGCCTGGTTGCGCTGAATCTTCCGAAAATTGCGGTTGAGCGCGATCATGTTGAGAAACGCCAGCTCGCTCATCTGCGGGCCGTGGATCCCGCGAGTCGAGGTTAGGAGCACCTGCGGCGGCAGCACGCCCGGCACGGTAAGCGTCTCGGTGCCGGTGGTGAGCGCCTGGACCCATTTCAGCTTCGGCGCAGCGGTAATCAGCGCAGGCGGGATGTGATGGCCGAGCCCCATGATGACGTCGATGCCGGCAATCACCGGCTCGGCCTCCTTGGCGTGGTGGAAGGCATGGAATTCGACGGCGGGGAATCGCTTCGCCAGACGCTCGTGATACCGTTGCGCATTGAAGTGTAGAATGAGAACCTTGGTCACGCGGATGCCCCTGCCCAATTCGATGCCGCCGGACGATAGTACAACCGGCCGCCAACAACCAAGCCAGCCGGAGAGAGAAATGACCACAGAGCGAGTAGCTGTCCGCGTGTCCGACGCCGAGATGACGCGGCGCTGGGACGCGGTCCGCAAGCTGATGCGCGAGCGGGGGATCCAGGCGCTGGTGGCCTATCACACCGAGGATTGGCTCGGCGGGCACGCGCGGTGGTTCACCGACATTCCGACCCACAACGGCTACGGCCGCACCGTCGTGTTCCACGCCGACGACCTGATGACGATCGTCCAGCAGGGCAGCTTCGGCGCGAAGCGCGAACTGGCCGGCAAGGATATCTATCATCGCGGCGTCGGCTTGATGCGCATGACGCCGTTCTTCTCGTCGGTGCGCTACACCACCGGCTATCACGCCGAGATCGTGCGCGAGGTCATCAAGCAGCGCGGCTACAAGACCGTTGGCTTCGTGCTGCCGGAGACCATGCCGCACAAGCTGGTGAACGGGATCGTCGACGGCTTCGAGGGCCTCAAGGTGATCGACATCACCGAGCAGATCGACCGGCTGATCGCGATCAAGAGCCCGGAGGAGCTGGACCTGCTGCGCCGCAGCGCCGAGATGCAGGACGACGTGTTTGCGAAGGTGGTCAAGGAAATCAAGCCGGGCATGCGCGACATCGACGCCACCGCGATGGCCTATGGCTACGGCTGGACGCAGGGCTCGTCGCAGGGCATCTACCTCGGCGGCTCGGCGCCGGTCGGTAAACCTTCGCTTCTGATGGGGCGGCATTTTCAGGACCGCACGCTGCAGAAGGGCGACCATATGACCTTCCTGGTCGAGGTGAACGGCCCCGGCGGCTATTTCACGGAGGTAGGCCGCACCATCGTGCTGGGCAAGGCGTCGGCGGAGCTGAAGGACAATTTTGCAGCGACGGTGGAGGCGCAGGATTATTCGGCGAGCCTGCTCACGCCCGGCGCGTCATGCCGCGAGATCGCCAGGCAGCACGACGAGTTCATGAAAGCGAAAGGCCTGCCGCCGGAACTGCGGCTCTACAGCCACGGCCAGGGCTACGACATGGTGGAGCGGCCGCTCATTCGCGCCGACGAGCCGATGTCGATCGAGCCGGGCATGTGCCTGGCGGTGCACCCCGGCTTCGAGACGCCGAGCCTGTTCATGATGGTCTGCGACAACTACATCGTCTCCGGCAACGCGACGGACCGCATCCACAAGACCGAGCGGAAGATTTTCGAGGTCTAATTCTTGGCGATCCAGCCAGCCAGCATGTCGCCGTGGGTGTCGACATACCGGCGGAACCACACGGTATAGGCCTCCGGCCGGGCGCGCAGATCGGCGCGGAGATCGGCGTAGGAAATCCATTTCCATTCGCTGACCTCGGCCGGGTCGGGCTTGATCGCGCCGTAATGCTGGCCGCCGAACACGTGCACCAGTTCGTTCTCGATCAGGCCGCCGGGAACCGGCGTGTTGTACTGGAACACGAACAGCGGCTCGATCCGGCAGGCGAAGCCCATTTCCTGCGACAGGCGCCGGCGGGCGGCGTCGGCGGTGCTTTCGCCCGGCAGCGGATGGCTGCAGCAGGCGTTGGTCCACAGGCCGCCGGAGTGATACTTGGCCGGGTTGCGCCGCTGCAGCAGGAATTTACCGGCGGCATTGCGCACCAGAACCGAGATGGCGCGGTGCTTGAGGCCGCGCCGATGCACGTCGAGCTTGCCCGCGGTGCCGACCTCGACGTCGTCGGCATCGACCAGGATGACCGGGTCGTTGTCGGCGGAGCCGGTCATGCCTATGATTTCCCGCCCAACTTGTCCTTGATGGAATTCCACACGACCTGGCCCGCGAGGGACGTGGCCGAAATAGGCTTCACCGCCGCCGCTGTGTCTGCGCTCTCGGCCGGAGGATTGGCGAGCTGCTTCTTCAGGTTGTTGGCGAACTGATTCATGATCGCCGATGCGGTCGCCTGGATCATGCCGACGCCGCGGCCGTATTGCGCGACCGATCCCGACAGCGTCAGGTTGGTGTGCACCAGCACCCTGGAGCCGGAGGCGGAAGGCTCAAGCCGGAACGTCGCCGCGGCCTGGGCCGAGCCGCGGCCCTTGGCGTCGTTGCCCTGGGCCTTCACCCGCGCCGTGTGGCTGACATCGTCGATTTCCTCGAACGTCACGAGCCCGGCGAAGGTCAGCGCGACCGGCCCGAGGCGCACTGCGATGTTGCCCTTGTAGGTTTTGTCGTCGACCACTTCGGTGAGTTGCGCGCCCGGCATGCAGGGCGCGATGCCCTGAACGTTCATCAGCACCGGCCAAGCCTGCTCGGGAGGCAGCGGCACTTCGAATGAGTTGTCGAATTCCATGCGGCCCCGCTATCGGTTGCCTCTATTCGGCAGCGGCTTGCAAGACGCCGCCATGCGCCTTCGACCAGCCGGCGGGGTCGTTGAGGAACTTCTCGATCTCCGACAGCTTGATGGGATCGAACTGGCCGCAGGTCTTGGCGTATTCCAGCACGTCCCACCAGGTGCAGAGGTGGTGCAGCTTGATGTTGAGGTCGGCCAGGATCTTCGTGCTCTCGGGATAGATGCCGTAGAAGAAGATGACGAAGATATGCTCGACGGTGGCGCCGGCGGCGCGCAGCGCGTTGCAGAAGTTGACCTTGCTGCGGCCGTCGGTGGTGAGGTCCTCGACCAGCAGCACGCGCTGGCCGGGCGTGAGGTGGCCCTCGATCTGGGCGTTGCGCCCGAAACCCTTCGGCTTCTTACGCACATATTGCATCGGCAGCATCAGACGGTCGGCCATCCAGGCGGCAAAGGGAATGCCCGCGGTCTCGCCGCCCACGACGGTGTCGAACTGCTCGAAGCCGACGTCGCGGCAAACGGTGGAGGCGCCGAAGTCGATCAGCGTCGAACGCACGCGCGGGAACGAGATCAGCCGCCGGCAGTCGGTATAGACCGGGCTGGCCCAGCCGGAGGTGAAGATGAACGGCTTGTCTTCCATGAAGCGGACGGCCTCCACCTCAAGCAGCATCTTGGCCGTCAGCTGCGCCATCACCTTCTTGTCGGCAAATCCAAGGCCCATCGTCATGGTCGATCCTAACAGCTCTCCAGCCGATTAAGCGCGCCCGCGCGCGCCCGTCAAATGCGAAACTCGTCGCCGCGCTTGCGGCCCTGGGACATGCTGACAAACAGGTCGTCGGCGGTCCAGCGGCGCTTGGTCAGCCCCTGCTCGTGCGAATAGCTGGCGATCGTCTCCATCGTGTGGCGGTTCTTGTCGCTAAGCCCGTACTCCCACGGGTCGGGGCCGAGAATGGCCCGCTCCTCCTCCCAAGCATCGAGATACCAGGCCAGCGGCACGATGCGGGGGTTTTCCATCCGGCGCATGGCGATCGCCTTGGACTTCTCGAAGGCGTGGAACAGGTTGATCGGGATCCAAGGATGGCGGTCGACGATGTGCTGCCGGATGCCCATGACGTGCATGATCGGGAAGATCTGGGTCTTTTTGTAGAAGCGGATTTCCTCGGCCTTGTAGTCCGGCCACAGCCGAGCGACCCGCGGATCGCCGGCCTCCATCGGCTTGATGATGTCGGAATGGATCAGGGCATCGACCTCGCCCTCCGCCAGCATGTCCTCGACCGACTTGTCATGCGGCAGGCGGGTGATCTTGAGGTCCGGCGGCGGGGTGAAGTCGACATCCTCGTCGAGCTCGGCGACCCAATGGATCGATTTAACCGGCACTCCGTACTCGTGTTCGAGGATGCCGCGCATCCAGTGGATCGCGGTCACGAGAAACGACTTGATGCCGATTTTTTTGCCGATCAGGTCGGTGGGTTTCTTGATGCCCTTGGTTGTGTTGATGAACACGAAGCCGTGGCGGAAGCGGCGATGCAGGAACACCGGGATCGCTGTGATCGGCAGGCCTGCGTCGCGCGCCACGATGTAAGACGAGCAGGACGTCTCGGCGACGTCGAACTCGTTGTTGCGCAGGAACCGCCAATGCCGCGTGGTCGAGTCCATGTCGGTGAGGATGGTGAGGTCGATGCCGTCGGGCGCGACGACGCCTTCTCTGAGCGCCCGCACGATCTCGTAATTGCCGCAGGCCAGCGTCAGGGGGATGTTTTTTGGCACCTTTTTGCTTCCTCGCGTCCCGTGCAGTTTTCGAGCGTAGTGAAGCTTCATTTGACCGCGAAATCCAGCCTGCGGCTAAAGCTTTACCGGGGCTTGTGGATTAGTTTTGCGGGGCTCAGACCGCGACCTTGCCGAGGAAGGTCTCGACCTCGCCGCGGAGCTTGGCGACCGCGCTTTCGACCGAGCGCGAGGCCGACAACACCGTCTCGGCCGAACTGCGCGTGGCGATCCGCGGTGACCGATCTGCTCGCCGGGCGCACCCAGATCATGTTCTCCGCGGTGTCGGTGGTGCTGCCGCACATCCAGGCCGGCACGCTCAAGGCGCTCGCTTGGGCCGCGCCGAAGCGCGGGAGCGTCCTGCCCGATGTGCCGACGGTGGCCGAGGTCGGGCTGCCCGAACTCGACGCCAGCATCTGGTTCGGCCTGATGGCGCCGGCCGGCACGCCGAAGGACACCCAGGACAAGATCGCACGCACGCTCAACGCCGCGCTCAAATCGGAGGAGTTGCGGGGCCAGCTCGACAAGATGGGCTACGTGCCGCTCGGCGGCACGCCGGAGGATTTTACGCGCTACGTCGACAGCGAGCTGAAGAAATGGACGGCGGCCGCGGAGGCCGCGGGGACGAAGAAATAGCCGCGTTCACTCCACCTTGATGTTGGCGGCCTCGGCGATCTTGGTGTTGGTTTCGATCTCCTTGCGCACCTGGGCATCGAACTGCGCCGGGCTCAGCGGCAGGGGATCGGCTCCGAGATTTTTCAGCTTGTCGCGCACGCCCAGCGTCTGGAGCGCCTTGGCGATTTCCGCGTAGAGCTTTTCCTTGATTGGGGCAGGGGTTTTCACCGGCAGGAACACGCCAGCCCAGAAGTTGTATTCCGAGTTCGGATAGCCGGCCTGGGCGATGGTCGGCAGATCGGGTAGGGCGGACGCGCGCGACGAGTTGCTCACGGCGAGCGCCTGCAACTGGTTGTCCTTCATCAGCGGCAGCGCGTTGACCAGCGGCGAGAAGTAGAAGTCGGAGCGCCCGGCGATGACCTCTGTCATCGCCTCCGGCGCGCCCTTGAACGGCAGGTGTACCGCCTCGAAGCCGCCCGCGAGTTTGAACAGCTCGCCGTTGAGGTGGGACGAATTGCCCGCGCCTGCCGACGAGTAGTTCGCCTTGCCGGGATTGGCCTTGGCCCAGGCGACGAAGTCGCCGAGCTTCTTGTAGCCCTTGCTCGGGTTGAACAGGATCACCACGGGCATGTTGCCGAGCGGGATGATGGCTGAGAGGTCGTTGGCGGTGTCGAGCGGCATGGTGGCGCGGACGGCCGGGCTTACCGTGTGCGAAGAGGAGTTGGCGAGGATCGTGTAGCCGTCGGGATCGGCCTTCGCGACCGCGTTCATGCCGATCGAGTTGCCTGCGCCGGGCCGGTTCTCGATGACGATCGGCTGGCCGACCTGCCGCGACACCTCGTCGAACACGATGCGCGCCATCACGTCGGTGGCGCTGCCCGGCGTCAGCGGCACCACGATCTTGATCGGTTTGCTGGGCCAAGCCTGCGCCCAGGCCTGACTCGACAGGGCGATGAAAAGAATTCCGGATGCCAGCAGAAGCCGACGCATGGTGCGCTCCCTTACGATGACCTTGTTGTCGCGGCCAATCTCAGTGTCTGTCCGGGACATATTGAATCCTATGAATCATTTGTGATTCAAGAGTGGTGGCCTGGTTCGAGGAGGGTCACCGATGTGGACGACGCAGAACCGCAGACGTTACGACCGCAGCGCCTTGCGATACCCGAGCGACCTGACCAACG
>SHVN01000117.1 GCA_009694215.1 Xanthobacteraceae bacterium
AACGGCCCGACGCGCTTCGGCCCCTTTTCCTTGGTGATGTTGGCGGCATCGACGATCGCGCGCGTGGACGGCCCGCCCGAGCCCATGATGATGCCGGTGCGGACGTTGGAGATTTCGTTCTCCTGCAAGCCCGCGTCGCGGATCGCCTGCTCCATCGCGACATGATTCCAGGCGGCGCCGCGGCCAAGGAAGCGCATGGCGCGGCGATCGACCGACTCGGTAGGATCGAGATTGGGCAACCCGTGAACCTGGCAGCGGAAGCCGAGCGTGGCGTATTCGTCGGCGCGCGAAATGCCGGACTTGGCCTCGCGCAGGCTCGCCAGCACCTCCTGGGTGTTGTTGCCGATGGATGAGACGATGCCCATCCCGGTGACGACGACCCGTCTCATGTTACGCCGCACTCGGCTTTAGAGCGTCGGTATCGCGGAACAATCCGACCTTGAGATCGAACGCCTTGTAGATCACCGTGCCGTCGGCCGAGAGCCAGCCGTCGGCGATGCCGAGCACCAGCTTGGAGCGCATCACCCGCTTGATTTCGAGCCCGTAGACCACGTTCTTCATGGTCGGCAGCACCTGGCCGGAGAACTTGAGTTCGCCCAGGCCCAGCGCCCGCCCCCTGCCCGGCGAGCCGAGCCAGCCCAGGAAAAATCCCAGCAACTGCCAGAGCGCGTCGAGGCCGAGGCAGCCCGGCATCACCGGATCGCCCTTGAAGTGGCAGGGAAAGAACCACAGGTCCGGCTTGACCTCGAGCATCGCCCGCACCAGCCCCTTGCCGTATTCACCGCCGGTTTCCGCAAGCTCGGACACGCGGTCGAACATCAGCATCGGCGGCAGCGGCAATTGCGGCCCCTCGAGGAACAGTTCTCCGCGGCCGCAGGCCAGCAGATCCTCGAATTCAAAGCTGTTGCGCCGGTTTTCCATCGCCATCCCGGAAAAGTTGAGCCGTCAGGGCATGTTCCCTAACATAGCGGCTGGCCCCTGGACAAAATAGGACCAATCCCAGCATTGCGGTCAGCGCAGGGCCCTTGTGCAATGGCCCGGATTGTTGCGAAAAGGTTGCATCTCGGAATTGTCGGCCATATGATTGCAAATGTAACGATCTTAGAACGGTTCTGATCTAGTCAGGCGTACAGAAGATGACCGAAACGCGGACCATGATTTTGTCGAGCGCAGCCGAAGCGGCGGATCTTCGCCACGACGTGCTGAACGGTTGCCCGTGGCACGACGTGAAGTCGATGCTGCGTGACGTCGGCCTGCGGCCAACCCGCCAGCGCATGGCGCTCGGCTGGATTCTGTTCGCCAAGGGCGACCGGCATCTGACCGCCGAGATGCTCTACGAGGAAGCGAGCAAGGCCAAGGTGCCGGTGTCGCTCGCCACGGTCTACAACACGCTGCATCAGTTCACCGACGTCGGTCTGCTGCGCCAGGTCGCGGTCGACGGCTCGAAGACCTACTTCGACACCAACACCACCTCGCACCATCACTTCTTTGTCGAAGGCGACAACGCGCTGGTCGATATCCCCGGCGCCGAGGAAATCGTCGGCAAGATGCCGGTCGCTCCCCCCGGCTACGAGATCGCCCGCATCGACGTGGTGGTCCGCCTGCGCCGCAAGGGCAAGTAATTCAAGTTCACCATCTGCGAACTTCGGCCGGGCTCACGCCCGGCCGTTTTGTTTTTGAGCCCCGCCCACTTCACGTCATGGCCGGACTTGTCCCGGGCATGACGAACGCAGAAGCTTTCCTCATGGACCAATCCGCAATCGACGAAGTCGCAAGGACATTCATGCACGCACGGCAGACCGGCGAGCGGCTGGATGCCCTGCCCGCCCACCTCAAGCCGAGAAACTTCGCCGACTCCTGCGCGGTGATGGACGCGGTCGACAGGCTCGTCGGCGAGAGCATCGTCGGCACCAAGATCGCCGCCAAGCCCGGAACCGAAGTAGTCTATGCGCCGCTGGCGGCCGGGCGTGTCTTCAACAGCCCGGCCCGCGTCCCCCGCGCGCTCACGCCCTGCCAATACATGGAATGCGAGATCAGCTTCCGCCTCACCCGCGACCTGCCCGCACGCACGACGGAATACGCCGAGCAGGAGGTGTTCGACGCGCTGGAGGCCTGCGCCGCGTTCGAGCTGGTGGACAGCCGTTTCCGCGATCTGAAAGCCGCGATGGAGCAAACGCCATACGAATTCTACGCCGACCACATCGCCAACGGCGCCATGGTGTTCGGGGCCTTCCGCAAGGACTGGCAGAAGTTCGACTTCGGCAAGACGCGCGTGTCGATGAAGCAGGGGCCGAGGACCATCATCGAAAAGACCGGCGGCCACCCGACCGTCAATCCGGCCAAGCCCGCGGTGGTGCTGGCCAACCTCCGGCGCGGCACGACGGGCCTCAAGGCCGGCACGTTCATCGTCACCGGCTCGTTCACCGGCTTTCATCCGGTCGAGCTCGACAAGCCGGTGATGGGGGAGTTCGACGGTTTCGGGATGATGGAAGCGACGATCGTGGGGTGAGGCATCGCAGCGTCTTTCCGGCCGAGCGAAGCGAGAGCCGGAATCCATAACCCCTGTGCTGATGACTTAGATGCTGCGGATTATGGATTCCGGGTTCGCGCGCCATAGCGCGTTGCAGACGCGCGTAAACGCGCTTATGTGCGTGCCCCGGAATGACGGCGGTGGATCAATCCACCTTCTCGTTCGGATAGACGCCCCACATCCGGATCTGCTGAATATAGCCGTCGAAGCCGCGGCCGCTGATGGTGCACCAGCCTTCGCCGCTGCAGCGCTTCACCGTGCCGACCACGCCGCGCTCGAGCCTGGCGACCACCGCGCTCTCCACGTCGGGCCTCACATGGACCGCAACCAGCTCCTCCGCCGACTTGGCGATCACCACGCCGGTGCGCCGGCCGGACAGGAGCGAGTGGTACACCCAGCCTTCGGTGCCGTCGGCGTCGCGGATGCGGCGCCAGTTCTCGAATTCGGCGGTGATCTCCACCGGAAGGCCGGCGCGCTGATAGACCCATTTGGTCTCGTAGGTCTTGGCCGGGCCGATGTGCATGTTGACCTTGTCGGCCTTGAGGCTAACGAAGCGCGGAACCGGCAGGCCGCTGGCGGAGCCAGCCGATTGGGCCTGCGCAGCGCCAACGGCTGCCGCAAAAACCATCACAAACAGGGCACGATTGGCGTGTCTCATGCGCGACGCAAACAACCAGTTCGGAGTGATCGGACGCAAGCCCCCAGTGCCTTTGTCTTGCAACGCCCTTCTGGTACAGAAGGACAGCCCAACCTGCACCGAGATGGACCGTCGGCCAGTGTCGCCGAGCCCGGTTAAAAAAGACTGAACGAGCGGGCAATTCACAGGCCAAATGCGCGACACGCTCGCTTCCCCTCTCCCCTTGCGGGAGAGGGTGCATGGCGAATGCCAATTGGCATTCGCGTACTTTACGTTCGACGCTCGGCGCGAAGCGCCGGGCTATGGTGGAGGCGAAGCCGAACGAGGGCGGGTGAGGGGTCGGAGCTCACTCTGGCCCTGACCCCTCACCCGGATCGCGCTCGCTTTCGCTCCGCGCGATCCACCCTCTCCCACAAGGGGAGAGGGAAGAAAGTGCGAGGCTCACGCCAAACTCAATTCATTTGTGTTCCGACAAATCCTTGATCGTAAGCGCCTCGCCGCTCAACAGATTTGTCTCATCCCACCCATAATTCAGCGTCTCGAAGCGCATCGCGCGGGCATCCACCATCAACAGCCGCCCCACGAGTCCCTCGCCAAAGCCGACAATCTCGCGGATCACCTCCAGCGCCATCATCGAGCCCAGCACACCGACAAGCGCACCGAGGATACCGGCCTCCGAGCACGCCGGAACGGTGCCGGGCGGCGGCGGCTCCGGGAACAGGCAGCGGTAGGTCGGATTGGGCTTGCCGTCCTTTCCGCGCTCGTGCGCGCGGAGCGTGGTCAGCGTGCCGTCGAAGGTGCCGACCGCCGCCGTCACCAGCGGCTTCTTCGCAAGGTAGCAGGCGTCGGACACGAGATAGCGCGTGGCGAAATTGTCCGAGCCATCGGCGACGAGATCGTATTGCGAGATGACCGCGAGCGCGTTCGCCGCCGTCAACCGCTCCGCGTGCATGCCGATGCCGACGTTCGGATTGAGCCGGTGGATCGCGTTGGCCGCGCTCTCGACCTTGCCGTGCCCGACGTCCGGCGTGCCGTGGATCACCTGGCGCTGCAGGTTCGACAGCGCCACCACATCGTTGTCGATCACGCCCAGGGTTCCGACACCCGCCGCGGCGAGGTACAGCAGCACCGGCGCGCCCAATCCGCCGGCGCCAATCACCAGCACGCGGGCGCGGCCGAGCGCCGCCTGGCCGGGGCCGCCGACCTCGCGCAGCACGATGTGCCGAGCATAGCGTTCGAGTTCCTCGGGCGTCAGCATGCACCATCATTGGCGCATCCCCGCGATTTCGGCTAGGGTGACCGGGGTTCGGCAGGCGGGCGTTTCGGGGTTCTCATGCGCGTTTCCGCCGTGATTTTGGCTGCTATCCTGGGGAGTTCGGCGGCGCTCGCGCAGGGCGACCAGCGGGACAGGATCGGGCCCATCGCCGAGCCCGCGCCGACAGCCAAGCCCGACCCTAAGGCAAAAGCCGATCCCAAGGCCAATCCGAAGTCGAAGTCCGCGCGCAACGCTGTCGCGGCCAAGCCGAAACCCGACGCCGAGAAGAATGACGAGCCCGCCCCGGCGAAGCCAAAAAACCGGTCGGCGGCGGCGACCACCGGCAGCGCGGCCGCGGGCGTCACCTCCGCCAAGCCATCCGGCCTGCAGGACGTCTATGCCGCGATCCCGCGGGCCGACCGCATCACCATCCAGAACGATCTCACCTGGGGCGGCGACTTCTCCGGGCCGATCGACGGCGAATTCAGCGAGCGGCTGGTCGCGGCCGTGAAGGGCTACCAGGCGCGGCTCAAGAATCCGGCCACCGGCATCATCAGCGCCGAGGAGCGCGCGGCGCTGGCCGCTGCGGTTGCGCCGCGCAAACAGGAGGTCGGCTAGCGGCTCGCCGAGGATCCGGTGACCGGCGCGCGTGTGGGACTTCCCGGCCTGCTGGCGACGAAGATCACGGCGCTGCAGAACGGCACGCGCTGGTCCTCCGAGCAGGGGCAGTTGTAGGTCGAGACCTTCCGCATCGACACCGGCGCCACATTGGACGCAGTGTTCGAGCAGCAGAAGAAGATGCCGCGCCGCCGCGTGGCGAGCAGCGCGCTGCAGACCGACACCTTCGTCGTATCCGGCATGCAGGGCTTGAAGAAGATGGTCGTGCGCGGCGCGTTCAAGGACGGCGAGGTGCGCGACATCACCATTCTCTACGACCAGGCGATGGAAGGCACCATGGACCCGCTGGTCGGGCGGATGTCGAGCGCATTCGTGCCGTTCGCGGCAGCGGGCTATGCCGTGGCGGGCGCGGCCGACACGGCGCGCCGCAAGGTCGAATACGGCAGCGGGGTCGTCGTCTCCAGCGCGGGCCACGTCCTCACCGACCGCAACCTGCTCGACGGCTGCAACGTCATCGCCATTCCGGGGCTGGGCAACGCCGAGCGCGTCGCCACCGATGTGCTGGGCGAAATCGCGCTGTTGCGGGTGCACGGCGCGCGCAACCTGACCCCGGCGGGAACGATCGGCGGCGCGGCCCTGGGCGACCCCGGCGTGACGCTGCTCGGCGTCGCCGATCCGCAGACCCAGGGCGGCGGGGCGGACGTCTCCACGGTCCAGGCGCGGCTCGGCGCTCCCGCGCCGTCGCGCCCGCTCGAAACCGTGCCGGCGATGGGCTTCTCCGGCGCCGCGGCGCTGGATGCGCAGGGCCGCTTCGCGGGTCTCTTGGTGCTCAAGGCCCAGGTGGTCGCGGGCCCCCGCGGCGCGCCGCAGGCGGCGATCGTGCCGATCGACCGGATCAGGAATTTCCTCGAGGCAAACTACGTCGCGCCCGCGTCCGGCGGCGCGGGCGTCGAAGCGGTGAAGCCCTCGGTGGCACGGGTGATCTGCGTCAGGAAATAGCCAACACCCCGATGTCATCGCCCGCGCAGGCGGGCGATCCAGTAACCCCTGTCTATTCGAACTGAATAAAGTCTGTGATTACAGGATGCCCGCTTTCGCGGGCATGACAGCATCATTTATTTTTGAACTTCGCCGGGCGCTTCTCGACGAAGGCGGCCATGCCTTCCTTCTGATCCTCGGTCGCGAACAGCGCGTGGAACACGCGGCGCTCGAAGCGCACGCCCTCCGCCAGCGTCGTCTCGAATGCGCGGTTGATGCTGTCCTTCGCCGCATAGACCGACGGCAGCCCCATACCGGCGATGGTCTCGGCGACCTTCATCGCCTCCTCCATCAGGTTTGCCGCGGGCACCACGCGCGCCACGAGCCCGGATCGCTCGGCCTCGGCCGCGTCCATCATGCGGCCCGTCAGGATCATATCCATCGCCTTGGCCTTGCCGACCGCCCGCGTCAGCCGCTGCGTGCCGCCGATGCCGGGGATGACGCCGAGCTTGATCTCCGGCTGGCCGAACTTAGCATTGTCCGCCGCAATGATGATGTCGCACTGCATCGCCATCTCGCAGCCGCCGCCGAGCGCAAAGCCCGCGACCGCGGCGACCACGGGCTTGCGCGCCCGCGCGATGCGGTCCTGGTTGCAGGCGAAATCGCCGAGGTTGACTTCGGTGTAGGACTTGGTCGCCATCTCCTTGATGTCGGCGCCGGCGGCGAAGGCCTTCTCCGAGCCCGTGACGAGAATGCAGCCGATGTTTTCGTCGGCCTCGAAGGCCTCAATCGCTGTGTTCAGCTCCTCGACCAGGGCGGCGTTGAGCGCATTGAGCGCCTGCGGCCTGTTGAAGCGGATGACGCCGACCCGACCCTTGGTTTCGACCAGAATGTTCTGAGTGCTCATGAGGTTTCCGCCCTTTTTGACCCGACCTTCAGACTATCAGGTCGCTACTTCTGACACACCGGACAAAAAAACGTCGACCGCCCGCCCTGCACGATGCGCCGGATCATGCCTTTGCAGCCGCGCGTCGGGCACGGCTTGCCCTCGCGGTCGTAGACGCGGAAACGATGCTGGAAATAGCCGAGCTCGCCGTCGGTCTGGCGATGGTCGCGCAGCGACGATCCGCCGGCCCCGATGGCGTCGGTCAGCACTGCCTTGATCGCCTCGACCAGCGGCCCGGTGCGCTCGTGCGGCGCGCCCGAGCGAGTCGCGAGCGTCGCGGCCGAACGGCGCGGCAAAATCCTGGAGCGGTTAAGCGCCTCGCAGACATAGATGTTGCCGAGCCCCGCGACGATGCGCTGGTCGAGGAGCGCGGCCTTCACGCTGGTCTTCTTGCCCGCGCAGGCCGCAGCCAGCATGCCTGCGTCGAATGCGTTGCCGAGCGGCTCGGGGCCGAGCGCGCGCAAGAGCGGCTCGTCGTCGATCGCGCGCCGCGGAAACAGCTTCATGCAGCCGAAGCGGCGCGGATCGTTGAAGGCGATGGTCGCACCCGACGACATGCGGAACACCACATGGTCGTGCTTGCCGAAATCCGAGCGCCGGTGATGAAACACGCCGGGCGTCCGCGACGCGCCATCGCGCACGACGCGAAACGAGCCGGACATGCCGAGATGCATCAGCAGCACGTCGCCGGACGACAGGTCGGCCAGCAGATACTTCGCCCGGCGGCCGAGGCCTAAGACGGTCTGGCCCTTGAGCCGCGCAGCAAAATCCGGGGGCAGCGGCCAGCGCAGGTCGCCGCGATGCGCGAACACCTCGTCGAAGCGCGCGTCCTCCATCGCTGGCGCAAGCCCGCGGCGGACGGTTTCAACTTCGGGGAGTTCGGGCATATCAGCTCGCCGCCTTGTCGATCGGCTGGGTGAAGTGAATGCGGTTGCCGAACGGATCTGTGACGCTGACCTGCATCACACCCCACTCCCGCCGCTCCAGCCCCGGACGGTTGTGGCGATACTGCTTGCCGGCCAGTTCGCGATGCAGTTCCTCTATGCCTGTCATATAGACCATCACCGCCGAGCCCGGCGTGGCGTCGCCATGATGCTCGCTCAGATGAAAGACCAGGTCGCCGCGCGACACCTGCATGTAGACCGGCGCATTCAGATCGAACGTGTGCTCCCAATCGACCTGGCATCCGAGGAACCCGACGTAGAACTCGCGCGCCTTCTCCAGCGAGAAAATCCGAAGGGTCGGAATGACGCGGCCAAATTGAACTGCCATGCGATGTTGTCTCCCGGCGGGCATGCCGCCAAATCCAGTCCCAGAGCCAATTCCCGCGTGCTTTGTAGCGCCGACCGCCGCGCCGCGCTATCGTCGGTCGCTCAGGAGCAATGATGGCTAAAGTGAAGGAAAAACAGACCGATTTCGGCTTCCGCCGCGTGCCGCTTGCAGACAAGCAGGCGCTGGTGGACGACGTGTTTCACTCGGTGGCGCGCCGCTACGACCTGATGAACGACCTGATGTCCGGGGGCCTGCACCGCGCCTGGAAAGAGGCGCTGGTCACCGCCGTCAACCCGCCGACAAAAGGCCGCCCCGGCCGTCTTGCCGAAAAGGCCGACAGAAGGTTCGCCCTGCTCGACTTGGCCGGCGGCACCGGCGACGTGGCCTTCCGGGTGGCCGGCAAGGCCGGGCCGGGCACGCGCGTCACCGTCGCTGACGTCAATGCGGAGATGCTCGCGGTCGGCCGCGAGCGCGCGGCGAAGGCCGGGCACGACGTCACCTTCATCGAGGCCAACGCCGAGGCGCTGCCGCTGCCCGACAGGAGCTTCGACGCCGTCACCATCGCCTTCGGCATCCGCAACGTGCCGCGCATCGGCGTGGCGCTCGCGGAAGCCCATCGCGTGCTGAAGACCGGCGGGCATTTCCTCTGCCTGGAATTCTCCTCGGTCGACGTGCCGGGCCTCGACCGGCTTTACGACCTCTACTCATTCAACGTCATCCCGGCCGTGGGCCGCGCGGTGACCGGCGATGTCGAGGCCTACCGCTATCTGGTTGAATCGATCAGGAAATTTCCGCGCCCCGAGAAATTCGCCGACATGATGCGCAATGCCGGCTTCCGCCGCGTCTCGTTCCAGCCGATGACCGGCGGCGTCGTGGCCATGCACTCCGGCTGGCGGCTCTAGAACGGCCGTGATCTCCGCGATCTCCCATCTCGCCCGACTCGCCCGCGCCGGCTTCGTGTTCGCGCGCGAGGGCGTGTTCGCGCTGGCCGATCCCGCGCCGCTGCCGCTGCCCGCGCAGACCGCGATCAAGCTCGCGCGCCTGATCGAGCGGCCGACCAGCGCAAGCTCCGAGGGCCGCCTCGCCGCCGCGCTGACCAAGCTCGGGCCGGCCTACGTCAAGCTCGGGCAGTTCCTGGCGACGCGCCCCGACGTCGTCGGCGGCGCTCTGGCGCGCAACCTGGAATCGCTGCAGGACAGAATGGCGCCGTTCCCGCAGGCCCAGGCCGAGGCGGTGGTGGTCGCCGCGCTCGGCAAGCCGCTCAGGGAATCCTACGTGTCGTTCGGCCCGTCGGTCGCGGCCGCCTCGATCGCGCAGGTGCATCGCGCCGAGATTGAAACCGCCGCGGGGCGCAAGGCCGTCGCCGTGAAGGTGCTGCGGCCCGACGTGGAGCGCAGGTTCCGCGTCGACCTCGACGCCCTGGTGTTTGCCGCGCGCAACGCCGAGAGCTTTTCCGCCGAGGCGCGGCGGCTGCGCATGATCGAGACCGTGAACACGCTGCGCCGCTCGGTCGCGATCGAGATGGACCTGCGCCTCGAAGCCGCGGCGCTCTCCGAGATGACGGAGAACACCAAGGCCGATCCGGACTTCCGCGTGCCGGTGGTCGACTGGGACCGCACCGCCAAGGACGTGCTGACGCTCGAATGGATCGACGGCACGCCGCTGCACGACCGCGCGACGCTTGAGGCCAAGGGCTTCGACCTCAAGCATCTGTCGCATGCCGTGATCCAGACCTTCCTGCGGCACGCGCTGCGCGACGGCTTCTTCCACGCCGACATGCACCCGGGAAACCTGTTCGTCAATGCCGGGGGCAAGCTCACGTTCGTCGACTTCGGCATCATGGGACGGCTCGGGCCGAAGGAGCGCCGCTTCCTCGCCGAGATTCTCTACGGCTTCATCACCCGCAATTATCAGCGGGTCGCCGAGGTGCATTTCGAGGCGGGTTATGTGCCGTCGCATCATTCGGTCGAGAACTTCGCGCAGGCGATCCGCGCCATCGGCGAGCCGATCCACAACCGGCCCGCCGACGAGATTTCGATGGCGAAGCTTTTGATGCTGCTGTTCGAGGTCACCGGCCTGTTCGACATGCGGACCCGGCCGGAACTGCTGCTGCTGCAGAAGACCATGGTGGTGGTCGAGGGCGTGGCGCGCGCGCTCGATCCCAAGCTCGACATGTGGACGGTGTCGGAGCCAGTGGTGCGTGAATGGATGGAGCGCCATCTCGGGGCCGCCGGGCGAATCGAGGACGCGGCGCAGGGCGCGGCCGGGTTCCTCGCCGGCGTGCCGAGCCTGATGTCGCGCGGCGCCGTGCTGGTCGAGCACCTCGACACCATCACCCGCGACGGCCTGGTGCTGGCGCCCGAGACGGTCGCCGCCATCGGCCATGCCGAATCGCGAAGAAGCCGCTGGATCGCCTGGGCGCTTTGGGTGATCGCGGCGCTGCTGATCTGGATCGTCTGGCTGATCCGGTAGCTGCCGGCATTCGGGCCTTCCGCTTTCGGCCCGACGCGGCATCAAACATCCCGGTCAAACAACCTGTCGACAAGAAGCGCTTTGACGCGGCGGAATCTTAATTCCCGCAGACTTCATGATACGGTCGGCCTTGCATCCATGCAGGATCGGATGCCGCTTGAGTTATTCAGGTTGCATTTCGCCACACCTCTCTCACACAATCAGATGTGCCCGGAGAAGAATGTCCATCAATCAACATCCCGCGACCACCCGCCTTCCTCGTATCGCAGTCCCGGAAACGCACGCAAGTCTAAGCCAGAGTTCGGCCCGCCAAAACCGCTTCCAACAACTGATACGCGACGTCCGGAACATTTGCGCGGCGATCGGCGTCCTGGGCCTGCTTGTCCTGTGCGGCGGCGGCGCGCTGGCCGCGCTTTGCACAGCGTGGGCCATTCAGGTGGGAGTGCCCTATCCAATGGCTATCGCCGCCGGCTATTGCACGGTGGCGTGCAGCGCGTGTTTGTGCGCGGCGCTGTTGCTCATATCGAACTCTGCAAAGACCGTGGACAAGGTTGCCGAACGGTCGCAGCCAAACTTCGCGGCGTGGACGCTCGTCAGGACGTTTCGCGTCTCGGACGCATCGCGATTGTGGTGCAACATCGAGCCGGGTTGCACGGCAACCCAGGAATCGCTCGCGTGGTCGCAAACGATATTGGCCGCCATCAAGAGCGGCGAACTGCCGATCCGCGCAAGAGCGGGCGCAGGCGAAGAGACGATCGATCGAGAGCGAACCAATCCGAGCTGGGCGACCGAAATCGAACGGGTGGCGCTGAAGTCCTGGGCGAGCTCACACGGCCACGTGTCGCAATTTTTGCACGGTAGAGCATTTTCCGGTTGATGTGAATCATTTCAGTTACAGGGGATTCCCCGGGCGGCGCAAATCAGATTCAGATTCCTTCGTCGACAGCGGCGGGGGAGTGCAATGGCGAAGGGATACTCGAAGGACCTGAGGGATCGAGCCGTCTCGATCAAGGA
>SHVN01000010.1 GCA_009694215.1 Xanthobacteraceae bacterium
GCGATTTCAGCTTCGGGATCACCTCGCTCGCGAACAGCTCCAGCGAGGCCAGCGCCTTCTCCTGCCCGTAATACGGCGGATAGTGCAGCATCACGGAGTCGACGCCGGCCATTTCGCGCAAGGTCTCGATCTTCCCCACTACGCTCGCGGGCGAGCCGTGCAGCAGGATGTCCTTGTTCAGCGCGTCGTAGTCGCGCGGATTAGCGCCGACGTCCTTCGACACCGCGCCGAGCGTGTTGTGGTCGTGAAGAAGCGGCATCGCCACCATCACAACGGTGGGGCGGCCATCATCCGCTAGTTGGTCGCGGGACGGAAAAAAGCGGCTCCCCTGTTTCGGGGGGGCGCTTTTGTTTTTTGCTAAGCCGTCTTCCGTTTTGGCGCGGGCGATTTCAGCTTCGGGATCACCTCGCTCGCGAACAGCTCCAGCGAGGCCAGCGCCTTCTCCTGCCCGTAATACGGCGGATAGTGCAGCATCACGGAGTCGACGCCGGCCATTTCGCGCAAGGTCTCGATCTTCCCCACCACGCTCGCGGGCGAGCCGTGTAGCAGGATGTCCTTGTTCAGCGCGTCGTAGTCGCGCGGATTGGCGCCGACGTCCTTCGACACCGTGCCGAGATAGCCCGAGGTGTGGCCGCTCGAAAAATGCGCAAGGTTCTTCATGATGCCCTCTTCGCTCTCGCGCTTGGCCTTGGCGTCGGTCTCCGCCACATAGACCCAGCGGGCGACGTCCACATGCCCGCGCGCGCCGTTCTGTCGCCACTTCGGCGGCGTCTGTTCGAGCGCGTCGCGATAGACCTTGGCCTGCCGCGCCAACTCGGGGAACGGCGTCCAGCTCGACATCATGGTACCGAAGCCGTAGTGCCCGGCGACGCCGAGCGAGCGCTCGGTGGAGGCCGCCAGGAAGATCGGCGGATGCGGCTGCTGCACTGGATGCGGGAACAATTCGTAGGGCTCGGTTACCTTGGCGGAAAAATACTTGCCCTTGTGGTCGATGCGCTTGCTGTGGAGCAGCTCCATCAGCACCGGCAGCGCCTCCTCCTGGATGTCACGCCGGTTCTCGAAATCCACCCCGAAGGCGTCGAACTCGTATTTGCGGTAGCCGGAGCCGAGCCCCAGCACGAAGCGCCCGCCGGTGAGGATGTCGACGAAGGCCGAGTTCTCCGCGACCCGCAGCGGATTGGCGAGCGGCAGGGTCACGACGGCAGTGCCGATCTTGATGCGCTTGGTCAGCGCCGCGAGATAGCCCGCATAGACGAACACGTCCGGCATGATGCCGTATTCGTTGGAGAAGTGGTGCTCGGCGACCCAGGCGTAGTCGTAGCCGAGCTCGTCGGCCCGCACGATCTGCTTGGTCACGCGCGCGTGTACGTCGCGGTGCGGGTAGGGCTCGGCCGCAGTGTTGGGATGGGACGTGAAGAGAATTCCGAATTCCATTGCGCTTTGCTCCCTCGAAAATTGGGCCGCCTTTTGTGGCCGCCATCATCCCACGGGATATCCGGGAAGGCGACCGGAAAAGTGCGGCATCCAGGCAGCGTTGCATGCAGGGTCTGGTCGGTTGCCGCGATGCCGAACGGCCCGGAGGCTTCGATCGCCTGGCCCGGCCCCGCCGCCAGCCCGGCGGCCGTGATGTTGTCCCGCGGAGCGACGATGAAGCGATAGATCCTGACGGGCTCTGCCTTGAATAGGTAGCTGTAGCGGCCAGGCGGGGATGCCGCGGAAACGCTGACGACGACATTTCCCGGTGCGACGGAACTGGAGGTGCTGTCGGTGATAGGCAATTCCACCACTTGCGCCCCGTTCAGCTCGATCCTGGCCGGCGTGCCGATAAGCCGGGCGCTGTCGGACCGCGTGACAACGACCCGGGCCATGCCCGCCGGCGGCGGCGCGTCCGCGGGCGGATCGGTGGCCGTGAGGCACCCGGCAAGCGCGAACGGGAACAAAAATCCAAGGATGAACGGCATGGCCAATCCATGATGAGATGCTGATGCCCGGCGTGAGCGTTGCAAGAAAAAGAGCTCTATCCGGGGAATGCGCGTTGATCTCGCCCGCCGGATGTCGGAGAATGGCAAAACCAAACTCAAGATCATCGACTGCTGCTGAACATAAACGGAAGAAACCATGGCCAAGGAAAAATTCATCATCGAGCCGCACTTCCGGCTGCACGAATGGGTGGCGGAGGAGAAGGGCTACTTCAAGGACGAGGGACTCGACT
Organism: Xanthobacteraceae bacterium; assembly: GCA_009694215.1. Taxonomy (GTDB): domain Bacteria; phylum Pseudomonadota; class Alphaproteobacteria; order Rhizobiales; family Xanthobacteraceae; genus Z2-YC6860. Next base: position 2,213 of record SHVN01000010.1, read on the forward strand.
ACGAGTTCCGCGAGCTCGTGCAGTCGAGCGACGGCGCGTCGCAGCAGCTTGGCGACAAGGTCGGCGCGATGCAGACTTTCGAGCGCGGCCGCAAGTCGGACGTGTCCTGTGCCTGCCACTGGACCGTGAACGTCGCCGCCGCCAAGGGCCACGGTAAGCTTTACGGCGATGTCTATCAGGTCTCGACCTGCGGCATCTTCGTGCCGCCGGACTCCAAGGTGAAGAAGCCGGAGGATCTCGCCGGCGTGCCCATCTCGGTCGGCTATCAGTCCGGCAGCCACTATGCAACGATCCAGGCGCTTGAGCAGTTCATGCCGCTGGACAAGATCGACCTGTCGTTCAAGGACGGACTGGTGTTCGGCCGCATGGAGAAGCTGCTGAATGGCGAAGTGCCTGCCTGCACGCTGTTCTCTGGGCCGTATTATTACGCCGAGCAACTCGGCTTCCGGAAGGTTCTCGACTGCACCTTCATGATGGCGACCATGCTCACCGGGGACCCGGACATGGAGGACGTGCAGAAGTTATTCCGTGCTTTGAGGAGGGCGCAGGCCGACATCGATCTGCGGCCGGAGCTCTACACGAAGCACTACACGAAGGAGTTCCCCAAGCGCTTCCACGACACGATGGACACGCGCCGCTGGGGGCCGGGCGAGCGCATCGTGTTCGAGCCGTATTCACGCGAGATCTTCGACGACTCGCGCGCCTGGATCGCCGAGCGTGGCATCTTCGAGGGTGGCGACCTCGGGGCGGAAGTCTACGACAAGGCAGTTATCAGGTTGACGGCCTGACCGGCTTGCCTTCTGCTACGCGAAGACCGATGTACCGGTCCAGCGTGGCGTGATCCTTCAGCAGGTCCGCCGAGGGAGCGCGGTGCACGATCGCGCCGCGCTCCAGCAGCACGGCGTGCTCGGTGAGCGACAGCGCGATCTCGGCGTGCTGCTCCACCAGCATGACGGCGGTGCCTTCCTCGGTGATCATTCTGCGCAGGCCCCGCACCAACTCCTCGATGATGATCGGCGCGAGACCTTCGAGCGGCTCGTCGAGAAGGAGCAGCGCCGGATTTGTCATCAGCGCGCGCGCGGTTGCCAGCATCTGCTGCTCGCCGCCGGAGAGCTGATTGCCCTTGGAAAGCTTGCGCTCCTTCAGCCGCGGGAACAGCTCGAATACCGCGGGCAGGTCCCAGCGGCCGGGGCGTGAGGCGACCGTCAGGTTTTCCTCGACCGTGAGGTTTGCAAAGATTTCGCGCTCCTGCGCCACCCAGCCGATGCCGGACAGCGCGCGACGGTGCGGTGCGAGCCTGGTGATGTCGGTACCGCGCCACGAGATCGACCCGTGGCGCAGCTGGGTGAAGCCCATCAGCGTCAACAGCAGCGTGCTCTTGCCGACGCCGTTGCGTCCCAGCACCGCGAGGCTGCCGCGCTCGGGGATGTCGAAGGTGATGTCGTCGAGCACGACCGCTTCGCCGTAGCCTGAGCGGACGCCTTTAAACGAGAGCAGGGGCTCAGGCATGCGCCCCTCCGAGATAGACCTCGCGCACGCGCGGGTCGGCGGAAATCTCGTCGGGCGTGCCTTCCAGCAGGATGCGGCCGCCGACCATGACGATGATGCGGCTGGCAAGGCGGAACACCAGCTCCATATCATGCTCGATGAACAGCACGGTGATGTCCTGCGATAGGTTGGTGATGGCCGTGAACAGCTCGGCGCTTTCCTCGCGCGGCACGCCGGCGGCGGGCTCGTCGAGCAGCAGCACCTTGGGCTTGGTCGCGAGCGCCAGCGCGATCTCCAGGAGCCGCTGCTGGCCATAGGCGAGTTCGCGGGTCTCCCGCGTGCAGACGGGCCCCAGCATGAGCTGTTCGAGCACCGAATAGGCCTCGTCAACGGCGGCGCGATAATCGGAGGTCGGCCGCCACCAGGTGCGGGCGATGCGCTCGCGCTCGCAGATCGCCAGCGTGACCGCTTCGAGCGGGTTGAGATGCGGGAACAGGCTGTTGATCTGGAAGGTGCGAACGAGCCCGCGCCGCACGCGCTCTTCGGGGCCGAGTGCGGTGATGTCCTCGTCGCCGAGTATGATCCGGCCGGCGTCGGGGCGCAGCATCCCGGTCATCAGGTTGATCAGCGTGGTCTTGCCGGCGCCGTTCGGCCCGATCAGCGCGTAGCGCACCCCGCGCGGCAGGGCGATCTCGATGCTCTTGGCAACGACAAGCGAGCCGAAGTTCTTGTCGAGGCCGCTGGTGGAAAGGGCTGGCACGGTCACGGGCGCGATCTCCAGGGCAGCGGCGAGGTGAGCCAGCCAGCCCAGCGCTGGCCGCGCTCGGAGTTCACGATCTGAGCGAGACCGCCGAGGACGCCGTTCGGCAGGAACAGCACAACCCCGATCAGCAGAACGCCGATCGGGAAATACCAGTATTGCGGATTGACGCCGGAGAACCAGTCGCGCGCGATCATGTAGATGATGGCGCCGATCAATCCCCCGTAGAGCCGTCCGGCGCCGCCGAGGATCAGGATCACCAGGATGTCGGCCGAGCGCTGGAAGTCGAGTACGCCGAGCGACACGGTTTCGGTGGTCTGCGTCAGGATCGCGCCGGCAACGCCTGCGATGATCGCGGAGATGGTGTAGATCTTACGGATGTGCGAGCGGCTCTCCGCGCCGATCGCGCGCATGCGGACGGCGTTCTCGCGGATGCCGCGGAGCGACAGCCCGAACGGCGAATTGATCAGCCGCCGGCTCACCAGGAACAAAAGGAACAGCACGATCAGCGCATACCAATAGGCGGTGCGGCCGTAGAGATCGAATTTGAACATGCCAAGCAGCGGCCACATCTTCACGCCCTGCAGGCCGTCGGCGCCGCCGGTGAGCCCGCTCGCGCTGTTGGCGGCCTCGAGCAGCAGGAGACCGAAACCGAGCGTGATCATGATCAGCGCCAGATGCCGGAAGCGCGAGATGATGAAGCTCATCAGATAGCCGAGCAGGCCCGCGGCGAAGCCGGAGATCACGAGGCCGGTCAGCGGCTCGCCCCAGCCCCATTTCGAGATGAGGCCCGCGGTGTAGGCGCCGAAGCCGAAGAACGCGGCATGTCCGAGCGAGACAATTCCCGCATAGCCCAGGATCAGGTCGAGCGAGAGGGCGAACAGCGCGGTGACGGCGATCTGGCTCGCCAGCACTAGATAGTCGGGCGTCACCACGAACGGCAGCAAGGTCGCGAGCCAGAACACGATCTCGATCGTGCGCCAGCGGACCTGCGCGTCCAGATATTGGTGCGCGCCTGCGATCCCGGGGGAGGTGACCGCCATCAGGTGCGCCTTCCGAAGATGCCGGCCGGCCGCCACATCAAGAGGCTGATCATCACCAGATAGATCAGGAATGAGCCGATCGCGGGAAAGTAATATTTTCCCGCCATGTCGCTGATGCCGAGCAGCATGGCGGCGGCGAAGGTGCCGCCGATCGAGCCCAGGCCCCCGACCGCGACCACGATCAGCACATAGACCAGGAAGGCCAGCGCAAACGACGGATCGAGGCCGACGATGTCGATGGCGAGCGCGCCGCCGAGGCCCGCAAGCCCGCTGCCGAGCGCGAAGGTGATCGCGAATGCGCCGTCGACGTTGATGCCGAGCCCGCGTGCCATGCGCTGGTTGTCGACCGCGGCCCGCACCTGCGCACCGAAGCGGGTGAACTCCAGCGCCGCAACGAGCAGCCCGGTGACGACGAGCGCGAACACGATCAGGAAGATGCGATAGATGCCGAGCGTCAGCCCCGCCACCTGCAGCGAGCCGCGCAGATAGGGCGGAAGCTGCACCGGCTGCTGGATCGTGCCGTAGACCCAGGCGGCGGTGGCGACGGAGACGAAAACGAGCCCGATGGTGAGCAGGCACTGGTCGAGGTCGCTCGCCCGGTAGAGGTGGCGGAACATGGTGCGCTCGAACACGACGCTGATCAGCGCCGTCACGATGAACGCCACGGGCAGGGTGGCCAGGAACGGCCACCCCCAGCTGTTCATCAGCGTCACGGTGACGTAGCCGCCGATCATGCCGAAGGTGCAGTGCGCGAGATTGACGAAATTCATCATCCCGAGCGTCACCGACAGCCCGACCGACAGCAGGAACAGCAGCATGCCGTAGGCGAACCCGTCGAACAGGACGCCGAACACGGACGTGATCATCGCGGTCGTCCCCCTCGGCCGCCCACCGTCATTGCGTTACTGCTTGGGCAGGCGCGCCTTGAAGGGGTCTTTTACGTTTTCCAGCTTGTCGAATTCGACGTTGACCAACTGGCCGTTCACCTTCGCGACCCGGCGGATGTAGACGTCCTGAACCACGTCGCGCGTCTCCGGGTCGATCGACATGGGTCCGCGCGGGCTCTCCCATTTCAGGCCTTTGGCCGCCGCGATCAGCGCGTCGCCGTCGGTGTCACCCTTGGTCTTCTTGAGCGCCTCGTAGATGACGTGCATGCCGTCGTAGCCGCCGACCGAGAACATGTCGGGATTGCGCTTGAAATCGGCGTTGTAGTTGGCGACAAACTTCTTGTTCTTGGCCGACTGGTGATTGTGGTCGTAGTGGAAGGCGGTGATGAAGCCCAAGCCCGCATCACCCATGCCCTTGAGCGCTTCGTCGAACGTCAGTTCACCCTGTCCGACCACTTTGGTCTTGTTGAGGTCGATGCCGCGCTCGGCGACGGCCTTGCCGATCGCCGCCGGCTGCGGGCCGCCGGGGACCCAGATGTAGATCACGTCGGGGTTCATGTCCTTGGCGCGCTGCAGGAACGCGGTGAAGTCGAGGTTCGCCACCGGATAACGCGCCGAGCCGATGATCTCGCCGCCGGCCTCCTTGAACGCGCGCTGGAATGCGCCTTCGCCGTCATGGCCGGGGCTGAAATCCGACACGAGCGTGTAGGCCTTGCGGGCGCCGCTCTTGTAAGCCCAGGTGCCGAGCGACTCGTTGACCTGCGGCACGGTGAACGACGTGCGCACCATGTAGGGCGACTTGGTCGTGATGATCGAGGTCGCGGCGTTCATGTTGACCATGAACTTCTTGGCCTGCGCCGAGACGTCGGCCGCGGCGAGCGCGTTCGGCGTGAGATCGAAGCCGGCGATCATGTCGACCTTGTCGCGGACGATTGCCTCCTGGGCGAGACGCTTGGCCACGTCCGGCGCCACTCCGCCGTTGTCCTTGCGGATCAGCTCGATCTTCTTGCCGGCGACCGTGTCGCCGTGCTCCTTCATGTAGAGCTTGATGCCGTTGTCGATCTGCGAGCCTGGATCGGCGAATTGTCCCGAGTAGGACATGATCAAGCCGATCTTGACGCTGTCCTGGGCATGGGCCTGTTCTGGGGCACCCGTCGCCGAAATCAGCGTGGCGGCGAACAAGGCAAGCCCGATCATTGCGCGTCGCATTGGATTCCTCCGAAGTTTATTGGAAAGGCTTTTGACGACACTTATCCCGTGCCCGGCGGCGAACTGCAATGGCCAGGCGGTGGCAGCATCCGCGCTCCGGGCCGGAAGTCAATCCGGCCCGGTGTCGCTTGCAAAAGCGCTAGTCTGCAATGGCTGAAAACGAGGCAGCCAGCCCTACTTGTAGTTCCGCGCCCGGGCCGGGTCCTTGACGTTCTCGATCTTGTCGAACGCCACGTTCTGCGGCTCGCCGGCCACCTTCTCGACCTTGCGGATGTAGATGGTCTGCACCACGTCGCGGGTCTCGCTATCGATCGACATCGGTCCGCGCGGGCTTTCCCACTTCATGCCCTTGGCCGCGGCGATCAGCGAGTCTCCGTCGGTCTTGCCGCCGGCTTTCTTCAGCGTCTCGTAGATCAGGTGCATGCCGTCATAGCCGCCGATCGAGAAGAAGTCCGGGTTGCGCTTGTTCAGATCGTTGAATGCCTTCACGAAGGCGACGTTCTTCGGTGTCTTGCTGGTGTATTCGTAGTGCCAGGCGGTGATGATGCCGAGCGACGTGTCGCCCATGCTCTTGAGCGCCTGCTCGGACGTGGTTTCGCCGGAGCCGAGGATCTTGGTCTTGTTCGGATCGACGCCGCGTTCGGCGAAGGCCTTGCCGAGCGCCGCCGGCTGCGCGCCGCCGGGGATGAAGATCATGATCGCTTCGGGATTGATGTCCTTCGCCCGTTGCACGAAGGCGGAGAAGTCCGGGTTGGCGACCGGGAAGCGGACCTGCCCGACGACCTCGCCGCCGGCCTCCTTGAAGGCGCGCTGGAAGCTGCCTTCGAAGTCATGGCCGGGGCCATAGTCGGTGACCATGGTGTAGACCTTCTTGACGCCGGACTTCTTGACGGCCCAGGTGCCGAAGGTTTCTGCCACCTGCGGCAGCGTCACCGAACTCCGCACCAGGTAGGGCGACTTGGTGATGATGATCGAAGTGGCGGCGTTCATCACCACCATGAACTTCTTCGCCTCGGCCGACACGTCGGCGGCGGCGAGCGCATTCGGCGTGAGCGTGAAGCCCGCCAGCATATCGACCTTGTCGCGCACCACCAGTTCCTGCGCCAGGCGCTTTGCGACGTCGGGGGCGGGGCCGCCATCGTCCTTGACGATGAGCTCGATCTTCTTGCCAGCGACGGTTTCGCCATGCTCCTTCATGTAGGTCTTGATGCCGTTGAGCATCTGCACGCCGGCGTCGGCGAATTGGCCTGACAGCGACAGAATCACGCCGACCTTGACGGTGTCCTGAGCGTTGGCCGGTCCGGCCAGAGCGACCAGCGCGGTTGCTGCGAACAAAGCGGCAAATGACTTGCGCATGAATAACCTCCCAGCGTGAACGGCCTTCCTGGCCAATTTGCACAGACGGTAATGGCTGCGCCGGGTCGGGTCAATTTGGCGCGCCGCCGCAGGTCCGACCCAACCCGCGTGGGCGGGGGGAGGTGGGCGGGATTCGGGCGCAACCCTGTGAATCCCATGCATCCCATTAAGCCACCGGACCGTAGGTCCTGGTGTGACCTCCGGGTGCTTGCAGGTGTCGTCGCGGCCTTGGCAGCGTTGTATTGCAGCGCGGGGATGACGCCGATGTCGGCAGGCGTATGGGTTCTGCGTCGGTGGTCAGTCCAGCTTGATGTTGAGCCGCTTGATCACCGGCGAGAGGTCCGCCTCGGTCTTGCGCATGGCGGCGGCGACCTCGTCGGCGGTCATCGGAGTGGCATCGAAGCCGATGCCCGCGAAACGCTGCTTCAGCGACGGCTCGGCGATGATCTTCTTCAGCTCCGCGCCTAGCATGGTCACGACAGGCTTCGGCGTGGCCGCGGGGGCGAACATCATAAAGTGGACGCCGTGGGAGTTCATGCCGGCCAGACCCTGTTCGGTGGTCGTCGCGATGTCAGGCACCAACTCCGACCGCTTGTCCGCGACGATTGCCAGCCCCTTGAGCTGGCCGCTCGCGATCAGCGGCTTGGTCGTGCCGGCGAGGAACCCGCCGAAATCGAGGCGCGCCGCGATCAGATCGGTCATGGCGGTACCGCCGCCGCGGTAGGCGACGTGGGTGAATTTCGCGCCGGTGCGCTGCGCGATCTCCTCGGAGGCGAGATGCTGCTGCAGGCCGTAGCCCGCGGTGCTGTAGTTGAGGCCATCGGGCTTGGTCTTGCTCCACTCGACCAGGCCCTTGATGTCGTTGGCGGGGATCGAGGCGGCGGCCACGATCAATGTCGGTGTGACGCCGACGCCGCCGACCGGCGCGAGATCTTTGAACGGATCGTAGGACAGCTTGGAGAAGCTGTGGCTGAAGGTCGCGATGACGGTGGCGTTGATGAGCAGTGTGCAGCCGTCCGGCGGCGCGGTCACGACCGCGACGGTGCCGATGTTGCCGGTCGCGCCGCCCCGGTTCTCGACGACGAAGGTCTTCTTGAACACCGCCTCCAGCCGCTCGGCGACGATGCGCGTCGCCACGTCCGTTGCGCCGCCCGCCGGATATGGCACGACGAGTTTGACCTGAGAGCACGGATAGTTCTGCGCTCCCGCGCCGCTCGCGCCAACGCACAAGGCCAGTGCCATCGCTACGATCCGCATCGCACCCCTGCAACCCTCTCCTGCCGCCCCACCACCCCACGCTATTCTGATTACGCCAAGCCTAACATCAATTCCGCAGGTGCGGCATCACCTCGGAAGCGAACATCTCCATGTTCCGCTTGGTCAGCTCATCCGACAGCGTACCGAACTGCAGCATGGTGATGAGCTTGCCGGCGCGGGTGTCGTCGCGCTGCTTCGCGAGCTGGTCGCGCACGGTCTGCGGCGAGCCGACGATGACGGTGCCGCTCTCGGCCAGCTCCTCCATCGTCAGGCGCTTCTGCGCGCCGAGCGCTTTGCGCATCCGCATGGTGTTCTTCATCGACGGCAGCGACATGTAGCCGGGCGGCAGCAGCATCTGGAACGGCACGGCAAGGAAGTCGTTGAACAGGGTCTCGATGCCTTCCTTGGCCTCTTTCCGCGCGCGCTCGTCGGTGTCGGCGACATAGACCGGAGAAGCCCAGCCGACCTGGTCGGGCGAGGCTTCGTAGCCGTACTGCTTGGCCTGTTCGCGATAGACGTTGAGATAGCGCGTCACCAGCTCCCGGCTCGAGAACGTGACCAGGAACGGATACTTGCGTTCCGGCGCCGCCGCCCATTTCACCGTCTCCGACGAGCCCATCGACGGGATCCAGATCTGCGGATGCGGCGTCTGGTAGGGGCGGGGCCAGATGTTGACGTAGCGCACGTTGAAGTGCTCGCCCTCGAACGACGTCGGGCCGGGCTTGGTCCAGGCCTGCACGATCAGGTCATGCGCCTCCTGATAGCGCTCGTGCGAGAACGACGGATTGATGCCGGTCGAATGATACTCGTTGCCGATGCCGCGGACGAAGCCGGTGATGATGCGGCCCCGCGACAGATTGTCCAGCATCGCGAATTCTTCCGCGATGTTGATCGGATTGTTCACCAGCGGCAGCGCGCGGCCGATGATGGCGATCTTCGCCTTGGTTGTCCGCGCGATGAGGTTCGCGGCGATCAGGTTCGGCGCCGGCATGATGCCGTAGGCGGTCTGGTGGTGCTCGTTGACCGCGATCACGTCGAAACCGAGCTTTTCGGCATAGACGAGCTGATTGATGTAGGACTCGTACTCGTCCGCGCCCTTCTTCGGGTCGTACAGCGTGTTCGGCAGCACCACCCAGGCGGCCTTGTGCTTGTGGCGCTCGGCCATGTCGAGCGGGCGATACGGCATCAGGTGGAAGAATGTGAACTGCATCAGCGTGTCCCCGCGTAAAGACGGATGATTTCCTTCGCGGCGATCTCCGGCTTCTCGACCGCCGGCACGTGACCGCACTCAGGCACGATTCCGACGCGGCTGCCCGGGATCCGCTCGCCCCAGCGCGCCGCATAGGCGCTCGGGAACAGCTTGTCCTCCTTGCCCCACACGATGAGCGTCGGCACGGTGATGCGGTGCAGCCAGCGCTCCAGCGACGGATTGTACCAGCGCGGCTCCCAGCCGAACTTTGCCGTGGCGAAGCGGTTGGTCAGCAGGATGTCGGCCTGATCGTCGGTCGGCTGCACCGCCAGGATCTGATCGGGGATGGCCTGGTTGTGATAAAGATTGCGGACGGCTTCTTCGGGACTCCAGATGAAGTTGTCGCCGCTCGGCATTCCCTTGATACGGATGCCGGCCGGACCCAGCAATGACAGCGTCTTGATGCGCGAGCAGTTCCGCACCGCTGCTTCCGCCGCGGCCCAGCCGCCGAGCGACTGGCCGACGACATGGACCTCGTGGGGGCCGAACTCGTCGAGGAAATCGAGGTAGTACATCGCCAGATCGCCGATGTTGCGCATCCAGCCCGGATTGTCCGACGTGCCGAAACCCGGATGCTCGGGGACGAACACCTCGAATTGCTTGGACAGGAGCTCGAACACCGGCAGCCACACCGGCAACCCGTTGGCGCCATGCAGGAACAGGAGCGGCGGCCCCGACCCGCCCCGCAGCATCCGGACATTGACGTCGCGGACCTTGTGTTTTGTTTCCGTCCCCGGCATGGCATTGTTCTCCTTGAACGCCTGCCAGCAATCTACAGGCCCAGCCCTTCGTTGCAATCCAGGGAATACTCATGGCGGCCATCGACACCGAGCGCTTCCGCCTCCGCCGCTTCGTAGAGCGTCTGGTGCAACTCGGCGAATGCGAGATTCACGACCAGCCGATCGATCTGGTCGATGTGGGCGCCGTGCTCGATGGCAATCCGCGCGCGACCTGGTTCAAGGCGGTCGGGCCCGAGAAGGCCGAGCTGATCGGCAACGTCATGGGCTCGCGCAAGCGCCTTGCGCTCGCGCTCGACACCGACGAGGGCGGGCTGCTGCCGGCGATCACCGAGCGGCTCGCCAGGCCGCACAAGCCGGTGAAAGTTTCCGCCGCGGACGCCCCGGCGCAGCAGGTGGTGTTGAAGGGCGGGGCGGCCGATCTCTGCGCGCTGCCCGTGCATCTGCAGCATGGCGAGGACGGCGCACCCTATATCTCCGCGGGCCTCGACGTCATGCAATTCCGAGACAGTGGCCACACCAACGTCGGCTGCCGCCGCATCATGCTGCGCGGCCCGCGCACCGCGGGCATCGATATGATCGCGCCGAGCGACGCGCGCGCGATTTTTCTCGAAGCGGTGGCGAAGGGAGAGAAGACCCCGGTCGCCTATGTGGTCGGCTCGACGCCCTGCGACTTCATGGCGGCGGTCTGCATGAACCCGCCGATGGACGAGCTGGAGGTGCTGGGGGCGCTGCGCGGCGCGCCGGTTCCAATTGTCAAATGCGTGACGAATGATATCTGGGTGCCGGCAGACGCCGAATATGTGCTGGAAGGCTATCTCGATCCCAAGGGCCACACCGAGCCGGAAGGCCCGTTCGGCGAATACGTCGGCTATTACGGCGTGGTGAAGCGCAACCCGGTGTTCCACTTGACTGCGATCACCCATCGCAAGGACGCGCTGTTCCAGACCGTGACCATCGGCGGCAAGCATCTCGGCCGCACCGACACGGCGCAGCTCACCACGGTGAAGACGGAGTCCGCCGCCTGGGCCGGTCTCGTGACGGCGGTGCGCGAGCCGGTTGCCTGTTTTGCCACGCCGTCGAGCGGCGGCATGTACAACGTCCGCGTCTCGATCCGCCAGCGCGTGCCCGGCGAAGCCCGCAACGCCATCGCCGCGGTGTTCGGCAGCATGGCCGAGGCCAAGCAGGTGTTCGTGTTCGACGACGACATCGACGTGTTCTCCGACGAGCAGTGCGACTGGGCGCTGGCGACGCGCTACCAGGGCGACCGCGACACGATTCAAGCCGCTGGCTTCCGCGTCGTGCCGCTCGATCCGTCGCTTGCCGGCGCGCGCACCGGAGCCAAGATCGGCTTCGACTGCACCATCCCGTTCGGCAAGCACAACTCCCTGGAGTGGGGCATCCCGATGGCGCCGGTGATGCCGAAAGCCAATGGGCATGCGAAGACATCGGTTGCCGACAGGCTCGCCGCCGGCCCCGCGAGCTTCCTCGAACTGATGATCGCGGCCGGCTCCCGCGACGGCCGCGAACTGGTTCGCGAACTCGATGCGCTCTATTCCGCCGACAAGCTCACCCGCCATGAAAGCGGACGCTACATGCTCAAGGGCAAGTAGGCGCCCGGGCACGATCCGCCGCGAACCGTTACTTGCGCGCGGCCTTGGCCTGCGCGGCGAGGAAATTCCGCAACCGTTCGCGTACCGCGTCGGCCGACTGCGGCGTCCATTTGCGCAGGCCCTCGCCGGTGCGCATGCCGAGCTTGCCCGCTGCGACCTTGTCCTTGATGAACTGCGTCGGCTCGGTCGAGCGGTCGAGGTCGGCCAGCAGCACGTTCTGGATGTCGAGCGTCAGGTCGACTCCCACGAGGTCGGTCTGCTCCATCGGACCCAGCACCGCCATGCGTGCGCCGAAGCCGCTCTTGACCACCTCGTCGATGGTGTCGGCGTCACAAACGCCCGCGGCGACCAGCGCGATCGCCTCGCGCTTCAAGGCATGTTGAAGACGGTTGCCGATAAAGCCCGGAATGTCCTTCTTCACATGCACCGGATTGCGCCCGGAATCGCGCAGTAGCGCCATCGTCCTGGCGACCGTGTCGTCGCTGGTTTTTTCGTTCTGCGTGACTTCGACCAGTGGCACGAGATGCGGCGGGTTCCAGAAATGGGTTCCGACCACGCGCTCGCGATGCTTGAGATGTTCGCCGATCCGCGTCGAGGGAATGGCCGAGCTGTTGCTGGCGAGGATTGTTGTGGGCGCGGTCAGCTCTTCGAGCTCGGCGAACAGCTGCTGTTTCAGCGGAAGCTTTTCCGGCGCGGCCTCGAACACGAATGCCGTCTCCTTCATCGCCGGCGCCATCCGGTCGTGGACGGTGATGCGGCCGAGCAGGGCGGAATCGCCGCCAAGCAGCGCGCGGGCGCTCTCCAGCCGCTCGCTCAAGGAATCTCGCCATTGGGTTGACGGATCGTACACGCGGACCCGATGCCCGGCGGCGGCCAGCAGATAAGCGATGCCGTGACCCATCAGGCCGGCGCCGATCACGCCGATATTCAAGCCGTTCATGTCTTTCCCCAGCAAATTCGACGAGCGCAGGCGCCCGTTAACGGCTGCGCAAGCCTGTTTGTCAATTACTCCGCAAGTCTCTCTATCAACGTCTTCGTAAGCGCGTTCGTCAAGGAAGCCGCAAGCCTGTTCCTCAACAGGATCTCAAGACGACTGCGAGATCATCGCTCCCATCAAGCGCCAATGAAAACAAAAGGCGCATGGGGAGTCGTTGATGTTCGGCGCGCGTTCACGCGGGCTGCTGCTCATCACAGCGGTCGGCCTGTCGATGCTGTCCGCGGCAAGCGCCGCGACAATCGGGCCATTGGAACTGCGTCGCGAAACCGTCGACGAGCGGAGCTATCCGTGGTCCTCGATCGGCAAGCTGTTCAACGCATCCGGCGGCGCCTTCAGCGGCGTGGTGATTTCGCACGATAAGATCCTCACCGCTGCGCATTGCCTGTTCAATTACCGGAGCCAGCGCTTCGTTCCTGCAGATGAGCTGCACTTCATGCTGGGCTATCGGACCAGGCGCTACTCTGCCCACGCGCGAATCCCGCGCTACGAAATCGGCGCGGGCTTCGATCCGCTGCGCTATGACGAGACATCCGACGCCGACTGGGCGGTGTTGACCGTGACGAAAAGCCTGCCGGCGTCGGTCGAGCCGTTGCGGCTGCGCCGCGATGCGGCGCCGAGCGGGACCAAGGCGGTCATCGCCGGCTACGCGCAGGATCGCGCCTTCGCCATGATCGCGGACCGCGACTGCGAATTGCGGGACAACACCGAACCTGGACGCTTCCTGCTGCACACCTGCCTGAGCACCAAGGGCTATTCCGGCGCCCGGATCCTGGTCAGGGCGGGCGGCCGTGAGATGCAGGTCGCAGGCATCCAGATCGCGTCCATTTAGCGCGACGGCACGGAAAAGATGATCGCGGTGCCGGCGCAGACTCTCTGGCAGCTCGGCGGCGATGATACGGTCGAGCGGCCGCTGGTGATCAAGGCTTCGGTCGGCGTAGCGGTCGCCGTATGCGCCGCGGCGGAGGAATCGGACGGCGGCTACGCCGTGCTGGTGGAGATGATCCGCGCCTGGCTGGATTAGGGTGAACCAGACATCGTTTCCTCGATTCCCGAGCCGGCCGTCAGTCCATCGAGTGCGATGGCGTGGCTTGCGCTTGAGTCGTTCATCGACGTCATTCCGTAGTCACCGCGTTCGGCCGTGCGGAGAATTCCGCAGCGAGAGCGATTCCCAGGCCGCCACCACGATCAGCACCGTCGTCGCCGCCGATGACAGCAGCAGCGGCGTCGTGATCGCCGAGGCCGGGATCAGCAGTGCAAGAATGCCCAGGCCGGCGAGATGCGAAAGCGGCAGGTTGGGCGCCGACAGGCGCTTGAACAGCATATTGCCGAAGAGATAGAGAGCGGGCCCGCCGATCAGCACCGCGGCGATCTTGATGTCGTTGTGACCGCTCGGATGATGCAGCGTCAGGTCGTCGCGACCGCGGCGACGATGATGCCGGCGACGATCAGGATGTGGAGATTAGGTGTAGCCGCTCCGCGCCAGCCGCCCGGGGTCGTCGGATGAGGCGATCAGGCGGCTCGCCCGTTCGGCGCCGATGTTGAAGTAGATCACCCACATCGCCACGCTTCCGGCGAACGCCACCAGGAACGCGCCGATATGCTCGGCGGTCCAGGACAGGCTCGCGAAGGTTGCGCCGGTTACCAGCACCGATTCCCCCAGCGCGATGATGACGAACAGCCCGCAGCGCTCGGCCATGTGGCCGCCTTCCACTGTCCAGTCGGCGGTGGTCGAGCGGCCGAGCCGCGGCACCCAGAAGCCGAGCACCGGCGCCGAGGTTTCAATGCCAACCGCGACGGCCCAGAGCGTCAGCCTGCCCGGTCCGTGCGCGAAGGCTCCGGCAATCCAGAACAGCGCGGCCGAGCCCTGCCAGAGGATGATCCGGACGAAATTGCGAAAGTTGCTGGCGTCGTGGTTCCGGAGCGCCCAGAGCATGAACAGGCTCCGGCCAAGCTGTATCGCGGCAAAAGACAGCGCGAAGGCCAGCGCCCGCTCCTCGAATGCCTTGGGGATCGAGGCCGACAGAACGAGTCCGGCCAGCATCAGCGCAAACAGCATCAGCCGGACCGCGGTGCGTTCCGGGTCGAGCCAATTGGTGATCCACGCCGTATCGATCCAGGCCCACCACACCGCCAGCATCAGCACGGCGGTCTGCAGCGCGCCGAGCGGGCTGAGGTGCTCCAGGAGGCCGTGTGAGAGTTGCGTGATGGCGAAGACAAACACCAGATCGTAGAACAGCTCGATGGTCGTGACGCGGCTGTCTTCATGGCCGCCCCTCGCGCGAAGGTGACTGACGCTCGCCGCCAACGGGTGCGGCGCATTGCGTGACTCGGCGAGCCAAATCTTTGGCGGCATTGAGCGGCTCCGGAATTGCCGATAGGGTCGGAGCGAATCCCGACGCTTTGCGATTCAAGCGCAGATCGCCCACCAAAACCAGCGCCGCAACGCGCGCGAAACATGTTGGAGCCGATGACGGCCCTCGAACAGCTTGGCGCCTTCGTCGCCGCCTACGATCCCGACGCGCGCGTGCGGGCCGACGTGCGTTTGCATGCCGCCGATTCGATCGGCGCATGGATCGCCGCCCGGGGCACCCACGAGGGCCGGCTGCTGCTGGCCTTCCGCAAGGACGGCGATGCGCTCGCCGACCGCATGGCGATCAACGTGGCGCTCGCGCGATTGAGCGAGATCGACGACATTCACCTTGGCGCGATGATCACGCCCGGTGCGATCGTGGTGCCTTCGGCGCTGACCATCGCCGCCTCGCTGCCGGACGTGACGGCCGGCGATGTCGCGGCCGCCATCGCCGTGGGCTACGAGGCCATGATCCGGCTCGGCGCCGCGATCGACGGCCCGAGCGTGCTCTATCGCGGCATCTGGCCCTCCTATTTCGCTGCGCCGTTCGGCGCGGCCGCGGTCGCTGCCCGGCTCTTCAAGCTGGACGAGAAGCAGACGGCAAATGCGCTCTCGGCCGCGCTGATCATGGCGGCGCCGGGCACCGGCCATCACGCGACGCCGACCACGGCGCGCTGGCTTGCCGTGGGCCACGCCGCCGGACGCGGCCTCCAGGCGGCGCTGGCTGCGGGGGCGGGATTTACCTCCGACGTGAAGATCGCCGACGGCGACTTTCTGAAGAACATCTTCGGCATCTCGCCCAACGCGGCCCTGCTGGGCGGCGGCCTGGGCGTGCTGGCCTTGAGCCAGACCTCGTTCAAGCCCTGGTGCGCGGCGCGCCAGACCATGGCAGCCACCCAGGCGCTGAAGGAGGTGCTGGCGGATGGGATCGATGCGCAATCTATCGCGCGCATCGGCGTCGCCGTGCTTCCGCCGCACCTCAAGATGATCAATCACGGTGTCACGGCCGGTGACCGCTTCTCGCATCTCACCAGCGTGCAGTATCAGATGGCGGTGGCGGCGCTCGCCCCGGACCTCGGATTCGGATTGAGCCCGCCGGCCGGGCCGATCGCGCCTGCGCTATCGGCCTTCATGGCGCGCATCCAGGTGCGGGCGGAGGATGGGCTGCTGGCAGCGGGCTATCCGCAGGCCTGGGCCGCGCACGTGACAGTCACGGCGTTGGGCCGGCGCGAGCGGACCGTCACGCATGTGCCCGGAGACCCGGCACGGCCGTTCGGCGAAGACGATCTGAAGGCGAAATTCATCCGGGTGACCGCCGCGGCGCTCGACCGCGAGCGCGCCGAAGCGGAATTCGCCGCCGCGCTTACTGCGCTTGAGCGGCCGGCGGCGTTCATTCGCGAGATTGGAAATATCGGCGGGGTGAAGGCCTAGGAGCTATTGGGAGCTATTGCAGCCCATAGCCTGCCAGAACCGTGAGGCAGCGGCAGCTGATTTTGTCGCCGCAATGCCGGCAAACGGCGGTGTGCGAGGCGATCAGATGGTCAGCGTGTTGACCATGCGGCTCTCGATCTCGCCGCGCACCTGCGCATAGACGCGCGGGTTGCGGGCGGAGAGGATTTGCAGCGCGGCCAGCACCGCGTTGGATGGCTCCAGCACCGTCATCACTGGGACCTTGCTCGGCGCGCGCAGCGACGACCAGACGTCCTCGGGGAATTCCTTGGCGCTCGCCGGCACGGTGATGACCGGAATGGTGGACTGCGCCGACAGAACCGGCCCGGCGCCGTTCGAGCGCCCGATGAAGGCGATCACCACACTGTCCGGGACTTCTTGAATCATCTTGTTAAGGATGTTCGCGCCCGCCACCGGCTCCTTGTGAATGGAGCAGGTCACGACCGTCATCAGGTCCTTCAAGTTGCCGAGCGCTTCGGAGAAGGCTTCGGTCTTGTCGCTCTCCGAGCCGCGCCAGAGGATGATGCGCTGGCGGGGCAGGCGGAAATGGCCGGTGGTCTCCGCCACCTGCCGGTATTTCGCCGCCACCGTGTCGAGCGCGCCGCCGTCGCGATAGACCTGCTTGTCGATATAGGCGCCGTTCTCCAGCACCCGCCAGGAATCGTTGTCGATCACGTCGGCTAGCAGCAGGTTGCCTTTGGCGTCGAAGCCGAATTCGACCTTGAAGTCGACCAGCGTGCCGCCTTCGAGCGTCCAGGCCTTCTCCAGCATCAGGAACGCCTGGCGCGCGATCCGCCGCATCTCCGGGAAGAATTTGTATTCCTCCGGGCGCGAGAACACGTCCGCGGTCTGCAGCACCAGGAAGGGGTCTGATCCGAGGATCGGCTTCGCCGGGTTGAACAGCCGGATCTGCGCGGCGCCGTCCTCGTATTGCATCAGCGGATCGTCGGCGACGAGCGGCTTGCCCTTCCAGTTCTTGTCCTTGGTCTTGAGATAGAACTCGACCAGGAGCTGCGGGAACAACTGTCCCTTGGCATAGTGCGGGCTGCGCTTGAGCGCCGAGCCATGCGCCTCACGCCGCACCACCACTTCGTAGGGCAGCATGGTGCAGGGCGGGGCGATGAACGAGGTCGGGCTGTCCTGCTCCTCGAACGCGACCGGCAGGCCGCAGGCCTTGAGCAGGCGGAACACGTTGCAGGTCGTCGCGGTCGCGAGCCGGCCCTTGTCGGCAATGATGTCGTGCTTGGCGCCGTCGCCCGCGGTGATGTCGTCTTTCGCGACCACCGAGACCAGATCGGAGCCGGCGATCCGGAATATCTTCTTGGTCTTGCCCTCGGTGACGAGGGCCGCGGGAGAAAAGGTTTTGGTCGGGCGTCCGGCCGTTTGGGCGTCCACAGCTTGATCCTGCTTTGAGTTCAAGGAACCGAAAGTTTAGTCTTTCGGACCCCAGTCATCTAGGCCGGACGGGGGGCTTTTCAACACGGAAGTCGCGGGTTCCGTGGCCGGTCAGGCGGATTGCTCGGCGGCCATCAGCTTCCTCAGCACCTGCTTGTAGCGCACGGGACCTACGTCGATCGCCAGCGTCACCGGGTCGACCGCGGTCTGCGAGGCATCGATGATCCGCTGCTGCGCCTCGATCACCGGCGCGTCCTGTTCCTCGAAGGCGAAGCGGCGGGTCGCGGCGACCTTCTCCTGAATCTGCCGGTTCAGCTCGTCGCCCTTGGAAAACACGCCAAAACGCACCGCGGTGAAGAAGTAATGCGTAGTTTCGTCGGATTCCGGGGTCAGCAGGTGGATGGCGTGATAGCCGGAACCGCTTTCTTTCGTCGTGCCCGGCAGGCAGACTCCGGAAATCAGCCGCATGGTCGAGGGCGCCATCCAGCGCATCTCGGTGAACTTGTCCACCTTCGCCGGCACGTCCGGCCACATCAGGACATTCATCCCCGGAGGCTTGGCGCTTTGGGCATGGCGCGACACCACGACATCGTCGCCATCGTGATCCACGCTGATGACGGACTCGACCGTTTCGGAATTGCCGAGAATGCCCTCGTGCAGATAGGACGTGTGGCTGAGGTCGAGCAGGTTGTCGATGACAAGCTCGTAATTGGCCTTGACCATGATCTTGTCGAGCTTGGTCGAATGCAGCGCCGGCACGTTGTCCATGACGCTGAAGTCCGGAATCATGGAATGATCCGGCGCCTTGTCGCCCATCCAGATCCAGATCGCCTGATGCTTTTCGGTCACCGGATAGCTCTTCACCCGCGCCCGCGGCGGGATGTGCTTGTTGCCGTGCGGATTGAGCACGCAGACGCCGGACGTGTCGTACTCCAGGCCGTGATAGGGACACTGGATGCGGTTAGCGCCGACGATCTTGCCCATGCTGAGCGGTGCGAAGCGGTGCGCGCAGCGATCCTCCAGCGCGCCGACCTTGCCGTCGGCCATCCGGTAGAGCACGACCGGCTCCTTCAGGATGGTGAGGCCGAGCAGCTTGCCCGCGGCCAGATCGCTGGACCATGCGGCGACATACCAGGCGTTGTGGAGATAGGTGCCACTCATGAGCTTTTTCTTGCTCTCGACGAGCGCGGGATCGTGGCCGATCTGAATGTTCATGGGGCGCCCTCCAGAGGTGTGGCCGGAACTTTGAAACAAGTCGAATTATCGGACCGCCGGTCCCATCGGGTCAAGCGGCGATGGCCATCTCATTCGATGACTTCGTCGGCGCGCAGCAGGATCGCCTGCGAAAATTCCAGGTCGAGCACCTTTGCGGTTTTTTTGATTGATAGCCAATTCAGCCGTGGTCGGCCGCTCGATCGGCAGGTCGCTTGGCTTTGCCCCACGCGCAATCCGGTGCACATAGTCGGTGCGCGCCGCGCGAACAAATCGCGGCTGGGTCCGTAGGACATAAGTCCGCCATGCTCGGCGAATTGGCGGAATACGGATATCGATGCGATCCGCTGCCGTATCGCGAATTGCGCGAGGCGCTCGCGATCGCGCGAAAAGAACGGTGAGGTCACGACGATGAGGAAGCGCCGGTGCCCGGGCGGCGCCTGCGCCAGAGCCAGAGCCTTTTCATAGTCATAAGGATAGTCGCGCGGCTCGACGCCGGTAACCTTCAATCCGAACCTCTGCGCGCTGTCCTTGGCCGCTTGCCATTGGTCGGCCGACAGCGCGTCCCAGAAAACCGTGACCGCCTTCATGGCGGGAAATGCCTCCCTCAGCAGTTCGATTCGCTTTTCCGCCAACTCGATCTGCTGGAGAAGCAGGCCTGTGACGTTGCCCGTTGGCCGCGCCAGGCTCGTGACATAGCCGAGCGTGATCGGATCGTAGTCGATTGCGACCATCACGATCGGAATTGTCTGGGTGGCGGCGAGCGCGCCCTTCAGGGACGCCTCCGGGCCATAGGCCAGGATGATGTCCGGCTTGTTCCTGACCAGTTCCTGCATCGCTTCGCCATAGCGATCCGGCTTGCCTTCTTGGTCGATAAAATCCAGGACGAAATTGTTTGCCTTCGACATAGCCAAGTGCGGCCATGCGCTGCTCGAACGGGCCCAGAAAGGAAAAAGGAGACCGACGCGGCGTAGGCGAGGTCGCGCCGACGCGCAGCACGGCAGGCGATGTCTGCGCGCGGAGCGATAGCGGCCAGCACGCCGCGCCGCCGATCAGACCGATGAATTCCCGCCGCCTCACGCGCGTTTCCCCTTGGCCGCTTTGGCCCCCTGGATTGTACACCAGATGCGGTGCGGCGTCGCCGGCATGTCCATGTGTTCGATGCCGTAACCTTTAAGCGCGTCCATGATCGCGTTCATCACCACCGCCAGCGCGGGTGTGATTCCGGCCTCCCCGCCGCCTTTGACGCGCAGGGGGTTGCCGTGGGTCGGGTCCTCGGTCAGCGCGATGTCGAACGAGGGGACGAGATGCGCGCGCGGAATGCTGTAGTCCATGAAACTGCCGGAGAGCACCTGGCCGCTGTCGTCGTAACGCACGTCCTCTACCAGCGCCTGGCCGATGCCCTGGACGATGCCGCCGTGCACCTGGCCGTGCAGGATCAGCGGGTTGATCGCCTGTCCGGCGTCGTCGATCGAGCCGTAACGCGGGATGGAAATGGCTCCCGTGTCCGGATCGATCTCGACCTCGCAGATCGCGCAGCCGGTCGGATAGGCCGGGATGCGGCCGGTGAAGGTTGCCTTGGATTCCAGCTTCGAGCCTGCGGCCAGCGCCGGGTTCTCGTTCATCGCCTGCGCCACGTCGTAGATCGTCAGCCGGCGGTTGCTCTTCGGCGTAACGAACAGCCCGTCGGTGAAATTGATCTCGGCCTTGGCCACGTCGAGCATCTTCGCGGCGACCGCCTTGCCCTGCGCCAGCACCTCGCCACAGGCCTGGAACATCAAGGTGCCGCCCAATCGCATCGACCGGTCGGAGTGCGTGCCGCTGCCGGACGGGATTTTCGCGGTGTCGCCGCCGATGAAGATAATGTCCTCGGGATGCACTCCCAGGAGATCGGCCATCACCTGCGCGAAGCTCGTCTCGTGGCCCTGGCCGGTCGATTGCGTGCCGACCGCAAGCTCGACCTTGCCTGAGCCCAGGACCGTGACCTCGACGCGCTCGTGCGGGATGCCGACCGGCGTCTCCAGATAGTTCGAGATGCCGATGCCGCGGAGCTTGCCGCGCTTCTTCGACTCGCGGCGGCGCGTGGCAAAACCCTTCCAGTCGGCAACCTCGATCATGCGGTTCATGTTGCCCGCGAAGTCGCCGCTGTCGTAAAGCAGCCCGCTGGCGGTGCGGTAGGGTAGTTTCTTCTTCGGGATGACGTTCTTCTGCCGCAGCTTCACGCGGTCGATGCCGAGTTTGTCGGCGGCGAGATCGATCAGCCGCTCCAGAACCAGCGTTGCCTCCGGCCGGCCGGCGCCGCGGAACGGCGCGGTCGGCACCGTGTTGGTCATCACCGAGCGGCAGCGCATGTGCATCAGCGGGATGTCGTAGACGGTGGTGGCGACGCGATAGGCGTTGCTCAGCGGCACATAGGTCACGGTTTGCCCGCCGCAGGTGCCGAGATGATCGACATGATAGGCGGTGATGCGGCCGTCCCTCGTCAGCGCGAGTCGCGCCGTCGTCACCAGATCGCGGCCCGCATAGTCGGTGAGGAAGGATTCCGAGCGGTCGTTGGTCCATTTCACCGTGCGCCCAACGCGCTTCGCCGCCCACAGGATTGCGGCCTGCTCGGGATAGAGATTGTTGCGCAGCCCGAAGCCGCCGCCGACGTCGGGACAGACGAAGCGGACCTTCTCCAGCGGCAGCCCGAAGCTCTCCGCCAGCACCATGCGCGGCGCGTGGACGCCCTGGTTGCCGGAAATGAGCATGTAGGATTCCGTGGCCGCGTCGTAGGAGGCGACGCCCGAGCGCGGCTCCATCTGGCAATTGACGATCCGCTGGTTGACGAATGTCTGCTCGACGACGAGATCGGCTGCGTCGAACGCCGCTCGCACCGCTGCGGCATCGCCGAAGTCCTGGTCGAGCGCGATGTTGTCCGGGCACGAGGCGGGCCAGATCGGCTCGGCGGCTTGCGCTTTCCGCACGTCGGTCACCGCCGGCAGCACCTCGTATTCGACTTGCACCGCTTCAGCCGCGTCGCGGGCAGCCAACGGGCTTTCCGCCACCACCACCGCCACGGCTTCGCCCGGATAGCGTGCGCGGTCGGTCGCCAGCGGAAATTGCTGCTCTTCGAGGACCGGGCGCTTGTCCGGCGCGAAGGCGCGGACCTTGATGTCGATCGCGCCCGCCGGGTTGGCTCTCTGAATCGCTCCTTTAAGCCCGTCGGCGGCATAGTCGGCCCCGGTCAGCACCGCGATCACGCCGGGCATTGTTTTC
This sequence comes from Xanthobacteraceae bacterium, assembly GCA_009694215.1. Classification (GTDB taxonomy): domain Bacteria; phylum Pseudomonadota; class Alphaproteobacteria; order Rhizobiales; family Xanthobacteraceae; genus Z2-YC6860. The sequence goes on from SHVN01000010.1 coordinate 24,473, forward strand.
GCCGCTGCGGTGTTCACGCGCTTGACGATGGCGTGCGCGTGCGGCGAGCGCACGAACATGCCGTAAGCCTGTCCCGGCAGGAAAATATCGTCGGAGTAACGCCCGGCGCCGCGGACGAGGCGCAGATCCTCGAAGCGGGGCATCGGCCGCCCGATATAGGGGCCGCTTTCGGCTCTCGGTTTGCGATCCATGATGCTGGCTGGTTTGTCTCTTGTGGTCTCGCGGGCGGGAGCCTATCGAACGGGCACGGTCGTTGCCAGCGCAACCGGTTGGAAACGTGGCGGAAACCTCTATAATTCGGATCAGGGAGAACGCCCATGAATGTCGTTGAAAAGGCCGCAGCGAACCTGCGGCCGAATGCGGTGGATTTCGAACGCTTCCGGTTGCGCACGTTTCTGGAGAGCCTGAGCCTTGCCGAACTCGACACTCGCAGCGAGGCGGTCGACCTCGCCGGCATCGCCGAGGTGATGGAAGGCAACCAGAAGGCGGTGCTGTTCCGCTCGGCCGGCCCCGAGAAGGCGGAACTCGCCGGCAATGTCATGGGCGGGCGCGCCCGGATCGCGGCGGCATTCGGCGTGAAGCCGGACGGGCTGCTCAAGGAAATGCAGCGGCGGCTCCGCAACAAGCCGGAGATTTTCGAGGTCTCGCGCGCCGAGGCGCCGTGCCAGGCGGTGGTGCTGACCGGCGACGACGCCGACGTGACCAGGCTCCCCGTGCATCTCCAGCACGGCGCCGACGGCGGTCCTTACATCTCGGCCTCGATCGACTACGTCATCGATCCCAAGACCGGCTGGACCAACGTCGGCCTGCGCCGGCTGATGTTGCGCTCCTCCAAGGAGACCGGCATCGACCTTGTCGCGCCGAGCGATCTCAAGGCGATCTACGAGGCCAATGCCGCGGCGGGCAAGCCCACGCCGGTGAGCTTCGTCGTTGGCGCCCATCCGATCGATCATGTCGTCGGCACCATGCGGCTTCCGGTGGACGAGCTTGGACTCGTCTCCATGCTGCGCGACGCGCCGGTGGCGGTGGTGAAATCCGTCACCAACGACATTCGCGTCCCGGCCGACGCCGAATATGTGATCGAAGGCTATCTCGACGAGCACGGCCATCGCGAGCCGGAAGGGCCCTATGGCGAGTTCCTCGGCTATTACGGCGCGGTCAAGCGCAATCCGGTGTTCCATCTCACCGCCATCACTCACCGCAAGGATGCGCTGTTCCAGACCTCGACCATCGGCGGCAAGACCTTGGGCCGCACCGACACCGCGCAGCTTTCGGCGCTGCGCACCGAGATCATGGTCTGGCGCGCCCTCGAAGTGGCGGTGCGCGAGCCGGTCGCGGTCTATGCGACCACGTCGAGCGGCGGCGCGTTCAACGTGCGCGTGGCGTTGCGCCAGCGCGTGCCGGGCGAGGCGAGGAACGCCATCGGCGCCTGCATGGGCGCGCTCGCCAACTGCAAGAACGTCTATGTGGTCGATCCCGACGTCGACATCTTCTCCGACGAGCAGATGGACTGGGCGATGGCGACCCGCTTCCAGCCCGACCGCGATCTGATCGTGATGAGCGGCATGCGGACGCTCCCGCTCGACCCGTCGCTGCCGCCGGGCAGCCGCGTCGGCGCCAAGGCCGGCTACGATCTGACCTGGCCGTTCGGCACCGCCGACCGCCTGGAGGTGCGCGTGCCGGCGCCGCCCAAGTTTTCCGGCAAGCGTTTTCCGTCGGTCGAAGCCGCCTTGGCCGACGGCCCAAAATTCTTTGAGGAGTTGATGACGGCGGTGGGCAGCCGGGACGGCCGCGAGGTGGTGCGCACGTTGGGCAGCCTGCGCGACAAGCTGGCCCTCGACCGCGACGGCGAAGGGCGCTACTTCATCAAGCTAGGCCCGGCGAACGATAAATAGCGCTGACGGGATCAGGGAGGAACGACCATGAAGATCGCGCCGTGGATTGTGCTGGCGTCGCTGGGCCTGAGCGGCGCGGCCTTCGCGCAGGAAAAGACCATTCGCATCGGAATGGCGCGCTCCACCTCCAACTCCGCGGAGCTGATGGCCGAGCACAGGGGCTACTTCAAGCAGTATGGCATCAAGCTCGAAATCGAACTAATCGAATCCTCCGCCAACGTGATAGCGCTGCTGGCGCAGGGGCAATTGAACATGGTCGCCGGCGGCATCTCCGCCGGCTACTTCAACGCCATCGAGAAGAACCTGCCCGTCACCATCGTGTCGGATCGGGTCAGCACCCCAATTCGCCACAACCTGATGATCCGGCCCGATCTCAAGGACACCGTCAAAAGCGCCAAGGACCTCAAGGGCAAGGTGATCGCCAGCAACGGCACGGGCTCGGTTTCCACCTACGAGGTCGGCAAGATACTGGAGCGCGAAGGGCTCACGATCAACGACGTCGAAATCAAGGTTCTTCCGTTTCCGCAGATGTCGGTCGCATTCGCCAACAAGGCGATCGACGCGGCCATCCTCATTCCGCCGTTCGTGTGGAGTCTGGAAGAGCAGAAGATCGCCGTGCCGTTCGGCGAGGTCGACGATCTGGTGACGCCGACCCCGATGACCATCGCCGTCATCATGGTCAACACCGACTGGGCCAAGCAGAACCAGGAGTTGCTGAAGAACTATTTCATCGCCTGGATGCGCGGCGTGCGCGAATTCTGCCAGGGCTTCCATGGCGGCAAGGTCCGCCAGGAGATTATCGACATCCTGGTCAGCAGCGGCACCGAGCGCCGGCTGGATCTCTTGAACAAGTATCCCTGGCCAGCCCGAAGCCCGAACGGCGAGGTCAACGTCGCGAGCCTGCTCGACATCCAGGCGTGGTTCGTCAAGAACAAGATGGCGACCGCTGCGTTTCCGGCCGAGCGCCTGATAGATCGCAGCTACATCCAGAACGCGGTCGAGAAGCTCGGACCCTTCGTGGTCGAGAACAAGGACAGCAAGCATCCGGGCTGCCGCTGAGGCCCGTGAACGCCTCGGCGCCCATGGTTGCGCAGCGGCGCGGCGCGGCGATCGAGATCGCGGGGCTGTGCCGGCAGTACGGGACCGGGCCGGGTGCGGTGGTGGCGCTCGACAACGTCGACCTGCGCGTTGCACCGGGCGAGTTCGTCTGCCTGGTCGGTCCGAGCGGCTGCGGCAAGTCGACCCTGCTGCGCATTCTCGCCGGCCTCGATCATCAGACCGGCGGATCGATCAAGATTCACTCCGAGGGCTGGGCGGTCGAAAACGCCATGGTGTTCCAGGAGAGCGGCCTGTTCCCCTGGATGGATGTCGAAACGAACGTGCGCTTCGGCCTCGATACGCGCGGCGTGCCGAGGGCTGAGGCCGACCCGCGCGTCGACGACGCGCTCAAGCTCGTCGGCCTCACCAAGTTCCGCCATCACTATCCACATCAGCTGTCCGGCGGCATGCGGCAGCGCAGCGCCATCGCCCGCGCCTTCGTCACCGATCCCGGTGTGCTATTGATGGACGAGCCGTTCGCCGCGCTCGACGCGCAAAATCGCGTGATCCTGCAGACCGAGCTGGTGCGGCTCTGGGAGCAGACCGGCAAGACCGTGATCTACGTCACCCATTCGATCGAGGAGGCGCTGCTGATGGGCGATCGCACCGTCATCATGACCGCGCAGCCCGGACGCATCAAACGGATCATCGATGTGCCGTTCCCCCATCCGCGCGATTTGATGCAGCTTTCGGCTTCGCCCGAGTTCGGCAGGCTCAAGCTCGACATCTGGCGGGTGCTGGAGGACGAGGTGATGCGGGCGCGAGCGGAGATGGAACAGTGAGCGCGCGATCCCGGCTGACGCAGGAGCGGCTGCTCTACCTGATCTCGCCGATCGGGCTGCTGCTGCTGTGGCAGCTGCTGCTGATGGCGGGGTTCGGCGACCGGCGCTTCATCCCCGCGCCGTCCGACATCGCGTTCCGGTTCTGGGACATGATCGTGAGCGGTGAGCTTTGGACGCATGTCGCGGTCACGCTCTATCGGGTGCTGGTGGGGTTTCTCCTCGGCGTCGTGCCGGGGGTCGCCGTCGGCCTGTTGATGGCGATGTTCCGCCCGGTGCGCATTTTCTTCGATCCGCTGATCGCCAGCCTGTTCCCGATCCCGAAGATCGCGCTGATGCCGCTGCTGCTGCTGGCGTTTGGCTTCGGCGATGCATCGAAGGTGGCGCTGGTCGCGATTGCCGTGTTCTTTCCGGTGATTATCAACACCTATTCCGGCGCCTCCAACATCGAGAAAATCTACTGGGACGTGGCGCGGAACTACGGCGCGAGCCAGGCGGTGATGTTCCGGCGCATTGTGTTCTTCGGCGCGCTGCCGATGATCTTCGCGGGGCTGCGCATCGCGCTCGCGGTGTCGTTCATCGTGCTGGTCGCGGCCGAGTTCGTCGCCACCAAGGCCGGCATCGGCTACCTGATCTGGAATTCGTGGGAGTTGTTGCAGGTCGACGTGATGTTCGTCGGCATCGTGACGGTCGGCATCCTCGGCCTGATCGCGACCGTGATTCTGCAGGAGATCGAGCGCAAGGTCATTCCCTGGAAGGCGGAGTAGGGCAGGGCGTTGCCACATATGCCGCCATCCCGGCCATCCCGACAATTAGCGCACGGCCGTGCCCCATGAATCGAGATTGCCGGGACAAGCCCGGCGATGACGACTGTGTGTATGGCTGTCGCCGACGCTATTTCTTCGGCTTCCAGTCCTTCTTCCATGCCGGCGGAACTTCCGAGTCGATCAGCACGAAGCAGATGCGGCACGGCTTGCCCGACTTGTTGACCCAGGCGTGGTTGGTGCCCTGCTGCACCAGCACGTCGCCGGCCTTGCAATGCACCTCGGTGTCGTCGAGCAGCATGTCGATCTCGCCATCCATCACGATCGCGTAGTCGATCGACCGCGTGCGGTGGGTGTACATGTGGCGCTGGTAGCCCTGAGTCGCCGGGTCGATCCCCATCTGCTGCAGGATCGCGTGATGATCGACGCCATGCGGCAACTCGCCCTTGATCGGCACGAAATCGACGATGCGGCAGATCGAGCCGCTCTTGGGCGGCGGCACGCCGGTCTTCTGGCTGGCCTGATCCCGAGTGTGGGACAGGTCGACCGGCGACTCGTTGGTGATCCACATCAGTTGCGTGACGTTGCCCTCGCCGCGCTGATTGACGTAGGGCGTCGGCGCGTCGATCAGGACCACGGCTTTTCCGTCGGCGTCATGGCCGGTGACGATGCGTCGGGCTGGGTTCTTATCCATTTCACTCCCCGTTGGCGAGCATGATCCCGAAAAATGGGAACCGGTTTTCGGACAAAGACCATGCTCCAAGATCGTGCTCTAAGAACGATGGGCGGCATCCTTCGGGGCGGTTGCCCCGTTGTCAATGCGGGAGAAATGACGGCGAGCCATGCGTTGCGTCTTGTCGCATTCCCTAGGGCCGCCCGACCGTCTATTCTCCGTCGTAGCCCGGTGATTGGAGGATTTCATGCGCAGCCTGCGACGCTCATTGTGCGTTTTCGCCCTGGTCTCTTTGCTTGCTCCACTCTTGGGAACTGCGCCGGCTTTCGCGCAATCGTCGGCCGCCCCGGTCTGGCCGACGCGAACGGTCCGCTTCATCCTGACGCTCGGGCCGGGCAGCGGCACCGACATCGGCGGGCGGCTCCTGGCGGACCGCCTGACCAAGAAATGGGGCCAGTCGGTCGTCATCGAGAACAAGCCCGGCGGCGACGCCATCGTTGCCATCAACGCCTTCGTCAGCGCCAAGGACGACCATGTCCTGCTGCTGTCGCCGACCTCGTCGTTCATCGCGCATCCCTGGATGCACGAGAACCGGCCGTACAGGTCCGAAGACCTCGCTCCGATCGCGCGCGTGTCCAACACCATCATCGGCATTTCCGTGCCGTCCGAGTTGCCGGTCAAATCGATGAAGGAGCTTGTCGATCTGGTGAAGGCCAAGCCCGGCGAGCTCAACTGGGCGGGCGTCACCGGCGCGCTCGATTTCAATTTCGCCGGCTGGCTCAAGGTCGCCAACCTCGACATGAAAAAAGTGCCGTACCGCAATCCGGTCGAGGCGGCGAACGACCTCGCGACCAATCGTGTGCAGGTCTATGAATCCGCGGTCGCGATCGCCCAGCCGCAAATCCAGGCGGGCAAGATCAGGCTGCTCGCGGTGGTGAACACCTCGCGCGCCCCGATCTATCCGGACATTCCGACCGTGCAGGAAGTCGGTCAGCCGGCGCTCACCATCGACGGTCTGGTTGGCCTGTTCGGCCCGCCGACCATGCCGATGGCGCTGCGCCAGAGAATCGCCGCCGACATCAAGGAGGTGATGGAGAACGATGCTATCATCAAGGACCGTCTGAACGCCACGGCTCAGCTGTTCAATCCCGGCGGGCCCATAGAGTTCGCCAGGTCGATCGAAGGCCAGCGCGCGCTGATTGCCAAGAACGCCAAGGACCTCGGTATCGCGGAGAAGCAGTGAGCGCAGCCGAAGGGCCGGCTGCGGTCCTGGCTCGCATGGCGGGGTTCGCCGGGCACTAGACTTGCTTGTCGGCAGACTTGCATATCGGCAATCTCGCCATGCCGCTGCCGCAACCGGAGAGATTCATGCGCCGCGTCCGCCGACCGCTGCTCGCGCTTTCTGCCGGTGTTCTGGCAGTGCTTGCGTTGTGCCCGGCGCCTTCCGCGGCCCAGACGCCGGCGCCGCAAGGCTGGCCCACGCGGACGGTCCGCCTCGTCCTGACGCTCGGCCCCGGCAGCGGCACCGACATCGGAGCGCGGCTCCTGGCGGATCGGCTGGCCAAGAAATGGAGCCAGTCGGTCGTCATCGAGAACAAGCCCGGCGGCGACGGCATCGTTGCGATCAACGCCTTCGTCAGCGCCAAGGACGATCATATTCTCCTGATGACGCCGACCTCGGCGTTCATCGCGCATCCGTGGATGCACGACAACCTGCCGTACAAGCCGGAGGACCTTGCGCCGATCGCGCGGGTGTCCAGCACGTTTGTCGGCATCACGGTGCCGGTCGCGTCGCCGGCCAACTTGCTCAACGATCTAGTCGCGCTGGTGCGAAGCAAGCCCGGCGAGCTCAACTGGGCCGGCGTCACCGGCGCCAACGGTTTCTTGTTCGAGGCCTGGCTCAAGACAAGCCAGCTCGACATCAAGAAGATTCCGTACCGCAATCCGGTCGAAGCGGGCCGCGACCTCGCCGAGAACCGCGTGCAGGTCTACCAGTCGGCGGTCGCCATCGCCCAGCCGCAGATCGAGCTGGGTAAGATCAAGCTGCTCGCGGTGCTCAACACCGTGCGCACGCCTGCCTATCCGAATATTCCGACGGTCTCGGAGGCAGGCCATCCGGCGCTGACCATCGACGGGCTGGTCGGCTTGTTCGGCCCGCCGACCATGCCCCTGGCGTTGCGCGAGGCGATTGCCGCCGACGTGAAATCGGTGATGGACGCCGACCCGGTCATTAAGGACCGCTTGACCGCCACCGCGCAGCTTTTCTTGCCGGGCGGCCCGGCCGAATTCGGTAAGTCGATCGACGAGCAGCGTGGCTGGGTCAAGGCCGCGGCGGACTCGCTCGGCATCGCTATGAAGCAATAGGCGGAACGAGCGGCGGCTCGCGCTCGTCGCTCAGGAAGCCGTGGGCAATGGCGCCCCGCCGGGCAATCCCATGCCGCGGGGGTCAGACCTGACGGTTACGTCTTCTTTGGGCTCAGCGCGCGTGCGCCGGCAAGGATGCCGAGCGCGATCAGCCGGTTATAGCCGCCTGCCAGCGGCCGGCGGCGGCGAGGCCCGCGGTCGCGGCCCAGACGATCGACGAAAAGGCTTCGGCGAAGGTCGCGACCCGCGAAGAGGTCTGGCGGCGCCGGAAATGCTTGCGTCGGGCCTGCGTGCAGCGGCATGTGCTGGTTCATGGAAAGGGCAGTCCCTGTTCGGAGCGAGCCTAGTTGAGAGAAGTTTCCCGCCCGTGAATCAAAAAAGCGAAAAATTTCGTTGAATGAGAGAGAGTTACGGCCCGGCCGATGCGACCTCGGCACGCGTCACGAAGGCGTCGGCAAAGAACTCGCCGTCCGGCAGGCCCGCGGCGAGGAATTCGCTCTTGGCGGCCTGCGTCATCACCGGCACGCCGCAGACATAGGCCTGGAAACCCGCGAGCGCGGGATGGTCCTCCAGCGCCGCCTTGTGCACGAGATTGTGCCGGATGCCGGGCTCCGGCGCGTCGGAGACGACCGGCACATATTTGAAATGCGGGTTCTGCGCCGCCCACCGGGCGGGCAGGTCGGAGTAAAGCCCGCTGCGCGTCCTCGCCCCCCAATAGAGCGTCATGTCGCGCCGGACGTCTTTGATGAACATGTCCTCGATGATCGACCGGATCGGCGCAAATCCGGTCGAGCCCGCAACGAACAGGATCGGCTTATTGCTTTCGCGCAAGGTGAAATCGCCGAACGGGATTTCCAGTCTCAAGCGGTCGCCGCGCTGCAGCTTCTCGAACACATAGGTCGTGAACGCGCCGCCCGGCACATGGCGGATGTGCAGTTGCGCGCCGTCGCTCTCGCGCGGCGGATTGGCCATGGAGAAATCGCGGCGTTCGCCGTTGTCGAGGATGAGGTTGAGGTGCTGGCCGGCCTTGAACTTGGCGCGGATGCCGGCGGGAAAGCGCAGGTGCACCAGCATGACGTCGTCGGCCAGTTTCCGCAGACGGAATACGCGGGCATCGATGGTCTTGCGCGCGAACGGATCGGCCTTGCCGATCGAGCGTGGCGCGATCACTAGGTCCGAACGCGGGCGGGCGTTGCAGAACAGCACGTGGCCTTCGGCGCGCTCCGCCGCGCCTAGTGCGTCTCCGGCGAAGGCGCGCACCTCGCCGGAGACGACCCGGCCCTTGCAGGTGCCGCAGACGCCCTTGCGGCAGGAATAGGGGATTTCGAGGCCGGCCCGTTGCGCGGCGTCGAGCACGGGTTCGTTCGGCTCGCAGGGGAAACGGAATTCGGTGTTCTGGACGAAGACCTGGAAGGTCATTGCAACACGCTTTCTTCCCCTCTCCCCTTGTGGGAGAGGGAAGCGCGCTCGTTGCAACTCCACATCACAGCGGCAGCGCCATCAGCGTGTCGATGCGCGAGGAATCGCACACCACGACACGCTCGGAGAACTTCAGGTCGTCGCCCACGGCGCGATAGGTGTCGAGGTAAAGGCCGGTCGCGAAAATGTCGCTCTGGCCGTCATGCATGATCCGCACCACCATGAATGGCGTCTCGCTCTCGGCCGTGTCGCCGCCGCTCTTCAAAATGTTCGGCAGGCCGAGGATGTGGCGGTAGCTCTGCTTCTCGTACACATTCGCGACGCGAAGCGCAGCGATCCGGTCGATCAGCATGCCCTTGGTGTCGGCGTAGATGATGCCGGCCTCGAAGCCGTTCCTGTGGTTCTCCGCGGTCGTGACGATGTAGAGGCACTGGTCGAGGAAGAACTCCGGCCATGCTTCAAGCGCGTTGTTGTCGATGCAGCGGATATAGGCGGCCTGCAGCGCGAGGATGCGCTCGAGCGTGATCGCGCTCGGCATCTAGAGGCTCGCCATCAGATGGCCATGTGCTCGCGGTAGCGCTTCCAGAAGCCGCGCACGGAGGCCTCCGTCGCGCGCGTGCCCTCGTTCTGGGTGCTGGTGCCGCCCATTTCGACCACGGCGCGCTCGCCTCCGGCCGCGGCGACGCCGCGCTGGACGAAGCCGCCGACCGCGCCGTCCTCCATCGACACATAGCCCGCAGGCCCGGCGAGGTTGTTCTGGCGAAGCCGCCGCGTCTTCATGTCCGGCGTGTCGTCGGCAAAGCCGATGGTGGTCCAGTTCAGCGCGGTCCGGGTCTGCCCCTTCGGCAGGACCTGCCGCACCGCCAGGGAATTCTGGATCTGCTGCAGCACGAAGTTCGGATAGACGGTCAGAATCTGCATATGGCAGCCGTCGTTGAACTCGTCGGCGTTGTCGAGCAGGCTCGGATCCTTCAGCGCGAAGTCCTCCTTGTCCGAGCGGATGCCCATCGCGGCGTAGTCGTTCTCCTTGTTGGCCTTGTCGACGAACGAGAAGCTCGCGTGGTTGCCGCCGTCCGGGCTCACCACCATGCCGCCCTTCTGCGACAGCCGGTTGATGCGGAACGTCGTGAAGAACGTGTGCAGCAGCGAAGCGTGGTAGGTGTCCTTGACGTTCTCGAAATAGAGCTTCCAGTTGTTCGGCAGCATCTGCGTGAAGCGGCCGGTGACCGCGACCGGCTTGTGCAGCACCCGCTTGATGCGGGCCGCGATCTCCTCGCCGAGATACTCTTCGATCGGCGGCACGTCGTCGGACAGCGAGCCAAACACTAGGCCTGCGAAAATGGCGATCCGAAGCTTTCGCGGCCCGTGGTCGGAGCGGCAGAAGGTCTTGGCCATGCCGCCTCGGCCTGCGACGCCGTCCTCGAAGGCCACCGCCTTGAGGTTACCTTTGAGATCGTAGTTCCAGGCGTGATAGACGCAGGTGAAGTCGCGAGCGCGGCCGCCCGAATCGAGTGCGATCAGCGCGCCGCGATGCGCGCAGCGGTTCTCGAAGGCATAAATCTCGTCGTCGAAGTCGCGCGCCACGATCACCGGCATCAAGCCCATGAACGTCACGCGATAATCGCCGGGCTTTTGCACCTCCGCTTCGAGGCAGAGGTAGTTCCACACCGGCCCCTCGAAGATGCGCCGCTGCTCGAGGGCGTAGATCTCCGGCGACTGATAGATCCAGTACGGGATGCGGGTCAGCGCGCCCTCAGGCCATTCCATCGCCGGCGTGGCGTTTGGAATCTTCCCCGGGGGCACGTTGACGTTCATCGCATCCTCAGCCCGTCTTGCGCGCCGGGGCGGTTGCGTCCCACCATGGGCAGACGTCGCGGGCAATCTTGTAGTTGCCTTCCATCACATTGAGCGGCAGCCGCTCGCCGGCCTCGGCATTGCGGATGCGCAATTCGCGCGCCTCGTAACGCTGCTCTTCGTTGAGCCAGTAGCGCTCGTGGCCCCACAGACTTGGGCCCTGGGTGATGACGTCCGGCGTCCAGTTGTCGACGTCGATGGTGCGGCCGCCCCAGCCGTATTCGAACATGAACTTCGAGGGCGACCACGAATAGAACGAATGCACCTGATCGTTGTAGTGCCGCCCGAAGGTGGTGGCGATCATCTCCGGCTTCTTCAGCGCGAGGTCGTAGCCCTGGCCGACGTCGTCGAGATAGCAGGTCTCCACCATCAGGTGATGGATTCCGGTTTTGCCGGACTCGATGAAGGCGACGCTGTGATGGCGCGGATTGAGATGGAAGAAGTAGGCCGCGAACGGCTTGGTGAAGTAGTCGCTGAGCTTGAAGCCGAGGATGTCGCGATAGAACGGCAGCACATCGTCGATCTTCTCGCAGTGGAGCACGGCGTGGCCCATGCCGAGCGGGCCGGTGCGGAAGCCGGAGATGGCGCGGCCGGGCTTGAACGGGTCGGTCGTGGTCTCGGCGCCGTGGCAGATTTCCAGCCGGTTGCCGGCGGGGTCCTGCAGCACGATCAGATCGCGGACCTTGCGCTCCTCGGCCAGCGCCCGCGTGCCCCGCGCGAAGGGGACCTTGTACCGTTCGAGATTGGCGCCGTAGGCGTCGAGGGCGGCCGCATCCGCCACCTCCCAGCCGAAGAAGCCCGGCGCGTCGCCCGCGTCCTCATGCACCACCAGCCGCTGCTTCCTGTCGTCCATGCGGAAGGTCGCGGTGCCGCGGCTCTTGTCCACGAGTTGCATGCCGAGGAACCGGCTGGCGTAGGCGGTCCAGTCCTCCAGATTCTTGGTGCGTAGGCCGATATAGCCGAGTGTTTGCAAGCTCATCGCAGCGCTCCTGCGGAAATAACGTCTGATTTGAGTCCCTTATACCATGCCCGACGCTCCGGGCGGAATGTTGCCCTATATCAAAACGACATGGATCGGGAAGACATGGGCCGGGACACGCCGCATATGGGGTCGCACCGGGTCGCCTGCCATTCTACGCTGTGCTAATATGTGGGGCCGTCATTTCGGGGGAGGCCTCCATGCTGCGGCTCGGCGGACTGTTTGCTCTGGCGCTTTCGGCGCTCCTTCCGTGGATCGGGGCGGCATCCGCCCAAACCTGGCCGACCCGGCCGGTGACCATGGTGGTGGGCTTCGCCGCCGGCGGCGGCACCGATGTGCTCGGCCGCATCATCGGCCGCAAGCTCTCCGAGGTGCTGGGTCAGCAGGTGGTGATCGAGAATGTCGGCGGCGCCGGCGGCATGGTCGGCTCGGCGCGCGTCGCGAAATCGGCGCCGGACGGCTACACCATCGTGCTCGGCAGCCGCGCCGACGCCATCAACCAGACGCTCTACAAGAAGCCGCTCTACAATCTCTTGGAGGATCTCGTGCCGGTAGTGCTGATCGCCGACCAGCCGACCATCCTCATAACCCGCAACGAGTTTCCGGCCGACACCCTGCCGGCGTTCATCGCTCACGTTAAGCAGAACCAGGCCACCATGCAGTTCGCCTCGGCCGGCGCCGGCTCGACCGGCCACCTCGACTGCGCGCTGTTCAACGCAGCGATCGGCGTGAAGGTCACCCACGTGCCCTATCGCGGCGGCGGACCGGCGATGCAGGACATTGTCGGCGGCCGTGTCGATTACATCTGCACTCTGACGGGTTCGGCGGTCCCGCTGGTCGAGGGCAAGACGGTCAAGGCCATCGCCGTTCTCACCAAGGATCGCGCGCCGATGCTGCCGAACGTCAAAGGCGCATGGGAGCAGGGCTTCACCGATCTCGAAGCGTCCACATGGTTTGGCTTCTTCGTGCCCAAGGGCACGCCGGATCCGGTTATCAAGCGGCTGCACGACGCCACCGTCACGGCGATGGAGGACCAGGAGGTGCAGAAGCAGATGATGGCGGGGGGCGCCATGGTCATCGCGCCGGAGCGGCGTTCGACCGATTATTTCAAGGCCTATGTCCCGAAGGAGATCGAGAAGAACGGCGCGCCGATCCGCGCTGCCGGCCTTACGATGGAATAGGCAAGCGCCCCGGATTGGTCATCCGATGGGCTTTTGCCCATCCAAGTCTGATGTTACCATTTTGCCTTCTTCGGCCGCCCGCGCCGTGCACGGCCGCCATGCCGGGAATTTCCAAGGGGAGCGAGCAATGACCGTGAAATTTGCAAAACTGCTCTACGTCTTGCTGCCGACTACCGCCCTGGTGCTGGGAGCGGCCTGGTCCTCGGGCGTGCAGGCCCAGGACAGGGAACTGCGCATCGGCTTCATCGCGCCCATGACCGGACCCTTCGCCCAGGTGGGCAAGGACATGGTCGACGGCTTCAACATGTATCTGGAAGAGGCCAAGGGCGAATTCGCCGGCGCCAAGGTGAAGCTCATCGTCGAGGATGACCAGGCCAAGCCCGACACCGGCGTGACCAAGGCGAAGAAGCTGATCCTCCAGGACAAGGTGCACATGCTCGTCGGCGGCGTGCTGGCCTCGACCGGCTACGCGCTCGCCCCGGTGAGCACCAGCGACAAGACGGTCTATCTGCCGTCCGTGCCTGCGTCCGACGACCTGACGCAGCGCGACCTGTCCAAGTTTCCCTATCTGATCCGCACCGGCTGGACGAGCTCGCAGCCGCATCACGCGCTCGGCCAGTGGGCTTGCGACCAGGGCTTCAAGAAGGTCGCGGCCGTCGCCGCCGACTATGCCTTCGGCTACGAGGTGGTTGGCGGCTTCCAGAAGGTGTTCGAGGACTGCGGCGGGCAGGTCGTCCAGAAGATCTGGCCGCCGCTCAACACCAAGGACTTCGGGCCGTACATTCCCACGCTGAAGTCCGACGCGGACGCCGTGCTCTCGCTGATGGTCGGGCCGATGGCGCTGCAGTTTCCCAAGCAGCTCCGCCAGGCGGGCTTCAAGAAGCCGATCATCGGCGGCGGCACGAGCTACGACGAGTTCGCGCTGCCGTTCATGGACGACGGCGTGATCGGCGACGTCTCGGCGCTGCAATACAGCGCCGCGCTCGAGACGCCGAGGAACACGGCCTTCGTGAAGAAGTATCGCACCGCCTACGGCAAGGTGCCGTCGTACTACTCGGAGACCAATTACACCACGGCGTTGTTGATCGACGAGGTGATGAAGCAGACCAAAGGCGCATTCACCTCGCCGGAGGACTTCGTCAAGCGCATGTCCGCGCTCAAGGTCGAAGCGCCGCGCGGGCCGGTGAGCTTCGACGACATGCGCAACCCGGTGCAGAACATCTACATCAAGAAGGTCGAGAAGAAGAAGCTGTTCGGCTACGACAAGGACGAGCTCTGGAACACGGTGATCAAGACCTATCCCAACGTCAGCCAGTTCTGGACCTACAGCAAGGAGACGTTCCTCAAGCAGCCGGCCTACAGCCGCGACTTTCCGGCCTGCAAGTTCTGCTAACGGCGGAGGACGATTTTAAAAACGAAAACCCCGGCGCGAGCCGGGTTTTTTTCGTTCAGCGTTGCACGCCCGTGTAGCGCAGCATGGCGCGCGTGTCCTCTTCCGCGGCCCGCCACAGGCCGCACATCACGATCATCGGCATCCAGAACAGGAACGGCATGTCGAGTCTCGTCGGTTTGTTTTGTGGCGTGTCAACGCCGCCGCCGGGCCTTTGTTGCAACAGGAGTTTGTGATCGCCTTCTGTTCGGGATGATGGAACCCTGGGTGCCTAGCGCCGCTCCGGTACGATGATCTGCGGTACCCCGTTGTCGAACGCCTTCATGTCCTGCGGATTGGCGGGGTTCACGCCCGGTGCCCGCCCGACGGTCAGATCGTCCGATGGCTGCGTCGTGGAAAGACCGGGGACCGGCCCGCCGGTGTTGTTGGGTCCGTTGACGGTTGATCCGGGCGTGCTGGACGAGCCCGCGCCGGTCCCGCCTGTGCTGCCGCCTGCGGAGCCGCCGCTGCTGCCTCCGCCTCCGCTTTGGGCCAGAGCGAGGCCGCCGGACAGCGCCAGGATTGCAACGGTTGCGCAGAGACGTTTCATGAGGTCCTCCATGTTTTCATTGAGCAACAACGGCTGCCTCGAAAGTCCGTTCCCTCACAGGGGCGGTCGCCCGTCGGCCTCAATCGAAGCCGTAGAACTTGCAGAATTCGGACAGTTCCGCGCGCGGTGAGCGGAAATCGTTGGCCTTGTGCTTGCGGTCGCCGTAGCCGATTGCGAACCCGCAGAACAGCATCTCGTTGTCCGGCAGCCTCAGGAATTCCCCAACCGTGTCGTAGAGCCGCGCCCATGCCTCCTGCGGGCAGGTGTCGAGGCCGTAGCCGCGGGCGAGGAACGCCAGCGCATGGATGTAGCCGCCGAGATCGGCCCATTGGCCGGGCCCGAGCCGGCGGTCGATGGTGATGAACAGCGCCACCGGCGCGTCGAAGAACTCGAAGTTCTTGTTGAACTGCCCGAGCCGCGCCACCGGATCGCTGCGGTCGATGCCGAGCGAACCGTAGAGCTGGATGCCATGCTCCTCGCGGCGGTCCTTGTAGGCGCCGAACATCGGATCGGGATAGACCTGATACTTCGTCTTGCTGTGGCGCGGGTCCTCGCGGGCGATGCGCTTTTGCACGATGGCCTTGAACTCGGCGAGCGGCTTTCCGGTCAGCGCATAGACGTTCCACGATTGCAGATTGCCGCCGGAGGCGGCGCGCGCCGCGCGCGCGATCAGATCCTTGACGATCTTGGGATCGACCGGCTTGTCGAAGAATTGGCGGCAGGCGATGCGCGAGTCGACCGCTTCAAAGACGTCCATGAGCTTCTGTCCTAGGTTGCCGCGCTTTTTTCGCGCAGCACGATGGTGGGTGCAAGCCCGATCAGGACGAGCGCGCAGATCCCGATCGGGATGAACGGCGACAGGGTCCAGCCGGTCAGGTCCCACAGCACGCCGCTCGCGATCGGCACGATCACCGCGCAGGAATAGCTGATGGTGAACATGCCGGCGGAGACGCGGTGGACGTCCTCCGGCGGGCTGATGAGCGGCGGCAGCGCCAGGACCAGCACCAGGACCGCGGCGCCGAAGCAGCCCCACACGGCGCAGCCGATCACGACCCAGATGCCGCCGAGGAAGACGATGGCCAGCACCGAGACGAGGCAGATCAGCCCGCAGACGAGATAAGACCACATCGTTCGCACCATCCGGTCGGCCGAGGCGAGCAGCAGGAACGATGCCGGCAACTGGCCGAGATTGAGCGCGGTCAGCGCCGAGTTGATCAGGTCGGGACGGCCGGTATGGGTGAGGTAGTCGGGCAGAAATCCGTTCATCGAGAAATAGGTCGCATTGACGCTGCCGAGCAGGAGGCCGATCCGCCAGATCAGCGGATTGCGGAAGTCCGGCATCCAGCGCCGGCTCGCGGCCGTGGGTACGACGGCCGGCGCGCGCGGCGCGAGCGCGAACAGGATCGCGGCGATGATCGCGACCGGCACGGCCCAGAGCACGAAGTCCCACTGCCAGCTTTGCCGGAGCATCGGCAGCACCAGCGGAATGGTCAGCGCGGCGGGCAGGATCTCGCCGATCAAGAGCCCGTTGGTATAGACCGCCGTAGCAAATCCTATCCGCTGCGGCACCCAGGCCCGGACCAGCGGCGGCAGCGACGGCTGCATCACGGCGACGCCGAACGCCGTGACCACGGTGCCGAAGTAGAGCATCGTCACGTGCGGCCCGATGCCGCGCAGCATGGAGCCTGCTGCGCACAGCACGAGCCCGATCAGCAGCGCGGTCAGCGCGCCGAGCCGCGCGATCATCAGCGAGCCGGCGATGGCGGCTCCGGCGAACAACACCATCGGCAGGCCGGAGAGAATTCCAACCTGCGTTTCCGACAGGTGCAGGTCATTGTGAATGAGCGGGATGACCGGCGGCACCGCGAGGATAGTGAGCCGAAGCGCGATGCCCGCGAGCCAGAGCAGCAGCAGTGCCCGCAATGGCCCAATCATAAGAGGTCAGGCCGCGCGCCGCCGCGGCACGCTCGCCACCGCGCAGATCGAGAGCAGCGTGAACCCGGCGATCACGAAGAAGATCGTGCGCGGCTCGCCGTGATCGAGCAGCGCGCCGAACACCAGCGGCGCGAGGATGCCGGCGATATGGTAGCCGGTGGTGACGAAGGCGAACACCTTGCCGAACGAACCCGGCGGAGTGACCTCGCGCACGATCATGTCGCGGGACGGCATCACCATGCCGCTGCACAGGCCGGACAGCGACATCACCAGAACCAAAAGCAGCGCGCCGAGATCGACGCTGCCGATGAGCAGCGCGGCGATCACGGTGGCGAACAACCCGAAGCCTACGATGACGCGGTTGTTCGTCATCCGCGCCGCGATCCAGCCGCCGATCAGCACGCCGAGCGCGCTCAGCAGGAGATAACTGGATAGCGCGGAATTGGCGGTGACCGGGCTCGTGCCGTAGAGCTGGCCGAGCGCCACCACCGAGAAATTCTGCAGCCCGAAGCTGCCGAACGCGTAGATCGTGAAGAACACGAAATTCATCAGGATTGGCGCCGTCAGCAGGAGCCGCCAGTTGGTGGGGCCTGAGTCGGCCACATGAGGCCTGCTGGCGGCGCGATGGGACCCGCCGCCCGGCGTGAACAAGAGCACCAGCGCCGCCAGGAAGCCCAGCGCTGCCGCGCCGAGAAACGCGCCGCGCCAGCCGTACATCCCGTGCATGAGCAGTACGGCGGCGGGGGCCGCGGCGCTGCCGAGCATGCCGGAGAAAGTGTGCACCGAGTAGGCCTGGCTCATGCGCTCGGGCGCGACGTGGCGTGACAGCAGCGTGTAGTCCGCCGGGTGATAGACCGTGTTGCCGAGGCCGATCAGGCCGAACATCGCGATCAGCACCCAGTAGGAATTCACCATCGCGGCGCCGGCGAAGCCGATCGCGCCGAGGAGGAGGCCCGCGACCAGCGCGAACCGCGCGTTGATACGATCGATCAGGAATCCGGCCGGCGTCTGCGCCACGGCCGACACCGCGTTGAACATGGTCAGCGCAAGCCCGATCTCGGTGTAGCTCACCGCGTAGTCCGCGCGCACGAAAGCGAACAGCGGCGGCAGCACCAGCATGTAGAAATGGCTGACGAAATGCGCGGCACTCACGCCCGCGACCAGGCGGACGTCGTCCGCCCGCCGCGTGGTGTAGCAGAGATCGGTCGAAGCCGTCATTATTTCTTCTGCGCGTCCTGGATCGCCTGCCAGACCCGCGCCGGGCTCGCCGGCATGTCGATGTGCTTGATGCCGTACTCCGACAGTGCATCGACCACCGCGTTCATGATCGAGGTGAGCGAGCCCGCGCAGCCGGCCTCGCCGCAGCCCTTGACGCCGAGCGGGTTGGTCGTGGCCGGCACCGGATGGCTGAACACGGCGAAGTCCGGAACGTGATGGGCGCGCGGCATGGCGTAATCCATGAACGAGCCGGACAGGAGTTGGCCCTGTTCGTCATAGACGACGTGTTCGAGCAGGGTCTGGCCGATGCCCTGCGCCACGCCGCCATGAGTCTGGCCGTCCACCAGCATCGGATTGATGACGGTGCCGAAGTCGTTCACCGCGGTGTATTTCACGATCTCGATGTTGCCGGTTTCCGGCTCGATCTCGACCTCGCAGACATGGCAGCCGTTGGGATAGGCGGCAGGCGCCCCTTCGCTGACGTGCTTGACGTCGAGCGATTGCGGCCCATCGGCGGGCAGGTTCATCCCGGCGTGGACCTTGCGCGCCAGTTCCATGATGTCGACCGCGCGGTCGGTGCCGGCGACGACGAACTTTCCGTCCTTGAACTCGATGTCGCCGGCGGAAGCCTCCAGCGCATGGGAGGCGATCTGCTTGCCCTGTTCGACGACCTTCTGCGCGGCCTCGACGATGGCCATGCCCGAATTCATCATCGAGCGCGAGCCGCCGGTGCCGCCGCCGGCCAGCAGTTCGTCGCTGTCGCCTTGCAGCAGCCGCACCTTCTCGAACGGCACGCCGAGTCGCTCGCTCAGCACCTGCGCGAACGGCGCGGCATGGCCCTGGCCGTAGTCGAGCGTGCCGGTACGGATGGTGACGCCGCCGTCGGCGTCGAATGAAATCCCGCCCATCTCCTTGTTCGCCGGAGCCGTCACTTCGAGATAGCAGCCGATGCCGATGCCGCGCAGTTTCTTGCGCTTCTTGCTCTCGCGCTTGCGCTTGTTGAAGCCTTTCCAGTCGGAGGCATCCAGCGCCTGCTTCAGGATCGCCGGGAAGTCGCCGCTGTCATAGGTGGTGCCGGCTGCGGATTTGAACGGAATCTCGCTCTTGCGGATCTGGTTCTTGCGGCGGAGCTCGATGCGGTCGAAGCCGGTCTGCGCCGCGGCGTAGTCGATCAGCCGCTCCATGTAGTAGTTGCCTTCGGGCCTGCCCGCGCCGCGATAGGGATTGAGCTGTGTCGTGTTGGTGAACACGCATTTGGTGTTCACTTCGAGCAATGGCGTGCGATAGAGGCTGATGACGTTGCGTACGGTGTTGAGCGTCGGCGGCTGCGGCGCCATGCCGCCCTGGTAGCCGCCGAGGTTGCCGTAGCCGGTGAGCCGCAGCGCCAGGAACCGGCCCTCGGCGTCCATCGCCAGCTCCGCGGTCTGCTCGTGGTCGCGGCCGTGATTGTCGGAGACAAAGCTCGACGAGCGCTCGTCGGTCCACTTCACCGGGCGGCCGAGCTCCTTCGCCGCGTGCAGGATGCAGACATACTCCGGATACACCGCGGCCTTCATGCCGAACGAGCCGCCGACGTTGTCGGTGAGGATGTGCATCTTGTCCGGCGTCGTCTTCATCGCGGCGACCATGCCGGCCTTCATGCCCATCACGCCCTGGCTGCACGAGTTGAGCGTGTAGCGGTCCTTGGCCTTGTCGTAGCTGCCGATGGCGGCCCGCGGCTCGATCGTGTTGACCACAAGCCGGCTGTTGATGAGCTTGAGCTTGACCTTGTGCGCGGCTTGGGCGAAGGCGGCCGCGACCTTCTCGGCGTCGCCGTAATGGAAGTCGAGCGCGACGTTGCCCGGCACGTCCTCGAAGATCGCCGGCGCACCCGAGGCGACCGCCTGATCGGCCGTGGTCACGGCCGGCAGCGACTCGATATCCACCTCGATGGCCTCGGACGCGTCCTTGGCCGCCGCGATCGACGTCGCCACCACGCAGGCGATCGGATCGCCGACATAGCGAACCTTGTCGCTCGACAGCATGAACTTGCCGGGCTTCTTCATGTCGGAGCCGTCGCGGCTCTTGAACGGCAGCGCCGACTGCAGCGTGCCGTATTGCTTCATGTCGGCGCCGGTGTAGATGGCGTGCACGCCCGGCATCTTCCTGGCTTCCTCGATGCCGATCGACTTGATCCGGCCATGCGCGACGGTGCTGCGCAGGATGTAGGCATAGGCCTGGTTCGGCAGGTCGATGTCGTCGGTGTAGCGGCCTTGCCCGCGCAGAAGCTGGGCATCCTCCTTGCGCTTCACCGGCTGGCCGATGGCATAGGCGGAACGGGCGTTGGCGGTGTCCTGGATGTTCATGGCGTTCCCGGATTGATTGCGAGGGCCTCTCGTTCGTCATGCCCGGCCTTGTGCTGGGCATCCACGTCTTTCTTTGCGAGGAGTAAGACGTGGATGGCGGAGACAAGCCCGGCCATGACGATCAAATCGACCGCATTTTACACCAGATATCGGACCGAGGCCCCTTTCACAAGCACAGCCGGGAGTTCTGGCCATGTTCTGCCGAATGCTCAGAGTTGCGTCGCGCGCCGCCACTGCTACACTTTGCCCCGAAGTACGAGATCACTACCGCGCCGTTGAGCCTGGCCCAGAGCTGAAGGCTTCGGTGTGGGGAAAGGTTTTTGATGGACGACGAGGCCCGGGCGACCGGC
Organism: Xanthobacteraceae bacterium; assembly: GCA_009694215.1. Lineage (GTDB taxonomy): Bacteria > Pseudomonadota > Alphaproteobacteria > Rhizobiales > Xanthobacteraceae > Z2-YC6860. Next base: position 45,306 of record SHVN01000010.1, read on the forward strand.
CTCGCCCCCGCGTCTGACCG
>SHVN01000118.1 GCA_009694215.1 Xanthobacteraceae bacterium
ACGGCGCGGGCGATGCCGATGGGATCGATGCCGTGGTGCGAATAGAAGCGCCGGTCTTCGATCGCCACGAACGCCTGTGGCACGTAGCGCGGCAGGTCTTTCAGCGGCACTGCGGCCCCGCCCATGTCGCCGCGGGTGGCGAGCAGCCGGCCTTGCAGGTCGACGATCTTGATGGAGGGAGGGCGCTTGGGGATTTCCAGCGACTGGATCGACGGCAGATGGGCGCCGACCCACACCGCTCCGCCAATTGTGGCGATCACCAGCCAGAGGCCTACGACGGCGCCCCAATAGGCCACACGCCCGGTGGTCCACCGCCCGCCGCCGCGCTTGCCCCTGGGGCGGCGGGGGATTTTTGATTCCGTGGCCGGATCGGACGCAGAGGGCACGTCGAACATCGGTTCGCGGCGTTCCCCGGAGTGTTCTCTGGCTTTCGGCACCCCCATGTTGCGTCCCGCAAACCCGCTCCGGCGGCCCCTGCCGGCGGTGTGGCCAGCCGGGCTCCATCGCAGGCTACGGTGGCTACTTTAAGGGGCAGTTAAGCCGTCTGCCGGCCGTTCCTGAAACCCTAGGCAGGTCTTGGATTTGCAAGGCTCCGGAGGTTGTTAAGACAGGCTCTGGAGGTATTCCCAATCGCTGCAATTTTGTGCATCATCCTTGGCATACTGGGGAATCCGGTGGGTCCAAACTTGGGGAATTCAACATGCGTAAGCTCGTGCTCTTGGCTGCTTTTGTTCTTGCTACTGCGTTTACCGCTCAATCGAACGTGGCCGTCGCCCAAACCGCGCAGAGCCTGAATCCGAACACCGACAAGTTCATGCAGGATGCGATGAACCCCTACGGGGCCACATCCAAGGCCGCTGCGCCGGCAAAGGCCGCGAAGAAGGGCAAGAAGAAAAAGAAGAAGTAATTCGGGCTTCTTCGATCTTTCTTTCTGCGGACTTTGTGACGAGCGCGCCGCGCGAGTCATTTTCGATCGGAATGGAATCGGCGTCGGATGCCTCTGCATCAGGGCGGCCGGTTCCATCTGACCGTTTCCAGGCATTATTCCCGCCCGTAGCGTTGCAGTTTCTGGGTGCTGCGCCTGGTGTGGTGCCGCGAACCCACAGGTGAAAAATTTGCATGGATGGCCCGTCGAAACGGGCTGGCCGGAGCCGCCGGCCATGCTATCGTTGACTGATCGACCGCCGCCGCAAGGTGGGGTGTAGCAGGGGGAGTTAGACTATGAAGAAGATTGCACTCGCGGTTGTCATCGCTGTGGTCGCGGCTTCGCCGGCCCTGGCTGCGAAGAAGAAGAAGGCGCCTGCCACGCCGCCCACCGCTTGGGAACTCAATGAACCCGGCCGCAGGTTCATGATGAACGCCTTTCCGATCTATCTGCCGGGCTTTGCAATACCTTTCTATTTGGCGGCCAAGAACAACCCGCCGAAGTAGTAGCGCAGCCTGAAGAGGCCGCGTCCCGCTGGACATGATGCCAGCCGGGTTCTAACCTTTGATTGCGCCATGGGTGATGCAGGCGTTTATGCGCCGGCGTCACCTTTTTTTCGATCGAACGGTTGGTCTAGCCTGCCGTTGCGGCTTCCGCGGCCGGTTGCCCGGCCGGCGCGAACAGCTGCAGCAGCGCGCGCTTGATTGCTATCTCCCGCATCGGCGACGCGATCTTGGCGCCCAGAAGGTCGGTCACGTAGAAGACGTCCACCATGCGCTCGCCGAAGGTCGCCACATGCGCTGAGGTGATGTTGAGGCTGAGTTTCGACAGCGTCGCCGTCAGCTCGTAGAGCAGGCCCGGCCGGTCGAGCCCGGTCACCTCGATCACTGTGTAGTGGTTGGACCACTGGTTGTTGATCGTCACCTCCGGCTCGATGGCGAAAGCCTTGATCCGCCCCTTCGAGGCCAGGCGGCGCGGCACCACATCCGGCAGCTTGAGCGAGCCGGTCAGCGCCTTCTCGATCGCATCGGCGATCCGCGCGCCGCGGCGCGTCTCGTCGTCGTCCTGCTCGAATTCGCGCGACACGGCGATGGTGTCGAGCGCGCGCCCGTCGGTGGTGGTGAAGATCTGCGCATCGACGATGTTGGCGCCGGTCGCGGCGCAGGCGCCGGCCAGCGTGGACAGGAGCCAGGGATGGTCGGGCGCGATGATGGTCACTTCGGTGACCCCGCGCGTGACGTCGAGCGCGAAGGTGATGGCGATCGTCTTTCCGGCGGCTTCCGCCCGATGCATGAAACGGGCGTGCTCGGCGCGGTGCGGCAGATCGACCTTGAGCCAATACGCGGGGTAGTGCCGCGCGATATAGGCGTCGATTCTTTCCGCCGGCCAGTCGCCGAGTTCGGCCTTGAGCTCGGCTTGCGCCATGGCGACGCGCTGCGCGCGATTGATCTCGGAGAAGCCGCCGGTGAGCACCGGCTCGGTCTCGTAATAGAGCGTGCGCAGAAGCTGGGCCTTCCAGCCGTTCCAGACGCCGGGTCCGACCGCGCGGATGTCGGCGGTGGTGAGGATGGTAAGGAGTTTCATCCGCTCCAGCGACTGCACCACCGCGGCGAAGTTCTCGATGGTCTTGCGGTCGGATAGATCGCGCGACTGCGCCACCGACGACATTGTGAGGTGCTGCTCGATCAGCCAGGCGACGGTGTCGGTGTCGGCGGGCGATAGCCCTAGCTGCGGGCAGAACGCGCGCGCGATCCGGGCGCCAGCGATCGAATGGTCCTCGATCCGCCCCTTGGCGATGTCGTGCAGGAACAGCGCGACATAAAGCAGCGTGCGGTGCTCGGGCAGGATCTTCCGCATCAGGTCGTTGGCGAGGATGTACTCCTCGTTGCTGCCGCGCTCGATCTCCGCCAGCACACCGATGCAGCGCAGCAGATGTTCGTCTACCGTGTAATGGTGGTACATGTTGAACTGCATCATCGCGACGACGCGGCCGAAGGCGCGCACGAAGCGGCCGAGCACGCCGGTCTCGTTCATCCGCCGCAGGATGATCTCGGCGTCGTGCGAGGTGAGGATTTCGAGAAACAGGCGGTTGGCCTCGGGATCCTGCCGCATCTTCTGGTCGATCAGCTTGAGCGACTTGCTTGCCAGGCGCATGGCGTCCGGGTGCAGCACCAGATTATGCTTTTGGGCGAGCTGGAACATCCGGACCAGATTGACCGGATCGCGCGTGAACACATCCTTGCCGACGATCGTGAGGCGGTTGTTGTCCTCGACGAAATCCTCGGTCTCGGGCAGGGGCCTCCGGCCGCGCGGGCGGAGCTTCGCCATCATCCGGCTCAGCACCGGCGCGGGCTTGGTCTGCAGGTCTTCGAGCTCAGCGCACAGGATCGCGGTGAGATCGCCGACGTCCTTGGCGATCAGGAAGTAGTGCTTCATGAACCGCTCGACGTCCTTCAATCCCGGATGCTCGGTGTAGCCGAGCCGCACCGCGATCTCGCGCTGGATGTCGAACGACAGGCGCTCCTCGGCGCGCCCGGTGAGGAAGTGCAGGTTGCAGCGGACCGACCACTGAAAGTCCTCGCAGCGGCGGAACAGCTTAAGCTCGTCTTCGTCGAACACCCCGTGCTCGATCAGGTCTTCGACGCCGTGAACGCGGTAGACGTATTTGGCGATCCAGAACAGCGTGTGCAGGTCGCGCAACCCGCCCTTGCCGTCCTTGACGTTGGGCTCGACCAGATAGCGCGACTGGCCGGCGCGGCGGTGGCGCTCCTCGCGCTCGTTGAGCTTGGCGGCGACGAATTCCGGGCCGGTTCCCCGGATCACGGACTTGTCGAAACGCGTCATCATCTCGTCGAACAGCTTCTTGTCGCCGAGCAGGAAGCGGGACTCCAGGACCGCGGTGCGGATCGTCATGTCCGCCTTGGCCTGACGGATGCATTCGTCGATCGAGCGCGTGGCGTGGCCGACCTTCAGCCCGAGATCCCACAGGCAATAAAGGATCGCCTCGGCGACCGACTCGCCCCACGCTGTCTGCTTGTAGGGCAAGAGAAACAGCAGATCGATGTCGGAGCCGGGCGCGAGCAGGCCGCGGCCATAGCCGCCGGTCGCCACAACCGCCATGCGCTCGGCCTCGGTGGGATTCTCCGATGGATAGAGATGCGCGATCACCACGTCGAACAGCACGCGGATGATTTCATCCATCATGAAGCAAAGCCGTTCGGCGCAGCGCCGGCCCTGGCGATCCTTCAGCAGCAATTGTTCGGCCTGCATGCGTCCGGCGGCGAGCACGATCTTCAGCCGTTGCGCCACCGCGCGCCGCAGCTCCTGCTCGGAGCCGGCATGCTCGTACGCGAGCTTGGCAAGCTCGGCCACGAGCGCCCGCTCGTCGAACAGTGCGCCGGTGTGCAGGCTGGGCTTTTCAGGGGTGAGCATCAGGGCATCGGGAATATCGAAGCGCGCTGGTCATGTCACGGCGCGCCGCACCATGCGGGAAAAAAACAGGCCAGGTTCCGCTGGACGGTCCGGCATCATCGCGGCTTTTCGTTGAAAATCAATGGGTTATTTTACCGCCAAGACCGATGGCCCACGCTGCCGCGACCTGCGCTCGCCGGCTCTCGCTTCGCTCGGGCGGAATGACTAAAATCGATGTGGCGGCTTCACCGGGACAACACAATGCGCAGCTTCCAGATCTGTACCTGCGGCGAACCGCTTCAGTGCAACGAGCAGCCGACGCCGAAGCCCGCCGGCACCGAGGTGCTGCTGAAGGTGCTGGCCGCTGGCGTCTGCCACAGCGATCTCCACCTGTCCGACGGCTATTTCGATCTCGGCGGCGGCAAGAAGCTCAACATCGTCGACCGCGGCATGAAGCTGCCGGTGACGCTCGGCCACGAGAACGTCGGCGAGGTGGTGGCCTTCGGCCCCGACGCGCGCGGCGTCAAGATCGGCGACCGGCGGCTGGTCTATCCTTGGATGGGCTGCGGCAGCTGCGGAGTCTGCAAGCGCGGCGACGAGCAGCTTTGCATCAAGCCCAGCAGCATCGGCGTGTTTCGCCCCGGCGGCTACAGCGACCACCTGATGGTGCCGCATCCGCGCTACCTGTTCGACATCGGCGACATCCCGCCCGAGCGGGCAGCCCCGCTCGCCTGCTCGGGCGTCACCACCTATAGCGCACTGAAGAAGGTAGGCTCCACGCTGACCACCGACCCGGTGGTGATCGTCGGCGCCGGCGGGCTTGGCCTGATGTGCCTCGCCTTGCACAAGGCGATGGGCGGGCACAGCGCGGTCGTGGTCGATATCAATGTGGGCAAGCGCGATGCCGCGAAAAAGGCCGGCGCCGCGGCGGTGATCGACGGTGGCGCGCCCGATGCCGCGAAGCAGGTCATCGCCGCGACCGGCGGCGGCGCTTGGGCGGTAATCGATCTGGTCGGCTCATCGAGCACCGCAAAGATTGGCATCGACAGTCTGATCAAGGGCGGCGAGCTCATTCTCGTCGGTCTCTACGGCGGCGACATCACCATGTCGCTGCCGCCGTTCCCGATGCGTGCGATCACGATCCAGGGATCCTACACCGGCAGCCTGACCGAGACAGCCGAACTGATCGAACTGGTCAAGCGCACCGGCCTGCCGCCGGTGCCGGTCGCGACGCGGCGCCTTGACGAGGTAAATGCGGTGCTGAGCGAGCTGCGCGCTGGCAAGGTGATCGGCCGCGTGGTGCTGACGCCGGCGTGACCGCTCACGTCACCACCGGGACCGTGACCCGGTGATCCCGATTGATATGGCACTGAAGTGCTGAGCCGCCAATGTCCCCCGACCTCCTCTTCTGGTTCTCGCTCGCTTTCAAGATGGCCGTGGCCGCGGGCTTCGTCATCGCCGCCGCGATGGTGGCCGAGCGCGCCGGGGCGGCCATCGGCGCGATCGTCGCCACCTTGCCCGTCGCCGCGGGGCCAGCCTACGTGTTTGTGGCGCTCGATCACGATGCTGCATTCATTTCGGCGAGCGCCATCGGCAGCATCGCGGCGCACGCGGCGACCGCCGTGTTCTCGCTGGTCTATATCGTTCTGGCGCGGCGGTACGGTACGATGGCGAGTGTCGTCGGCGCCGTCGCGATCTGGTTCGTCGTCGCATTACTGCTGCGCTCGATATCGTGGACATTCATGACTGTTGCAGCCACCAGCCTCGCGATTTACGGCGTCTGCATCGCGCTCACCGACCGGTATCGCCATGTTCAGATGCCGGCCATCGTGCGCAACTGGTACGACATTCCCCTGCGTGCCTTTCTGGTGTCGTGCCTCGTCGCCGCGGTGGTGAGCTTGAGCGGGCACGTCGGCCCCATCGTCACTGGATTGCTCGCGGTCTTTCCGATCGTGATGACGAGCCTGATGCTGATTTTCCAGCCGCGCGTCGGCGGCCCTGCGACCGCGGCCCTGATCGCCAACACCATGTGGGGCCTGGTCGGGTTTGCCGCTTGCATGTTCACGGTGCATCTCGCCGTGATTCCGCTGGGCACTTGGACCGGTCTCGTGCTGGCGCTGGTCGTTTCGGTGGTTTGGAATCTCGTGCTATACTGGCTCCGCCGCCGAGCCTTGCTGCGGCGCGCCGCTCGATCGTTCGGGTCTGTCAGTGGACGCCGATAACGAGGTTCTGTTCGCGGATGATGCGCGCCCAGGTCTGCGTCTCGGCGCGGATGTAGTTCCGGAATTCTTCCGGCGAGCTGTCCATCGGTTCGTACAATTGCTTGGCGAGGAAGCGCTCCTGGAACGCCGGCTCCGCCATGATCGCCCGCACGTCGGTGTTGATCTTGTCCACGATCGGGCGTGGCGTTCCGCCGGTGACGGCGAGCCCGAACCAGGTGCCGGCGATGAAGCCCGGCAGATTGCCGCCTTCGGCGATGGTTGGAACGTCCGGCACCTGCGGCAGACGCTTGGCGCTGCCGATGCCGAGCATCTTGACCTGTCCTTGCCGGAAGTTAGGCAGGGCGGAGCTGACGCTGATCAGCATCATATTGGTGTGGTCCCCCATGACGTCGTTCAACGATGGCGTCGCACCGCGGTAGTGGACCGCGGTGAGCTTGATGCCCACCACATTCTCCAGCCGGACGACGTTGACGTGAGGGCCGGACCCAATCCCCGCGGTGCCGTAGGTGATGTCGCCCGGCTTCTTCTTGGCCATCTCGACCACGTCGGCGACGCTGCCCGCGGAAAACGTCGGGGCTGCAATGAGGGCATGGTGGATGCGCACCAGTCCGGTGATCGGGATGAAATCCCTTTCAATGTCGACCGGCATCTTGTCCTTGGGATAAAGATTGGGATTGACGACGTAGGTTCCCGCTTCGGCCAGCATCAGGGTATGGCCGTCGGGCGTTGCATTGGCCACGGCCTGTGCCCCGACGATATGCGCGCCGCCGCCCTTGTTCTCGATGATGATTTGCTGGCCCCATTTCTCGGACAGCCGTTGGCCGATGGCGCGCGCCACGACATCGGTGACGCCGCCGGCGGCCGCGGTCACGATGATCGTCACCGACTTCGAGGGAAAGGTCTGCGCGTGCGTGGTCGCCGACAACGATAGGCACGCGAGCGATGTCAGGACACAAACCAATTTCATCACGCGAGTCCTCCCATTCCCCTGTTGGCTGAACTCTGTGGCTGGCCGATGCGCCAGCTCAATCGATCTTCAAATTCGCGTCCTTGATGACCTTGGCCCATTTGGCCGAGTCCTTGCGCAGATATTCGGCGAAGGCATCCATCGAACCGGGTATCGGCTGCACCACCAGCGCCTCGAGGAAGCGCTTGTGAAACTCCGGATCCTTGATGATCTTCTGCACGTCGGTGTTGATCTTAATCAGGATCTCGCGCGGCGTGCCCTTCGCAGCAAACAGGCCAAACGACACCGCCGCCTCGTAGCCCCGGACCGTTTCGGCGACGGTCGGCACGTCCGGAAACTGCGCGACGCGCCGCTCGCTGCCGAAGCCCAGCATATTGAGCTTGCCGTCCTTGACGGCCGGCAGCGCAACCGACGGCCCCATCGTGATCATGTTGATGTGGCCGGCGATCAGGTCGTTGAGCGCGGGCGCGGCGCCACGATAGTGAACCGCGGTCATCTTGATGCCGGCGAGGCTTTCCAGCAGCAGCGCGGCGGTGTGCGGCGCGGTGCCGAGGCCCGCGGTGCCGTAGATCATGGCGCCGGGCTCCTCTTTGGCCAGGGCGATGAATTCCGCCACCGACTTCGCCGGCACCGACGGATTCACCAGCAGGCCGATCGGGATGCCGGCATAGCCCGCCACCGGAATGAAGTCGGTCTCCGCGTCGTAGTTCAGCTTGCCCTTGGCGTGCAGATGCGGCTGGCTCGTCGCAAAGCCGGTCTCGGAGGAGAGCAATGTGTAGCCGTCGGCGGGCGCTGACTTGACGGCGGTCGCGGCGAGGTTGTGCCCGGCGCCGCCACGATTCTCGACGACGATGCTTTGTCCCCAGTCTTGCGATAGCCGTTGCGCGACGGCGCGTGTCAGCACGTCGGTCAGCGCGCCGGCGGCGGAGGTCACGACGATGGTGACGGTGCGGCTGGGGTAGGACTGCGCCAGCGCGGCGGGGCTCGTGAGCAGGCAGCCGACCAGGATCAAGCGGCTGAGCAAGGTCTTCATCTCCCCCCTCATTCTTTTGTCGTTGCGCCGGGCCTGGAGCTTAACATAGGGCGGGGCCCGCGTGGCTGCGGCTAATGCCCCAGCTATTGATTTCCCGGGGCCTTCTGCTTGAGCGCATAGAGCGCCTCGAGCGCCTCCCGCGGCGACAATTCATCCGGATGGATCGCGGCGAGCGCCGCGACCAGCGTATCCAGGGCGCTCTGGCGCGAGTCCGGCGCCGCCGCGCGGGCAGGGGCCGCGAACAGCGGCAGGTCGTCGAAGCCGCGCGGCGTGGCGCGGTCGTCGGCCTCCAGCATCGCCAGCACCACCTTGGCGCGCTCGATCACGCTCGCGGGGAGGCCCGCGAGCTTCGCCACCTGGATGCCGTAGGAGTGGTCGGCCGCGCCCGGGATCACCTCGTGCAGGAACACCACCTCGCCCTGCCATTCCTTCACGCGCACGGTGGCGTTGTGCAGGCGCGGCAGCCGCGTCGAGGCGAGCGCGGTGAGCTCGTGAAAATGTGTGGCGAACAGTGCGCGGCAGCGGTTGGTCTCGTGCAGATGCTCGATCGCGGCCCAGGCGATCGACAATCCGTCGAAGGTCGCGGTGCCGCGGCCGATTTCATCAAGGATGACAAGCGAGCGCTCGCCGGCCTGGTTGAGGATGGCGGCGGTCTCGACCATCTCGACCATGAAGGTCGAACGACCGCGAGCAAGGTCGTCCGCGGCGCCAACACGCGAGAACAAGCGGTCTACAACGCCGAGCTTGGCGCGTTTGGCCGGAACGAAGCCGCCCATCTGGGCCAGAACGACGATGAGAGCGTTCTGGCGCAGGAACGTCGACTTGCCAGCCATATTGGGGCCGGTGAGCAGCCAGATACGGCCCGAGTTCGCGCCGCTCGGCGGCGAAAGATCGCAATCATTGGCCACGAACGGGTCGGACAACGCCTGTTCAACGACGGCGTGGCGGGCGCCCTCGACGATGAAATCGAGCGAGCGGTCGATTTCCGGGCGAACATAGCTCCGCTCGACCGCGAGCGTGGCGAGCGCGCTCGAAACATCGAGCAGCGCCAGCGCCTCGGCGGCGGCCTTGATTTCCGTGCTTGCAGCGATGGTCATGGCCGCGAGCCTCTCGAACATCGCAAGCTCGAGGTTGAGCGCGCGGTTGGCGGCGTTGGCGATCTTCGCCTCGAGCTCGCCGAGCTCGGTGGTCGTAAATCTGACTTGCCCGGCAAGGGTTTGGCGGTGGATGAAGGTGGCGTTGAGCGGCGCGCCCAGAAGCTTTTCGCCGTGCTGGGCGGTGACGTCGACGAAATAGCCGAGCACGTTGTTGTGCCGTATTTTCAATGTCTTGACGCCGGTCTCGTCGGCGTAGCGGGCCTGCAGTTGCGCGACCACCTGGCGGGATTCGTCGCGCAGCAAACGCGATTCATCGAGCGCGGAATCATAGCCCGTCCGGATGAAGCCGCCGTCGCGCTTGAACAGCGGAAGTTCGTCTCCGAGCGCCGCCATGATCTCGCGCATCAGCGCCTGTTCGGGCCGGAGCAACGCCGCGAGCGCGCTGCTCAGCTCCGTACTTTTGCGCGGCAGCCGGTCGAGCCGCGCGGCCAAGGCCGCCGCCGCCCCAATCCCGTCACGAACCGCGGCGAGGTCGCGCGGCCCGCCACGGCCGACCACGAGCCGCGATAGCGCGCGCGCCATGTCGGGGGCGATGTGCAGAAGCTCCCGGGTCTGCTGGCGGGCGATGGCGTCGCCGACGAAGATCTCCACGGTGTCGAGGCGGCGGTCGATCGCCTCGGGCTCGGTCAGCGGCGCGGCGAGGCGCTGCGCCAGGAGCCGCGAGCCCGCTGACGTCACGGTGCGGTCGATGGTGGCCAGGAGCGAGCCGCGCCGCTCGCCGCCGAGCGTGCGGGTCAGTTCCAGGTTCGCCCGCGTCGCCGTGTCGATCGACAAGGTCGCGCCCTGCGCTTCGCGCAAGGGCGGCGACAGCGGCGGCCGTTTGCCGAGTTGCGTGCGCTCCACATAGGTGACGCAGGCCGCCGCTGCGTTCAGTTCCAGCCGCGACAGCGTGCCGAACGCCTCGGAGGTCGCGACCGCGAAATAGTCCGACAGCCGCCGCTCGGCGCTGGCACCGTCGAACACGTCGCGCGTCACTGGAGTCACCGCGGGAAGCGTCCGCAGATAGGGCGCGAGTTCGGGATCGGAATAGAGCGCGTCGGAGACGATGATCTCGCCGGGCTCCAGCCTCGCGATCTCGGCGGGCAACCCTGAGCGGTCGCATTCGGCGATGCGGAACTCGCCGGTGGAGATGTCGATCCAGGCCAGCGCGAAGTGGCTCGCCTCGGCTTCGGCCGAAGCGCGCGCGCGGGCGACGGCGAGCAGATAGTTGTTGCGCCGGGCGTCGAGCAGCGTGTCCTCGGTCAAGGTGCCGGGGGTGACGAGGCGCACCACGTCGCGCTTCACGACCGACTTGCCGCCGCGCTTCTTCGCCTCGGCCGGGTCCTCGGTCTGCTCGCAGACCGCGACTCGGTGGCCCTGCGCGATCAGGCGGTGCAGGTATTCGTCGGAACGGATGACCGGCACGCCGCACATCGGGATGTCGCGGCCGAGGTGCTTGCCGCGCTTGGTCAGCACGATGCCGAGCGCGCGGCTGGCGATCTCGGCGTCCTCGAAGAACAGCTCGTAGAAGTCGCCCATCCGGTAGAACAGGAGGCAATCCGGATTGGCCGCCTTGATCTCGATGTACTGTTCCATCATCGGCGACGGACGCGTTACGGCCTCCGGCGGGGGATCGGCGGCGTCACTTGCCGTGCTGTCGCTTTGGCGCAGCGGGTCGGGCGGGAGGTTCCGGGCGGCGTCCATGAGG
>SHVN01000119.1 GCA_009694215.1 Xanthobacteraceae bacterium
CGTGACAATGCCGTCTGTTTTCTCTGGGCCAAACGGCGCGGGTTGCAAAAAACAATAGCATCTTCAAAACAACCCGTCAGACTCCGAATTCTGACGATCAGGCTTGAATCCCAGTCCCCTGCCACATCCGAAGTCATGCGAAGAAAGGGTGCGCCCGTGTCCCAACGGCAAGTTGAAGCAATCCGTGGCAGCCGCCGTCTCATCGCCCTTGGCGCCATCGCCGCCATCGCCCTGGGCGGGCTCGTGTCGCCCGCCTGGGCGGCGGCGGGAGTTGCCCCGGTCGAACCCATTTATCTCCTGGGCATTCCGGTCGATTTCATACTGTTCGCCCTCACCCTGCTCGGCGTCGCGATCTTCCACCACCACACCCTGCAGGTAGCGCTGACCGGGCTTGCGGCGATCACGGCCTACAAACTTGCCTTCACCGGCTTCAAGTTCGGCGTGGGGCTGACCGGGCTCGGCCTGCACCTGCAGCATGAATGGGTGATCCTCGCCAATCTGTTCTGTCTGCTCATGGGCTTTGCGCTGCTGTCGCGCCATTTCGAGCGCAGCCGGGTTCCCGACGAGATGCCGGCATTCCTGCCGGACGGCTGGAAAGGCGGCTTCGCGCTGCTCGTTGTTGTGTTCGTGCTGTCGAGCTTCCTCGACAACATCGCAGCCGCGCTGATCGGCGGGACGATGGCGCGGCATGTGTTCCGCGGCAAGGTCCACATCGGCTATCTCGCCGCCATCGTCGCGGCCTCGAATGCCGGCGGCTCAGGCAGCGTGGTCGGCGACACCACGACGACAATGATGTGGATCGACGGCGTCAGTCCGCTGGTCGTGATCGAGGCCTATGTCGCAGCGAGCGTGGCGCTCGTGATCTTCGGAATTCCGGCGGCCATGCAGCAGCATCGCCATTCGCCGATCCTCAAGGACGCGCCACGCGGCGTGAAGATCGAATGGACGCGCGTGGCGATCGTGGCGATCATCCTGGTCGCGGCCATTCTTGCTAATGTGGTCGCCAATCTGAGGTTCCCCGCCCTGCTCGACGCGATCCCCGTCATCGGGCTTGCGGTATGTGCAGCGATTCTCGCGACGGCGCTGCTGCGGCGGCCCGATTGGGAGGTGATGCCCGAAACCTTCAAGGGAACCATCTTCCTGCTGGCGCTGGTGACCTCCGCCTCGATGATGCCAGTCGAGACGCTGCCGGCCGCCGCCTGGCAGACGGCGCTGGGCTTGGGCTTTGTTTCCGCGGTGTTCGACAACATTCCGCTGACCGCGCTTGCCTTGAAGCAGGGCGGCTACGACTGGGGCTTCCTGGCCTATGCGGTCGGGTTCGGCGGCTCCATGATCTGGTTTGGCTCGTCCGCCGGCGTCGCGCTCGCCAATATGTATCCCGAGGCGAAATCCGTCGGCCTCTGGCTTCGCCACGGCTGGCATGTCGCCATTGCCTACGTCATCGGATTCTTCGTCATGCTGGCGGTGCTCGGCTGGAACGCGGATGTCGAGCACAGGAAGCGGGTTGACCTGCCGTCCGCGCCGCCGTTCGGGAACAGCGTGGCTACGAATTTCGACGCCACGTCTGGTATGTCCCCACGGCTGCTATAAAAGACGCAGCGTCGGCAGCCGCCGCTCTCCCGTATTCGAGGCCTATCGTTTGCAGTTCCTTTCCCACGCCTATCGCGCCCTGACGGCAGCCAAGACCGGCCCGACGCTCTACGACCTTTGCGATCCGATTTTGCGCGGACCGGGCGGCGGCGACGCGCATCTGCGCAAATTCTACAACCGGGCGATCGCCAACCCTTTGCTTCGGCCGCTAATGGCCCGCGCCGGCCTGCCGCAGTTGCGCGACGATGCGCAATTCGGCGCCCTGCGTAACGCCATCCTGGCGGCCCGCGATCAGCAGACGCCGGATTGGGCAGCCATCGGCCGGCCTGTGGCCGCGCTGCTCGACCAGTTTCCGCAGCAGCATCCAAGGCGCAAGCCGGCTGCTGCCGCCGCGAAGGCGGTTCCCGCTGACGAACTCGACCGGATCGCCCAGGCCTGCGCCCGGCATCTGCTCCGCACCCATTCCAAGCGCGGCTTCATACCGGCATATGCCGCCTTCAACCTGATCGGCGATCCGGATTTCCACGGGCGCGACCTCCTGGTGGCACTGCAGGGCCTCAACGCGCGCACCTACAAGAACACCACCCTGCTGTTCAACCTCGCCCGCGCCTTCATTGCAGGCTCCCCGGCCACCGCAGCCGTCATCAATCCGCCCTGGAGCGGGCTGGCCGAGCCTATGTGGGCGCCGGTGCAAATCCGCCATCGCTCGGCCTACTACGACGCGTTTTTCGCAGAAGCGCTAATGGACTTCCTCGGCAGCAGCCTGGCGACGCCGGACGAGACCAACACCGCGCGCCGCACCGTCGAGCGGCTCATCGGCTTCTGCCTGCATGAGAGCCGGGAGACGGTGCCGAGCCTTCGCGACGGCACATCGTTCGACGTCATCACCGCGCTTGCGCCGGCGCCCCACGCGCGCTTCAGCCGCTTCTTCTCCCAGATCAAGAGCGATCTCGGCTTCGCCACCTACGTGCCGGACTGCGACACCACCGCCTGCTCGTTCTCGGCCGCCAGTCAATTCGGATCGCATGACCCGATCCTCGACCAGCCGCTGATCGACTTCTACGCCAGCTATCAGATCGGGCGAGAGAGCAACCGCGAGAGGCTGACGGTGCCGCTCAACGACAACATCGAGTTCGAGGGCGGCATCCTGACCTGGATCGAGAATGCGGCCGGCGACCGCCCCTACGGCAACGACCTCGATCCGACCCTCTGCCTCGATGTGCTGGAGGTGTGCTTCCGCAATTGCGCCCGCTGGCGGATCGTCGAAACGCCGCAGAGGCTGGCGGCGGTCCGCGGGATGATCCATTTCCAGCGGCGGCTGGCGAAGACCGGCGCGTTCACCGATCCGCGCTCGCACATCTATTATCTGCCGGAGCTTTACTGCGCCTATTTCGGCCGCTGCCATGCCGCGCTGGCCGCGTTGCCCCGCGCGCAACGCGAGGCCATCGATCCCAACGGCAGCTTCGAGCTGATCCGCCGCCGCGTGCTGGCCTATGTCTGCGATGACCTGGTCACGGCCGAGATCAATGCGTTCGATGCGGCGCTGGCGCTGCTCGCGCTCGCCAAGCTCGGCGCCGAGCCCGGCGCCTTTGCCCCGGCGCTGTCTTGCATCGCGCGCTCCTTCGGCGAGGGCAGGTGGGGCGCGCCGTTCAAAACCTACGAGTGGAACAAGATGAAGACTCCGACGCGCATCCTGGTGGGCGGGCCGGAGGTGACGTCGGCGTTCGTGCTGTCCGCGCTGGTCCATGCGCGGCAGGCGATGAAGACGAATTAGGCGGAGCTATTTTCCGCCTCTCCAGCGTTCGGTAAGCTCCGGAGAGCATCGGGAAGGCCCGCCAGATAATTGAGTAAATACCTGTTATATAGCGATTTTTCCCTTTTATTGCTCCCGTTTTGAACCGATACAACAGGAGAATTGAAATGACCATTGAACTCTCGAAAGACGACAAGCCATGATCCGTGCATCGGCGGGCTCGCTGAGCGGCCCGGACGTGGAGCAACTCACTCAGGTAGTGAGCGATGAACTCGGCTCGGTAACAAGCCCGACCAAGAACCACGTCCGCGCTGCGATTACCAAGGCCCTGAGCCAGGAGAAATAAAGCCGATAGGTTCTCGCCCATGGCCTTCGACGCACGGTAGTTGCAATGGCGGCCCCCTGTAGGGATTGTCTTGGCCCCACCGGAGAGGAATACGGTGTGAAGGCTGTCATGGGGCCAATCACCGCAGCGAGAAGCGGATCGGCACCGTCAGGTTGACCGACGACTGCCCCATCACCGGCGGAAACGCAGGCAGCGGCTGGGCGCGCTGGACCATCGCTAGCACCTCCTCGTCAAGCGCGGCGACCCCCGAGCTTCGCGCGATCGAGCGCGACAGCACGCGGCCGTTGCGGTCCACGGTGAAGCTCAGCGTCACCACGCCCTGATCGCGCCGGGCCTCGGCCGCGCCCGGATAGCGCTTGTTCTGCTGCAATCGCGCCATCACCAGATCGCGCCAGCTCATGAGCGCCTCGCGGCTCGCGGCGCTGCCGGGATTCGGCGCCCGCGGCGTCGGCGCGGTGTGCTGCTCGGAGCGCGGGGCGGCGGTGGTGCGCGGCGCCGGCGCGCTCTGCGGGACCGGCGACGTCTCGGTCGTCTCCTGGGTATCCGGAATTTCCTCCGGCTTCTGCTCGACCGTCTTCGGCTGGGACTCCGGAAGCGTCACCTCCGCGGGCACCGGCGCCTCCATCTTCGGCGTCGGATCGACCACCTCGGGCTCGGCCTGCAGCGGCAGCTTCGGCGTCGCCTGCGCCTCCACCATCTCCGGGCCGGGCGCGATATCCTGCTGCGAGGATGGCGCAACCGGCATCGGCGCGAGTTCGAGGATCACGGCGGGCGAAACGGCCGAGCCTTCCGGCGACGGCGCGGGCAGCAGCAGATAACCCGCCATCAACCCGAAATGCGCGGCGCAGACGATCGCCGCCGCCAGGCTCCAGCGCTTGAACTCATGGCCAAGATCCGGGCCCGGCAGAATGAGGGCGCGCACCGTCATTTGGCCTCGCGGTCCTCCAGTCCGACCAGCCCGACCTTGAGATAGCCGGCCGCGCGCAGCGTGTTCATCACCGTCATCACGTCGCCGTAGCTGACCGCGCGGTCGGCGCGAAGAAATATCCGCTCGTCGCGGTTGCCTTTGGACGCCGTTTGCAGGGTCGCGGCCAGCATTTCGGGCGATACCGGATCGTCGCCGATCGCCAGCGTACGATCGGCCTTGATGGTGAGAAAGACCGGCTTGTCCGGGCGCGGCTGCCGCTCCACCGCGGTGGCCGGCAGATCGACCGGCACATCGACGGTCGCCAGCGGCGCCGCGATCATGAAGATGATCAGCAGCACCAGGATGACGTCGATGAACGGCGTGACGTTGATCTCGTGGGTTTCCGCGAAATCGTCGCCGTCATGTCCGAGACGGATCGACACCGGCCTACTCCGCCGCCCGAGACATCGGCAACGCCACACGGTCGCAATCGCGGCTCAGGAGCCGCATCACCAGCGCTGAGCCATCGGCAAGCAGCGCGCGATAGCCGCCGATCTGGCGGCTGAACACGTTGTAGATCACCACGGCGGGGATCGCAGCGAACAAGCCGAGGGCGGTCGCGAGCAGCGCCTCGGCGATGCCGGGCGCGACCACCGCGAGATTGGTGGTGTGCGCGTTTGAGATGCCGATGAAGCTGTTCATGATACCCCAGACGGTGCCGAACAGGCCGACGAACGGCGCGGTCGCGCCGATGGTGGCGAGCAGGCCCATGCCGCGGCCGATGCGCCGGCCGGCGGCGGCCTCGACGCGCTCGAGCAGCCACGAGATGCGCTCCTTCAAGCTCTCCGGATCGGGATGGGGCGAGGCCTGCACCTCATGGACCGCGGTGCGCAGGAGCCGCGCCACCGCCTCGCTGCTGGCGCCGAGGCGGGCGTTGGCTTCGGCGAGCGTGCGTGCCTCGTTGAGCACGGCGAGCGCCGAGCGTCCGCTGCGCGTCGCCTTCCACAACTCCAGATTCTTGGCGAGCCACACCGTCCAGGTAACGAGCGAGGCAAACACCAGACCGACCATCACGACCTTCACCACGATGTCGGCATTGAGGAACATGCCCCAGGGCGACAGGTCGCGCGGCAGCGCCACGCTGGCGATCGTCGAGGGAACCTGTGAAGCAGCCGCGGCCGGCGTCTCCGAGGCGGACACAGCCACCGGCGGGGCCGCGGCGGGCGCCTGCGCAAAGGCTTCGACCGTTATGACCGCCGCCGCAAGCATCCCGAGCGCCAGCGCGGCGACGCGCGGACGGATCAAAGCTCCGAGAGACGCTCCAAGAGACATGGCGTATTTCTGCATTTCACTGTTCCGTCGCCGGACTGCCGCTCATGTTCCGGCACACCTGTTATAATGTTACATCGGCTCTGGCCAGAGCCCAATCCCTACTCCGCCGCATCCATCTGCGGCACGGCGGCGCCGCTTCGAACGGCCGCTTTTGCCTTACGGCCGCGCAGCCAGATCATCGTCCCTGTAATCGCAAATCCTGTCGGCAATACGCCACACAGAAAAACCAGAACCTGCCAGATCACGCCGGAATTGCTGCCCTCGTGGATCCAGCGGATCCACTGCGCGATACGATCGCCGGTCGATCATCCAGCTCACGCGCGACCACCCCGAGCACCCCTCGCTGGTCACGCTCACCGCCTGCTACCACAACCTGCTGCGGCAGTGGGCGGAGGCGTAAACGACGCGCCGGCGACCGCGCTACTGGCGGAGCAGCGGGATGCTCTTATAGTCCTTCGGCTTCGGGATCGCCGACAGGTAGGCGTGCATATCGGCAAGGTCCTCGTTCGGCAGGACCTTCTCACTGTAGGGCGGCATGGCGCGGTCGGTCGAGCGCACGAAGGCCACGAAGGTTTCGAGCGGCATAGGGTCGGGCGCCAATACTTTGCCGGCGCTGGTGATCGCCGAGCCCTGCCCCTCGATGCCGTGGCATTGCCAGCAGCCGTACTTCATGAATGCGGCCTTGCCCTTCGCGGCATCCGCCGCTAACGCCGGGCCGTGACCGAGGACCACGCCGGCCGCGAGAGCGGCCAGCACGACGCGAAACATCTGATGCGACATGTGTGTGCTCCCGATCAGCGCGGCTGCGTCCAGACGTTGAGCAGCGCCGGCTGGCCGGACTTCACAACGGCCACTGCCTCCCTGATCGCGGGCCCGAGCTTCTCGGGATCGGTGATCGGCCCCTTCGCCCACCAGCCCATCGACTCGGCGAGCTTGTGGTACTCGATGTCCGGATTCATGATGCTGGTGCCGATCGGCCCGATGTCGCCGCCGAGGCTCGCCACGCGGTTGCGGAAGCTGGACAGCCGCTGCACGTGCATCAGCTCCTGATGATACCCGCGGTTGTTGTGCATCACGGTGAGCAGCGGAATCTTGTGCTTCGCCGCGGTCCACATCACGCCGGGCGCGTACATCAAGTCGCCGTCGCCCTGGATGTTGACCGAGAACCGACCGAGATCGCGGTTGGCCAGAGCCGCGCCGACCGCCGCAGCGATTCCGTAACCCACGCCGTAGCCGCCGGAGTGGCCGAGCCAATGGTGGTGCTTCTCCATCGGCCACAGCCGATGCGGCCAGTTGCTGACGTTGCCGGTCTGGGCCACCAGCGACCAGTCGAGATCCTTGATGTGCCCCCAGATCTCCATCGACATGCGCGCGGTGCTGATCGGGCTTGCATCCCAGGCGAGCGCCGCCGCCTGCCGGGTGCGCTCGCGAACCTCGGTATGCGCCTTCTTCGCCGCCTCGCCGCGCTTCGCGATCGCGGCCTTGCGGTCATTTTGGATCGCCGACTTCACCGCTTCGATCAGCGACGGCAGCGTGGTCTCCGCATCCGCCGCCATCGCCACGTCGACCGCCTGGAAGCGCTGGAAGTCCTGGTAGTTCGCCTTGGTGTTGAGGTCGACCGAATTGATGCTGATGAGCTTGGTCTCGGGCTTGATCTTGGTCTGGTTGATGCCGATGCCGTGGTCGCCGTTGTCAATGAAGGAGTTCACCACGGCCCAGAAGTCGGTGAGCTCCATGCCGATGATGACGTCGGCGTTGTTGACCACCGCGATGCCGGCGCTGAGGTGGTGGTTCTTCGGGAAGTTCATCCGCGCGCCCATGTCGACCACGCGGGCCTGAAGGGCTTCGGCGAGTTGCACCAGGAGCCTGACGCCGTTCTCGGTGCGCGCCGCGCGATCGACGACGATCACCGGCCGCTCGGCGCCGGCAAGCAGACGCGCCGCTTCCCGCACCGCATTGGTGTCGCCCTGCGGCGCCGAAGTCGGCGTGTACTTCGGTATGTAGAGCTTCTCGCCGTTGTGATGCTTGACCGGCTCCTGTTGCAATCCGGCATCGAGTGAGATCGCGACCGGGCCGTAGGGCGGCGTCATCGAAATCTTGTAGGCGCGCACCATCGACTGCGCGAAGTGCTGCAGCGAGACCGGCGTGTCGTCCCATTTGGTGAAGTCGCGAACCAGCGCGTTGATGTCCTGCGCGGAATGCACGGTCGGCACGCCCGGCGGCCGGTGCGCGGCGTCGAGATCGTTGCCGCCGACGACGATCACCGGCACGCGGTCGCACCAGGCGTTGTAGATCGCCATCGAGGCGTGCTGCAGGCCGACCGTGCCGTGGCACAGCGTCATCAGCGGCTTGCCGGTGACCTTGAAGTAGCCATGCCCCATGCCGACCCCGGATTCCTCATGCGTGCAGGTGAGGAATTCCGGCATCTTGTTGTTGCCGTAGTTGATCAGCGACTCGTGGATGCCGCGGAAGCTCGAAGCGCAGTTCGACGGCAGGTATTTGATGTCGAGCGTCTTGATCACGTCGACCATGAAGTCGGAGCCGGCGACGCCGCCGATCCGCGCCAGATCCTTCTGCGGCGTGCCGGTCTCGGCGGCGACGGTCCACGCGGTCGGCGGCAGCGCCGACGGCACGCGCGCGGTCGCGGCGCCGGCGGCCACCGTCGCGTTCGCGGCCTGCGGTGTCATGGCACCGGCGGCGCCGGCGACAGCCACTCCGGTCAGGAATTTGCGGCGGTCGACCTTCGGGCCGGAATCCTTCGTGCTCGAAATCTTGCGAGACATGGCGCGCTCCCTCGAATGGATTTTTTGGCGGCGACTCAAAGGCTCGCCGCGTGTCAGAACGCCTGGAGTGTATTGCACGTCAATTTGCCGCACCAGTGCCCGCGGCGACTTTCCAAAGCGGGAACCTTTTGCGCCTTGAGGCGTCGAATGACGGGGCGGTGAAGCATCTGATCGGCAATAGATTTCCGTCAAAAAGGGGTTTTCCGTGCTCGCGATCACGCTTATTCCCGGAGTGCCTCACTCCGGCCGGCTCAACGACATCCCGGAGCCGCCGGAGTCGCGGGGCTCGGTGCTGGTGCAGACGCTGGCGCTCGGCGTCTGCGGCACCGACCGGGAGATCGTCGCCGGCGCCTTCGGCGAAGCGCCGCCGAACAGCGAGCGGC
Organism: Xanthobacteraceae bacterium; assembly: GCA_009694215.1. Taxonomy (GTDB): domain Bacteria; phylum Pseudomonadota; class Alphaproteobacteria; order Rhizobiales; family Xanthobacteraceae; genus Z2-YC6860. The sequence goes on from SHVN01000119.1 coordinate 9,095, forward strand.
TGGTGCTCGGGCACGAGTCCTATGGCGAAGTGATCGCGGTGGCTCCCGGCAGCCGCTTCGCCCCGGGCGATTGCATCATCGGCATCGTGCCGCCGTCATGGCACTCATTCCCGTGGTCGGCGCGGTCTATGCCCAGCTCATCGTCGCCGCGGTCTTCCTCCTGGTCATCCTGGTGACGATGTTCCGCCTGCAGCGGCCCGCCCGCGAGCAGGCCCGTGCGGTGCCGGTCGGCGCCAGTGCCGACGCGACGGCGCATCGTCAGGCGCAATTCGCGCAAATCGCCATGATCATCGAGGCGGTGATGCTGGGCTATGCGATGTCGCGCAAGCGCTAGCAAGGCGCTGAGCCGTCCGCCGTCATTCCGGGGCGTGCCGAAGGCACGATCCCGGAATCCATAACCCCTGTATCTCCATGATCATTAGAACAGGGGTTATGGATTCCGGCACTCGCTTCGCTCGGCCGGAATGACCGCGGAGAAGTCGTCAACGTCGAAGACCCCACACCGGACGGCCGCACGCCTCGCAGCGCATTCCTCCCCCGGCGCCGACGGACACCCCAACGCCAGACCCAGCCGGTTCAACGCCTTTGCCCAGCACACCGCCCACCTCGCGGGCCGGCCGGGCACATTCATTCTGGCGGCCACGATCATCGCCGTCTGGGCCCTGACCGGGCCGCTGTTCGGCTACAGCGACACCTGGCAACTGGTGATCAACACCGGCACCACCATCGTCACCTTCCTGATGGTGTTCCTGATCCAGCACACCCAGAACCGCGACGCGCTCGCGTTCCAGATCAAGCTCGACGAGCTGATCATCGCCATGGAGGGCGCGGAGAACCGCATGGCCGGCGCGGAAGACCTGTGCGACGCCGACCTCGAAGCCCTGCACGACGCCTATCGCAAGCGCGCGTCGGAAGCGCTGGAGACGCTGGAAAAGCGCCGCGGCACGCGGTGACAACCGGCGCGCGGCTCGCAGAGGCCGGACCGCGGCTCAAAAAGCTGATCGCGCAGGGGTTGTAGTGCGCCTGCTCACTCCGGCTTGATGCCGATCGTCGCCAGCGTCTTTTGCCAGAACTCCGCCTGCGAGCGGCCCAGCGCCACGGCTTCCTCGGGCGTGCCGCCGGCGACTGTGAACTCGAGCTTGCCGATTTTCTCTTGCAGGGCCGGGTCCTTGAGCACCTTGTTGACGGCCGCATTGATGCGCGCGACGACGTAATCGGGCGTACCGGCCGGAGCGGCAACGCCGAACCACTGGTTGGCGTCGAGGCCGCCCATATCGACTCCGCTCTCGCGCAACGTCGGAACCTCCGGCATCGACTTCATCCGCTGGTGTCCGGTGACGCCGAGAATGCGCACCTTTCCGTCACGGCCGAGCGCGATCGAGGTGGAGGGAGCGGTGAACAGGAGCCCCACATGGCCTGCCACGATGTCCTGAATCGCCGGCGCGGCGCCGCGATAGGGCACGAGCACCATCTTCGTCGCCGTAGCCTGCAGGAAGGCGACGGCGCCCAGGTGCGGCGGCGAGCCGACGCCAGAGTGGGCGAGCTTGAGATCGTCGGGCTTCGCCTTGGCGAGGGCGATGACCTCGCCCACCGTCTTGGCCGGCACCGCGTTCGCGGCGACGAACGACAACGGCGTGCGGGCGCTAAGCACGATCGGGCGGAAGTCCTTGATCGGATCGTAGGTGGCGCCGGCGACGATACTGGGGCCGACGACCATAGCGACATCGAACGAGCCAAGCGTGTAGCCGTCGGGCGCGGCGCGGGACAGCACCAGAGCTGCCGTCGAGCCGCCGCCGCCTGGCCTGTTCTCGATCACGACCGGCTTGCCGAGCTCCTCCGCCAGCGGCGCGGCCACTGCGCGTGCGATGACGTCTGTGGGCCCCCCCGCGGAGAAGCCCACCAGAAATGTGATGGTGCGGCTCGGATAGGTCGCGGCGCTCTCCTGCGCCCGCGCTGGAGCGCCGGCGCAGAGGGCTGCGAGGCCCAATGCCGTCCCCAAAGCGACCGACACCAAACCACGGACGCCGACTGGCATGAATGCCTCCCTGCTTGCAGAATGCAACCTTGTGCGCCCCTCCAGTTTAGGCACGGCCCGACGAGCCCGTCCACCCGGCCGCTCGGGCCGGGATCAATGTGTCCGCGCCCTAATATCCGCAACTCTTCTCTCGCGCGCACAACAGGATGCGCTCGGCCGGTTTGCCCTGCACGGTGAAGTCGGTGTCGGCCGGCCCACCGGCCGACGGATCGGTGAACCAGCGCCAGATCATCGCCCCC
>SHVN01000120.1 GCA_009694215.1 Xanthobacteraceae bacterium
GGATCCCGAAAAGACTCGCGAATTGCTCGTAAGCAAAACCGACGTAGAGAAGATCGAGAGCATGGCCAATTCCGCTAAGGGCGCCGGGATCGACGGCGTGCCGACCTTCATCCTCTGCGGCGTGGCCGCCGTGACCGGCGCACAGTCGCCAGAGGTGCTGGCCAATGCGATCGAGCAGATCGCCGTCAATCGCGAGCAGTTTCTGGCCGAGCAGCGCAGGGCGTCGGGCGGCTAGCCCGCCACACGCAGCACCAGCACCAGCACCAGCACCAGGATCGCGCTGGCGGCGATCCATGAGCCGATAATCCGCGCGCCGATGCGCTGCCAGACCCGGCTGAAGCGCGAGGCGGCCTCGACCACGACGACCAGCAGGATCGTGCCGCCGAAACCAGTGCCGATCAGCATCAGATTGGCCTCGCGCAGCGAAATCACCTCGGGCGGCGAGTCGAGCCCGATGGCGACCCCGGTCACGACCGCCAGAACCCCGCCCGCCCATTCCGGCAGCGGCCGGGCCAGCGCCACCAGAACGCCGCAGGCCATCGCCAGCGCCAGCACCGCCAGGTTCACCCCGCGCGGCACGACGCCGAGCGTGAGCACCCCCAATCCCGCCAGGAGCGCAATGATCGCCGCGCCGGGCGCGGCCCTGCCCCAGTTTGGCGCCTGCTGGCCGATCAGCAGGCCGAGGCCGAGCAAGGCCAGCAGATGCGCCGGCACGAACAGCGGGTGCAGCAACCCGCCGAAAAATCCGGGGATGCCGAGCGGCGGCGGATGCGCCAAGGCCGGCTCCGCGATCAGCGCAAGCGCCAGGCCGATCAGCAGCCTCACGCGAGCCGCCCGAGAAACATCAGGCCGGCGATGGCGATCACGCCGCCAGCCGTTCGCACGGCGAGGCGTCCCACAGGCCAGCGCGCCAGCAGGCCGAAGGCGATGCCGGCAAGATGCAGGAGGCCTGTGGTGATGACAAAGCCGGCCGAATAGGCGAGCGCGTCGGCGCCGGGCGGCAGTTCGGCGCCGTGGGCGTGGCCGTGGAAGATCGCGAACGCGCCGACGATGACGGCTGCCACCCATAGCGGCGGGCGCGCCGCCAGCGCCACCATCATGCCGAGCACGGCGGCGGAGACCGCGATTCCGATCTCGACCCCGGGCAGCGGCACGCCGAGAATGCCAAGCGTGCCGCCCAATGCCATCACCAGCGGGAACACGATCGGCAGAATGAAAATCGCGGGCGAGCCCAGGAACGCCCCCCACAGCCCGACCGCCACCATCGCCGCCACATGGTCAGGCCCAAACACCGGATGCATGAGCCCGCCCACCAACCCGCCCGCCACGCCGCCGGTGTGGGCAAGCGCGGGCGCGGCTGCCGTGAGGCAGAGCAGAATTGCCAAAAGCCGCATTGCAGAGGCCGTCATGTCGACCACTATAGCGGCCTCAAAGGCCTGCAACACCCGAGGAGCGAAATGCCCGTCACGATCACTGCCGTCGATACGATTCAGCTCAGCATCCCGCTCGACACCTGGGCGCCGCCGCCGATGTTTGCCGGCAAGCCGCGCACCCATGTCGAGGCGGTCTATGTGAAAGTCACCTGCAGCAACGGAGTGGTGGGCTGGGGCGAGTGCTTCGGCAGCAGCGGCGCGATCGTGATCACCGCGTTCGACAAATGGGTCCGCCAGCTCGCCATCGGCAAGGACCCCACCGACCAGAACCTGATGCCCGGCATCGAGCGCCTGCTGCACGGCCTCGGCCGCGCCGGCCCGGTCATGCACGCCATGAGCGGCCTCGACATCGCGCTGTGGGACATCCGCGGCAAGCTCGAAGGCGTCTCGGTGTCGAAACTCCTCGGCGGCGCGAAGCGAAAGCGCGTCGAGACCTACGCCTCGCTCCTGCAATACGCCGGCAACGTAGAGCATGTGAAGCGCAACACCGAACGCGCACTGAAGCTCGGCTACAAGCACATCAAGCTGCACGAGCGCACCGCGGAGGCGGTCGCAGCTTCCCGCGAGGTCGCAGGCCCCGGCATCCCGATCATGGTCGACACCAACTGCGGCTGGACGCCGGACCAGGCGGAAAAGCCGGTCGCCGCCATGAAGCCGTCCAATCCATTCTGGATCGAGGAGCCGATCTGGCCGCCGGAGGATTTCGAGGCGCTGGCCAAGCTTCGCAAGGCCACCGGCGTTCCGTTGGCGATGGGCGAGAACGCCACGAGCCCTACCGATTTCCGTACCATGATCGCGGCGGGGGCAACCGACTTCGTGCAACCGAGCATCGTCAAGATCGGTGGCATCACCCAGCTCGTTCGCATCGCCACCGAGTCGGAAAAGGCTGGCATCACCTGCGTGCCGCATGCGTTCTTCTTTGGCCCGGGCTATCTCGCCACCTTGCATTGTATCGCCTGCAAGGAGCGCGACGTACCGCTCGAACGGCTGTTCGCCGACGTCGCCTTCGTGCCCTATACGAAGACCGTGCCGGACTTGAACGGCGCGGTCGAGGTGCCCGACCGGCCCGGGCTCGGCGCCGATCCGGAAGAGGATTTGATGGCCAAATTCCGCGTCTGAAAACAACAAAAACCCAGGAGAAAATCATGAAGGCATTGAACAGGCGCGCATTCGTCGCCGGCGCGCTGGCGCTCGCCGCCATCCCGGCGCGGGCGTAGCAAGGCTATCCGCAGCGCGCGGTCAAATTGATCGTGCCCTACGCGCCGGGCGGCGGCACCGACGTGTTCTCTCGGCTGATCGCCCAGCAGATGGAAAAGGAATCCGGCCAACGCTGGTGATCGATAACCGCCCCGGCGGAGCGAGCGTGATCGGCACCCGCGCGGTCGCCGAAGCCCCGCCCGACGGCTACACCATCGTCATGATGGATTCCACCTTCTTCACCAACCCGGGCCTGCTCAAGGACAAATTGCCCTACGACACGCGCAAGGACTTCATCACGGTGTAGCTCTTGTCGCGCACCCAGCTCGTGCTCTGCGTGCATCCCGACTCCCCGTTCAAGACCGCGCAGGAGTTGGTCGCCCACGCCAAGGCCAATCTCGGCAAGCTCACCTTTGCGTCGGCCGGCATCGGCACCGGAATCTATCTCGCCAGCGAGAAGTTCCGCCAGGTGACCGGCATCGAGATCGTGGTGGTGCCCTCCCGCGGCGGCGCGCCGGCGCTCGCCGATTTCCTGTCAGGGAAGGTCGATTTCACCTTCGGCGCGGTGCCGACAATCAAGCCGCACATGAGGGCGGCAAGGCGCGCGGACTTGGCGTGACGCACGGCCACGCGCCGCAACTGCCCGGCACCCCCAGCATGGAGGAGATCGGCTACGGCTCGGTCGATTCCGCGAGCGAAATGGGCCTGATCGTTCCAGCGGCCACCCCGCCGGCCATCGTCGAGCGGCTGCAGAAGAGTTCCGCCGAGGCCGTCAAGGCCCCGGCGTTCCGCGCCACGCTCCTGGAGTGCGGCTTCCAGCCAATCGGCACCACCACGGAGGAATACCGCGTCCATGTCAATCGCGAGATCGAGAAGTGGATCAAGATCATCGCCGCGGGGAATGTGAAGCCGGAGTAACGGCAAGCCTCGCTACGAACGCACAGCGTCTCCACCAACTCGGCTGTCATCATCCGCGCAAGCGGATGATCCAGTAGTCACAGAAATCGACGTTTCAATTGCAGCGCCGGCGATTATTGAATGCCCCGCATTCGCGGGACATGACAGGCCTTGCCATCACGCCGCCTTGGCCTGCTCGGCGATGCGCACGAGATTGCGCAGCACCGCCGTGGTGCCGTGCAGGCGCTGCGCAGGCTTCTCCCAGTCGTAGAACAGAACCACCTTCATGTCGGGACGCACCCGCGCCGACGCGCCCTGCTTGCCGATGAAGGCGATCAAGCCTTCCGGATTGGCGAAGGTGTTGTCGCGGAAAGACAGCACCGCACCCTTCGGCCCGGTCTCGATCTTCTCCACATTGGCCCGGCGGCAGAGCCCCTTGATCGCGACGATCTTCAGCAGGTGCTCGACCTCCTCCGGCAATGTGCCGAAGCGGTCCACCAGCTCGGCGCCGAACGCCTCGATCGCCTGTTCGTCCTCGACGTCGGCGAGGCGCCGGTAAAGGCCGAGCCGCACCGACAGGTCGGTCACGTAGTCTTCGGGGATCAGAACCGGCGTGCCGATGGCGATCTGCGGCGACCAGCGGTCGGCGACCGGCTCGGCGATGCCGGCCTTGAGACTCATCACCGCCACCTCCAGCATCTGCTGGTAGAGTTCGAAGCCGACCTCCTTGATGTGGCCGGACTGCTCGTCGCCGAGCAGGTTTCCCGCCCCGCGGATGTCGAGATCGTGCGAGGCAAGCTGGAAGCCCGCGCCGAGCGTGTCGAGCGACTGCAGAACCTTGAGCCGCCGCTCGGCCTGGGCGGTGATCTTCTTTTTCTCCGGAAGGGTGAACAGCGCATAGGCGCGCAGCTTCGAGCGGCCGACCCGACCGCGCAGCTGGTAGAGCTGAGCGAGACCGAACATGTCCGCGCGGTGCACAATCAGCGTGTTCGCGGTCGGGATGTCGAGGCCGGACTCGATGATCGTGGTCGACAGCAGCACGTCGTACTTGCCGTCGTAGAACGCCGACATGATGTCTTCCAGCACCTGCGACGGCATCTGGCCGTGCGCCACGGCGACCCGCACCTCCGGCACGTTCTTGTCCAGAAACTCCTTGGCGCCGGCCAGATCCTCGATGCGCGGGCAGACGTAGAACGATTGCCCTCCCCGGTAGCGCTCGCGCAAGAGCGCCTCGCGCACGGTCAGCGGATCGAACGGCGAGACGAAGGTGCGCACCGCGAGGCGATCGACCGGCGGCGAGGCGATGATCGACATGTCGCGCACCCCCGAAAGCGCCAGTTGCAGGGTGCGCGGGATCGGCGTCGCGGTCAGCGTCAGCACATGCACCTCGGCGCGCAAGGTCTTGAGCCGCTCCTTGTGCGCCACGCCGAAGTGCTGCTCCTCGTCCACCACCACGAGGCCGAGGTCCTTGAACTTGATCGCCTTGCCGAGCAGCGCGTGGGTGCCGACCACGATGTCGATCTGGCCCTCGGCGATGCCCTTCTTGACGCGGGCGAGCTCGGCCGCGGACACGAGCCGCGACGCCTGCCCCACCTGCACCGGGAAGGCGCGGAACCGCTCGGTGAAGGTCTTGGCGTGCTGGCGCGCCAAGAGCGTCGTCGGCACCACCACCGCCACCTGCTTGCCACCCATCACCGTGGCAAAAGTCGCGCGCAGCGCCACCTCGGTCTTGCCGAAACCGACGTCGCCGCAAATGAGCCGGTCCATCGGCCGACCGGTGGAAAGATCGTCCAGCGTGGCGTCGATCGCCGTCTTCTGGTCGTCGGTCTCCTCGTAGGGGAAGCCCGCGGCAAACTCGTCCGCCGCACCGGCTTCGAGCGTCAGCCGCGGCGCCTCGCGCAGCTTGCGCTCCGCCGCGATCTTGATCAGCTCATGGGCGATCTCGCGGATGCGGTTCTTCAGCCGCGCCTTCCGCGTCTGCCAGCCGGTGCCGCCGAGCCGGTCGAGGTCAACGCCGGTGTCCTCGGAGCCGTAGCGCGACAAAAGCTCGATATTCTCCACTGGCAGGTAGAGCTTGGTGCCCTCGGCGTAGTGGATTTCCAGGCAATCGTGCGGCGCGCCCGCGGCTTCGATGTTCTGCAGCCCGATGAATCGCCCGATGCCGTGATCGACATGGACGACCAGATCGCCGGCTGACAGGCTCGTGACCTCGGCGATGAAATTGTCCGAGCGCTTGGCGGCACGGCGCGGCCGCACCAGGCGGTCGCCCAGGATGTCCTGCTCGCTGACGACGGCGGTTTCCGCGGTCTCGAAGCCGGATTCCAGACCCAGCACCGCCAGCGCCACTTGCGGCCTGGGCAATGCCAATGCCTCGGTCCAGGAGGCGACCGGCGACAGATTGTGCAGGCCGTGCTCGGTCAAGACGTGCTTCATACGCTCGCGCGCGCCCTCGCTCCAGAGCGCAATGGTCACGCGCTTGCCCGCCGCCTGCAGCGATTGAACGTGCTTGCTCACCGCATCGAACACGCCCGCTGCGTTTTCCGCGCGCTCGGACGAAAAATTGTGGCCGGTTCGCGCGCCGACATCGACCACCGTGCCCCCCTCGTTTGGTACCGCGAACGGCGTCAGCCGCGCCAGCGCCGAAGTGTTCAGCCGCTCGGCCCACTCGGCATCGGGCAGATAGAGCCGGTCGGGCGGCAGCGGCTTGTAGAGCGTGCCGCTTTGCTCGGCGAGCGCCTCCTTCCGCGCCTCATAGTAATCCTTGATCTGCGCCAGCCGCTCGCGCGCCACGTCCTCGGCCTGCGCCTCCAGGATGACCGGCGCGCCCGGCGCGTAGTCGAACAGCGTGTCGAGCCTGTCGTGGAACAGCGGCAGCCAGTGCTCCATGCCGGGATGGCGGCGGCCTTCGCTCACCGCCTCGTACAGCATGTCCTCGGGATCGGCGGCGCCGAAGGTCGCGACATATCCCGTGCGGAATTTGCGGATCGTGTCGGTCATTAGCTGGAACTCGGCGACCGGCACCAGATCGAGCGCGCGCATCTCCATCGCGGTACGCTGCGTCTCCGGATCGAAGCTGCGGATGCTCTCCAGCGTGTCGCCGAAGAAGTCGAGCCGCAATGGCAGATCCATGCCGGGCGCGAACAGGTCGAGGATGCCGCCGCGCACCGCGTAGTCGCCGGGTTCGCGCACGGTGCCTGCCCGCGAGAAGCCGTTTAGCTCGAGCCAGCGGATCACGCCCTCCATGCCGAGCACGTTGCCGGGCGCGGCCGACAGCGCCTGATTGCCGATCAACTCCCTGGCCGGCACGCGCTGCAGCGCGGCGTTGACGGTGGTGAGCAGCACCGCGGGCTTTTGGCGGCCTTTGACGCGGGCGAGCCGCGACAGCACGGTCATGCGCTGCGCCATGACGCCGGTGTGCGGCGAAACCCGGTCGTAAGGCTGGCAGTCCCATGCGGGAAACTGCATCGCTTCGATGCCGGGCGCGAAGAACGACAGCGCGCGGGCGAGCGACGCCATCCGCGGCCCGTCGCGACAGATCACCAGCGCGCTCGTGGCCGGCGGATTGGTTCGCGCGGCGACGACGCGGGCGAGATCGGCAATGACCAGCCCCTCGGCGCCGTCGGCCATGTTCGACAGGGTCAGCGGGCGGTCGGGCGCGAGAAGCGTGGCGGGAGACTGGGCCGGCATTTTCGCCATCGCTCAGCGCCCTGCCGCGAAATGGAAATCGCGCACGCGGCGGAACATCGCCGTGTCTTGCTCGGCCGGCACCTCGACGACCCTGGTCATCCAGCCCAGGAGATCGGCCTCCAGCGCATCCAGCAACCGCTCGTATTGATCGAGTTCGGCATCGCTCAACCCCGCGATATGCACGTCGGCGAAGCGGCCCATAATCAGGTCGGCCTCACGCGTGCCGCGATGCCACGACCGGAACAACAGCCGCCGCCTGCGGACATCGAGGCCATCGCTCGATCGGGTGCTTCCGGTCATGAATTCTCCAACGCGAAAAACCCGGCTGCGGCCGGGTACGAGATTTATATAGAGTGCGCGGCGGAAAAAGTCAGAGGGGCCGGAGCGCGTGCCCGAAAATCGCGCTCCCCCGCCAAGCTCATCCCGTCCCCGTCAAAGCTGCTTCACCGGCGTGGGATCGAGGTTGAAGATGCGCGCGGCGTTGAGGCCGAGGATGTTCCGCTTGGTCTGCTCGGACAGGAACGGCAGGTCGGTGATCTCGCTCGGCAGGTCGAAGTCGAAATGCGGCCAATCCGACGCATAAAGAAGCTGCGTATCCGCCTTGATCATGTCGAGCGTGCACTCCAGCGCCTTGAGGTTGTTCGATTCCATCGGCTGGGTCGTGTACCAGCAGTGGTCGCGCATGTATTCCGACGGCAGCCGCTTCAGATGCGGCGCCTCCGACGGGCGCATCAGGAACTGGTCGTCCAGCCGCTGCATCAGGAACGGAGCCCAGGCGATCCCTGACTCGATCCAGATCACCTTCAGCTTGGGAAAACGCACCGGCATGCCGTTCAGAATCCAGTTCGTGCAATGCACGATGTTGGGCCAGGCAAAGCCCAGCGCGTGCATGCCGAGGAAGCGGTTGACGGTCTTGAGCGAGGGATCGTCCCAGTGATAGCCGGCGTGGAAGGAGAGCGGCATGCCGGTCTCCTCGATCATGCTGTAGAGCCGCATGTATTTGTTGTGATGCACCGGCGCATGCCGCGTCGAGGGAATGGCGTAGCCGATGATGCCCTTCTTGCCGGCGGTCTCCTTGACGACGCGCTCGGCCTCTTCCGGGGTGTTGTAGGGCAGCACGGCCAGGAACTTGATTCGATTGTCCGCCGACAGGAGCTTCTCCTGCATCCATTTGTTGTAGGCGCGGCTGAGCCACACTTCCATCTCGGGCTGCGGATGAAGGCCGAGGAACAGCATCGGCGTCGGGAACACGACCATGTTGTCGACGCCGAGCGAGTCCATAGCGCGGCGAGTGAGCGTCACGTCGCGGTGGACGCTGACGTCGTCGACCTTCTCGCGCAACCCGTCCTGATGCGGGATGCGGCCGCCCACGCTCTGATAGCGCAGGCCGAGATCGCCGTTGAGCCCGTAGGGCGGCGCGCCGATGCGGTCCTTGTGGAAGTAGATCGCCTGATCGCGGATGACGGGGTCCTCGATGTACTGCACGACCTCGTTCCACGACACCGTCTCGACGTGGTGCGCGTCGACGTCGACGACGAACCAGTCCTGCAGATTGCGCCTGCGGGCGGCAACGCGGGCGTGCTTCAGAATTTCCCGGCTGTCGGTTGAGGTGTCGATCACCTGGGCCGGCAGCATCTGCGGCACGCCTACAACTGGCTGATTCATGGCTTGCTCCTCGCAACGTGTCCTGAGTGATCGCTGTCGCTGTCCGGTATGTTCTCGCCCGGTCTGCGCCGGAACCAGAGTCCAAGCTCCATCGGCCCGAGCCCCACGTCGCGCAGCATCTCGGAGACGGCGACCAGCATCTCGGTCGCGGTCAGCGTCTCCGCGCCCTCCCGCACGATGGCCTGCACCGGACGATCCTCGAGTTCGGACTTGGCGTAATACAGCCGCACCGCGGCCGTGATGATCTGCGCCAGCGCCTCGTCGGACACGCGCGCGGCCTCGCCCTTGACCACGAGTTCCTTGGCCGAGCGGTGAAGGTCGGCGGCGTACTGGTCGATCCAGCCGTACTCGTCGTTGGCTCGGCCGCTCGGCGCTCTTGTGTCAGACGACGACATAGATGTGGCCGTCCTTCTCCTCGAGCTTCACCTTGCGCAATTTGATCTTGTCGGTGCCCTGGTTGGCGCCGGTCTTGAGGTCAAACTCGTAGCCGTGCCAGGAGCAAACGATGTTGGTGACGTTCTCGTCATAGGCCAGCGCCCTGACGTGGCCGTCGCTGTCGATCGGCTCCAGCACGCGCTTGTACATGCGCCCCTGGCAGACCGGGCCGGAACGGTGCGGGCACTCGTTGTGCCAGGCGACGAACTGGCCGTCGACCTTGAACACACCCACCTCCGTGCCGTCGCAGGACATGACCCGGCGGTCGCCGTCCTTCAACTCGTCCGAACGGCACACGAGGTACGGTTTGGGCATGTCTTCACTCCGTTATTCGACGCTGCCGGAAACCGGCGCCGCGGCCAAACGCGCACGGACGGCGGAAAAGCCGCTCCTACCATACCCGAATCGGGGCGCAGTTTCCATTTATTGATCAAACTTGATGTTCGCGGCTTTCACGACAGCGGACCACCGCTGCACCTCGGCCTTCATCTGCGCCGTGAGTTCGTCCGCGGTGCCGCCGATGGGGGTACCCGACAGGTTTTTCATGCGTGCCTTGAAATCGTCGGACGCCGCGATCTGCCGGGACGCCGCCTCGAGTTTCTTCACGATCGGTATCGGCGTGCCGGCCGGCGCCATCAGGGCAAGCCAGGCTCCCACCTGAACATCCGCCACGCCGGCCTCGGCCAGCGTCGGTATGTTGGGGAAATCGGGGACCCGGGACGGAACCGTCACCGCCAGCGCCCGCACGTTGCCGGAGACGATTTGCGGCGCGGCGGCCGGAGCCTCCACGAACGCAAATGCCGTCTGCTTGCTCAGCAGGCTGGTGATAGATTCGTTGCTGCTGCGATAGGAGATGGCGGTCCCAGGCGCGCCGGTCTTGATCTTGAAATGCTCGATCGGCAGCGTGAACACCGGCGACGGCGTCGGATAGTTCGCCTTGTCGGGGTTGGCTTTCAGCCACGCCACCAGCTCGGCGACCGTCTTCGCGGGATGATCCTTTTCGACGACGACGAACATCGGGTAGTCGGCCATCATCGAAATCGGCACGAAGTCCTTGAAGATGTCGTAGGGGATTTTCTCCCAGATGGCCGTGCCGACGGTCATCGCGCCGGCCGCGGCGCCGAGCAGCGTGTAGCCGTCGGGCGTGGATTTTGCGACCGTGTCCGGCGCGAGCCGCCCGCTGCCGCCGGGCTTGTTTTCGACCAGGAACGTGCTGCCCAGCGTCTCCGTCAGCTTCTGGGCGACGACGCGCGCGACGGTGTCGGTGCCGCCGCCCGCGCCAAATCCGATCACGATCCTGACCGTGCGGGTCGGATAGTCGATCTGCTGCCCGCGCGCCGCAACCGGCCACGCCGCCGCCCCGCCAACCAAAGTAAGGAACTCGCGCCGCTTCATGTCACCCTCCAAGCCCCGGTCGGAAAGATCGTACTGGTCTGCCCCGCGTCCTGGAAAGCATTATCGGCCACCTCGGGGCGCGGGTCTCCTGCGGCATAAGCACATGGCGTCGGGGCTGAGCCTGCGCCCTGGTGTCAGGGCAGTGTCTTGATTCGCTTGTGGGTTTTGCCGACCGCGCGCCGCTATTCCTCCAGCGAATCCTGCGCCTCGGGCGTCCAGTCGAGTGCGATGAACACCGCCGTGCCGTTCGCCGCCCGGAAGGCTTGGCTGACGACGACGCCCGAAGTCGTCCGCCCCTGTGCATCCCTGCCCTGCGCATTCATGATGCCGCCGTGCGCGACCGCCCAGCGGCCGGCGCCCGCCCAGGTGTTGACGCCGAGGTTGTACCAGCGGTTGCGGTTGCCGGCGCCCATCTGGTCTGCGCCTGATCGATCCAGGCTTTGACGGCGTCGCCGAGGAACGGATGCTCCGGATCGAAGATGTCGAGGAAGGCGAGATAGTCCGGCCCCGGGATGAACCAGCCGCCGGCGCCCGCGAGCATGCGCCAGTCAGGATGCAGGCTCGGCTGCGCGATGCCGAGCGCGCCGAACACCGCCTGCCGGCAATAGTCTTC
>SHVN01000121.1 GCA_009694215.1 Xanthobacteraceae bacterium
ATGATGCGGTTGCGCGGCAGGCCGATCTCCTCGGCGCGCGCCGCCGACAACAGCGCCGACTGCACCATCGCCTCGCGCGTCACCGCGCGCATATCCTTCGGGTCGTTCGACTTGGCGTTCTCGTCCATCAGGTGTGTCAGCAGCTCCTGGTCGAGTGAGCCCCAGTTGGCGCCGATGCGCACCGGCTTGTTGTGCTTGATCGCTATCTCGACGATGGCGGAGAACTGGCGGTCCTTCTTGTCCTTGAAGCCGACGTTGCCGGGATTGATGCGGTACTTGTCCAGCGCCTCGGCGCAGCCGGGATAGTCGGCGAGCAGCTTGTGGCCGATGTAGTGAAAGTCGCCGACGATCGGCACTTCGCAGCCGATCTTGAGCAGGCGCTCCTTGATCTTCGGCACGGCCGCGGCAGCCTCGTCGCGGTCCACCGTAATGCGGACGATCTCGGAGCCGGCATTGGCCAGCGCCGCCACCTGGCGGACGGTCCCGTCGATGTCGGCGGTGTCGGTGTTAGTCATCGACTGGACGACGACGGGGACACCGCCGCCGACCGTCACATTGCCGACCTTGACCGGCACCGACCGGCGACGCGCCGCCTGCATCCCAGCCTCTGTCATCGCTTGTTCCATGGCAAACATATAGCCCTACCGGGGCCGGTTGACGAGTATCAGCCCGGCCGTAACCAACGCCACGGCCAGGGCAAAAGCCGCGGTCAGGGGCTCGCCCAACACCAGATGGCCCGCCGCGACCCCGAAAAGCGGGGTCAAAAAGGTAAAGGCCGAAAGGCGGCTGGCCGAGAATTTGACGATCAACGCGAACCACAGGCTGAACGTGATGCCAACCACAACGGTCTGGTAGGCGAGCGAGCCCAGCGCCACCGCAGAGGGCATAGCCACGATCCGCTCGCCGAACACAAGCGCGCCAAACGTCACGATGGGGACACAGATCACGAGCTGATAAAGTAGCATCTTTTCTGGCGACACCCGCGATAGCGAACTCGCCTTGATCACCAGGGTGGTCGCGGCCCAGGCTGCGGCGGCTGCAGCCATCATCAGATCGCCCAGGAGCTGATCGGGACTCGCTGCCGGCGCCGGCACGCCGAACGCCACCAGCATGCCGACGAAGGCCATCAGCAGCCCAAGCCACTGCTTCACGCCGAACCGGTCACCTGGGAAAAACCAGCGGGCCCCGAGCACCACAAAGAACGGCGCGAGGTAGATGAACAGCACCGCCCGCGACGCCGTGGTGTAGAGCAGCCCGCGGTAGATCAGCAGGAACTCGAAGCCGAACAGCCCGCCAGCTGCGAGGCCCGCGGCCAGCGTGCCGTCGGCGTTCCACACCGGCAACCCGCGCAGCCGCATCAGGCCGAGCACGATCAGCGTGCCCAGGCTGGACCGGATCGCGCATTGGATCAGCGGCGGCACCTCATGAATTGCAAGCTTGATCGCCGGCTGGTTGAAGCCCCAGGTGAGGCACAGGAACACCACCAGCAGCATGCTGGCGGCGTCGAGCGGCCGCGTGTGGCTAGCGGGGACTTGAGACATCAGCCCTGATCGTGCTGCCGGCAATGCGCGCAGACGCCGCCGATCTCAATCACCGGCACCTTCGGCGTGAAGCCGGCCGAGCGCGCCGCAGCCTTCAGTTGATCGGTCACGCCGGCGGAAGCCGCCTCACCCACCGCCCCGCAATGATCGCAGATCAGGAACACGACGAGGTCGCCGGTGGCGTGGTTGTTGACGCAGGCGACGAAGGCGTTGCGACTCTCGATGCGGTGCACGAGGCCGTTGTCGCGGAGAAAATCCAGCGAGCGATAGATGGTGATCGGCGCGGGCCGGGCGCCGCTCAAGGCGGCGCGGGCCATGATCTCGTAGGCGCCGAGCGGCTTGTGACTTTCGAGCAGCACCTCCAGCACCCGGCGGCGGATCGGCGTCAGCCGCTGCGAGCGCTGCGCACACAGCGTCTCGGCGTGCGCCAGCGCGTCGGCGGTGCACCGCTCATGGTCGTGATCGGGAGCGTGGAAGACCGGTTGCGACATAGGGACGACATAAGCCGGACGATTGGTTTGCCGACCAGGAAATTGTAGCCCGACAGCCTTGATCGCAGAAAATTGACGGGCGAATAGACGCCTCCGGCTGTTTTATATTGCAATGCAGCAATACAATCGCCACCTTCCCATCGTATCCTGCAGCGGCATCGACTTCCGCGAAGCAATGATCGGTTCATTATATTTTTCAAAGACTTAAGAACCGTCCTATAACATACTCTCACGCGCCTTCGGCCGCAACGGCCAGGCCAAGCCCCCCTCCGGCAAAAAGCGCATCAACCTCGCGCTGCTGGGCGGCAGCGCGCATGGCGCGTTCACTTGGGGCGTGCTCGACGAACTGCTGGAGGACGGGCGGATCGAAATCGAGGGAATTTCCGGCACGTCCGCCTGCACGCTCAATGCGGTGATGGTGGCCGACGGCCTCGCCCGCGGCGGGCCGGCGGAGGCGCGCAAGCGCCTCGGGGATTTCTGGCGCGCGGCAAGCCGCGACGGCGACATGTCGAGATTCAATCGCGCCATCTCCGAACGGCTGTTCTCGCTCTTTCCGATCGCCGGCGGGCCGATGAAGGCCCGGTTCGACACGATGGCGAGCTATCTCTCGCCCTACGACGTCAACCCGCTCAACATCAATCCGCTCAAAGACCCTCGGCGGCTGCGCGACCGGCGCGGCCAAGATCACGCGCGGCTACGGTCTGCCGGCCAAGCACGTCATCCATGCGGTCGGCCCGGTGTGGAGCAGCGGCAAGGGAGGCGAGCCGAATCTGCTCGCCTCCTGCTATCGCGCGGCGCTCGATCTCGCCGCGGAACACCGCCTGCAATCCATCGCATTCCCGGCGATCTCGACCGGCGTCTATCGCTTCCCGCCCGGTCTCGCAGGACGAATCGCGGTGGGGACGGTGGTGTCGAAAATCTCCGCCGGTCCGCGCGGGATCGAGCGGGTGGTGTTCTGCTGTTTCTCCGAAGAATCAGCCGAACACCAGATGAATGCATCGGCGGAGTTGGAACTGGCGTAGCGGCACCGTGTCCCGCACGCGGTGCAGCGCGTCATTTCATGCCGCGCGCGGGTTTACACTTTCGGATCGACGTCGAGCCGGATAACCAGCCCCGCGAGCTGCGGCGACGCCGCCGGATAGATCTTCATCACCGCCGGATCGTGGCCAGGCACGATGTGGTTGCGCGAGCTCGCGAGCCTTTTCAATGTCTCGTAGCCCTCCAGGACCTCGCCCAGATTGTATGTGGTTGGGAAGACCCGCGCCTCGTCGAGATGCGGAAACAGATGCACCGCGTCCGCCGCGAGCATGACGAAGCCACGTTTCGTCTTCACCCGGATGCTCTGCAGGCCCATGGCGTGGCCGCCAATGTGGTGCAGCGTGATGCCCGGCGCCAATTCACTCACGCCATCGTGGAAGGTGACGCGCCCGGCGAACACCTTGCTCAGCATCGAGACCACGTAGCCTTCTTCATACGAATTGCGGAGCTGCTTGTGGCACATACAGCGGCCGGTGCAGTAGTTCATCTCCTTGTCCTGCACATGGTAGCGCGCACGCGGGAACATATCGACGTTGCCGCAGTGGTCGTAGTGCATGTGGCTGATGATGATGTCCTCGACCTTGTCGGGCTCGACGCCGAGCCTTTTCAGGCCTTCGTTGATCGGCGTGATGACGGTGCGGCCGCGCCTGGTTCCCACCGGCTGATCGAAGCCGGTGTCGACCAGGAAGGTGCGCTTGTCGTTCTTGATCACCCAGACAAAGTAGTCCAGCGGCTGCAGCACGTCGTGCGGATCGCCGCCGATGTAGTTCTCCGCGGCCTTGCGCTGATGCTCGGCGTAGCGGACCGCGTAAACCTCCCAGATGTCGTCGCTCATGTCCGCCCCCTACTTCTTCTTCGTGCGCATCTGCACGCCGGCGCGTTTCTCGACCGTCTTGGCGAGTTCGGTGAAGTCCGATCGCTCGCCGTGCTCGGCAAGCGCCGCCTCCCACATGCTGCCGACCGCCTTCGCCACCTCGACCGGAATTCCGTAATCCTCGGCCTCGGCCAAGAACAGCCGCACGTCCTTCACCATCAGCGCCATGCCGAAACCGTAGTCGAACGTGCCAGGCAGCACCGAGCGGGGAAACTTCTGGGTGGTCGCGGTGTTCATGCCGCTGCCGGCGTTGATCACGTCGCACATCAGGCACGGGTCGAGCCCGGCCTTCACACCCATGGCGATCGCTTCGGAACTCGCCGCCATACCGGTGGCGGAGAGGAAATTGTTGGCGAGCTTCATGCTCTGCGCCATGCCGGGCTTGTCGCCGCAATAGAACACCTTGCCGAACACTTCGAGCGCGGAACGGATCGGCTCCACCTCCTCCTTGGGGCCGGACACCATGACCGCGAGCGTGCCCTTCTCCGCGCCGGCCACGCCGCCGCTCACCGGGCAGTCGATCTGCACGATGCTGCGGGCTTTGAGAATTTCGGCGGTCTTGACCGCGGCGCGCGATCCGGTGGTGGAGAGATCGACATAGCGCCGCACGCGGTTACCGCGAATGAGGCCGTCGTCGCCGCTCACCACCTTCATGCCGATGTCGAGCGACGGCAAACTCGTCATCACCGTCTCGACCCGGTCGGCGACGTCGGCCGGCGAGCGCGCCGCCACCGCGCCAAGCTTGACCAGCGGCTCCATCGCCTCGCGGCGGGTATCGAACACCGTGAGCTTGTGACCGGCCTCGATGAGACGCCGGCTCATCGGGCCGCCCATGCTGCCGAGGCCGATGAATCCGATTTCCATTTCCATTCCTCCCGCCGTGCTTTTCTGAACGTGCGTTGAGAGTGCCCGAGCGCGGCGCAGCCGTCATCCCGTGGGCCGGGCAGCCGTGTGAAAAGGCGCTTGCCAATATGATAAGCTGCCTTATATTATTGCTCTATAGGAATAATCGCACATGCCCAACCGCAGCCAGAACCGGGAAATCCTCTTCACGATCAGCGACGTGGGACGCTTGCTGCGGACCTACGCCGACCAGAAGGCGCGCCGGCACGGCATGACCCGGGCGCAATGGGCGGTGCTACTGCGGCTCGAACGGCGCGAGGGCCTCAAGCAGTCCGACCTCGCCGAGGATCTCGACATCCAGCCGATCACGCTGACGCGGCTGGTCGACCGGCTCTGCGACAACGGCTTGATCGAGCGCCGGCCCGATCCCAACGATCGCCGCGCGAAGCGGCTTTACCTCAAGCCAACGGCGCGTCCGCTGCTCGATCGCATCGCGGAGCAGGTCGAGGTGCTGGCCGGGACGGTGCTTGCAGGCATCGAGCCTGCCGCCATCGGAGCGATGCTGGCGCAGCTCGGGCTGGCGCGCGAGAACCTGCGGCAGGCGATTGCGGACAAGACCACGCAGGACGTGAAGCGCTATGGCTGAGCCCTCCCTGAAAGTCGTTCCCGACGTGCCGTCGATTTCCGACGGCGCCAGGTCGCTCGCGAAAAAATTTCCGCGCAAGCGGCTGCGCACGATCCTGCTGATCGCCCTGCCGCTACTCGCAGTCGCGGCCGGCGCGGGCCTGTTTCTCAGCGGCGGCCGCTACATCTCGACCGACAACGCCTATGTCGGCGCGCAGAAGGTGCTCATCACGCCGGACATCTCCGGCAAGGTGGCCCGCGTCATCGTGCGCGAGGGGCAGCGGGTCAAAGCCGGCGACGAGCTGTTCGAGATCGACCGGGAGCCGTTCCGCATCGTAGTCGATCAGGCCAATGCCAGGATCGCCAGCGTGCGAACCGATTTCGCCACCCTCAAGATCAACCTGCAATCGTTCACCGAGCTCGCCGAGCTGGCGCAACGGAACGCCGAGCTCAAAAAACGCGACGTCGAGCGCAAGAAGGCGCTCGCCGACTCGCGGGCGGGCTCTCTGGTCGATGCCGAGACCGCCGCTTCGGCGCAGCTTACCGCGCAGTTGCAGGCCAGGGTCGCGGTCCAGCGCAAGAGCGAGGCGCTCAATCAGCTCCTGAACGATCCGGACCTGCCGATCGAGAAGTTTCCCGCCTACATGCAGGCGGCGGCGGCGCTCGAGCAGGCTCAGCGCGATCTCGACCACACGGTGCTCCGCGCGCCGATCGATGGGATGGCAACGCAGGTCAACAACATCCAGCTCGGCCGCTTCGTCACTGCCGGCACGCCGGTGTTCGCCGTGATCGACGACACCGCGCCCTGGGTTGATGCCAATCCCAAGGAAACCGACATCACCAATCTGCAGATCGGGCAGCGGGCGACGGTGTTCGTCGACACTTTCCCGGACACCGTGTTCTTCGGCACCGTCGAATCGGTGAGCCCGGGCACCGGCGCGCAGTTCGCGATCCTGCCGCCGCAGAACGCCAGCGGCAACTGGGTCAAGGTGGTGCAGCGCGTGCCGGTCCGCATCCGGCTCGAACGCGATCCGGCCCTGAGCGGGCTCCGCGCCGGCATGAGCGTCATTGTCGACATCGACACCGGCAAGCGCCGGTCGCTGTTCGGCTCCGGCGACGTGAAGCCGGCCGGCCAAAAATGACCCGCCTCGCCTCCGGCATGTCGCCGTCCGCCCGCCGCATCATGCTGACGGTGTGCGCGATGACCGCGACCATCATGCAGGCGCTGGACACCACCGTCGCCAACGTCGCCCTGCCCTACATGCAGGGCTCGCTGTCGGCCTCGCTCGATCAGATCAACTGGGTGCTGACCTCCTACATCGTCGCCTCCGCCATCATGACCGCGCCGATCGGGTGGATGTCGGATCGCTACGGCCGCAAGCGCCTGTTCGTCATCTGCTGCGCCGGCTTCACCTTCGCCTCGCTGTTGTGCGCGTCGTCGCAGGACATCGGCGCGATGGTCCCCGCCCGGCTGCTGCAGGGCGCGTTCGGCGCGGCGCTGGTGCCTCTCTCGCAATCGGTGATGCTCGACGCCTATCCGCCCGAGCAGCGCGGCCAGGCGATGGCTATCTGGGGCATGGGCGTGATGCTGGGGCCGATCATGGGCCCCACCCTCGGCGGGTTCCTCACCGACCAGTATTCCTGGCATTGGGTGTTTCTCATCAATCTTCCGGTCGGCATCGTCACGGTGCTCGGCCTGATGCTGTTCATGGACGAAACCAAAATGCAGACGGAGATGCGCTTCGACTGGTTCGGCTTCATCGCGCTCGCCATCGGTATCGGCTCGCTGCAACTGATGCTCGACCGCGGCGAGCAGGCCGGCTGGTTCGGCTCCACCGAGATCGTCGTCGAGCTGATCGTCTCGATCGCCGGCTTCTACTATTTCTTCGCGCATTCGCTGACGACCGACGAGCCGTTCGTGCGCTTCGAGCTGTTCAAAGACCGCAATTTCGCCGCTGCCTGCCTGTTCATGGTCATGATCGGAGTGCTGCTGTTCGGCACCATGGCGCTGATCACGCCGTTCACGCAGAACCTTCTGGGCTATCCGATCCTGACCGCCAGCTACGTGCTCGGCGCGCGCGGCGTCGGCACGCTGGTCGCGATGATGGCGGTCGGCCGGCTGCTCAAGTTCGTCGAGGCCCGCACGCTGGTGTTCTCTGGCCTGTCGCTGTCGGCGGCAACGCTCTATCACATGGTCGGCTTCACCACCGACACATCCACGCAAACCATCGTCGTCACCGGCATCATCCTGGGCGCGGGCCTCGGCCTTGTGTTCGTGCCGCTCTCCACCGTCGCCTTCGCCACCCTGCCGGGCGAACTGCGCAACAGCGGCACCTCCATGCTGACGCTCGTTCGCAACATCGGCAGTTCGGTCGGCATCTCGATGGTGATCGCCAATCTTACCAATACGACCTCGCTGATGCACGCGCGGCTGGCCGAGCACATCAATCCGTTCAACAACGCCTTGCAGCAGGCCGGACCGATGCTGAGCACGGCGACCGACCAGGGCCGGGCGCTGCTCGACGCCATGCTGACGCAACAGGCGACGGTGATCGCCTACGACAACACATTTAAGCTGCTGATGATCCTGACGCTGATCGTGCTGCCGCTGGTGCTGGTGATCGGCTCGTCGCGGGCAAAGAAGGAAGCCGGCGCGGCGCCGGTGCCCGCGATGGACTGAGCACGACGCTACCGCTTGAACTCAGCCCTGATCTTCTCGCTATGCTCGCCGATGCCCGGCACCGGGCCGTACTTTCGCAGCGCGCCTGCCCAGAGCGCGGCCGGCGCGGGATAGGACAGCGGGCCACCCGGCGAGCCGATGCTGATGCGGCGCAGATGCGGATGGCGCGCAAGCTCCGCTGGACCGTTGACGCGGCCGAAGGCGATGTCGGCCGCGGCAAGCTTCTCGACCAGGGCATCGACGTCGAGCGCGCCGAACGCGGCGGCGACCTTGCCATCGGTTTCGGCCCGCCGCTTCACCCGCTCGATGTTGGTGGCGAAGTTCGGATCGGCCGCGAGCGCCTTGTCGCCCAGCACCTTCTCCGCCAGTTCCCGCCACTCGCGATCGCTCTGGATCGAAATCAGAATGTTGGCGCCGTCCTTCGACTTGAACACGCCATAAGGCGCGATCGAGGTGTGCGCGAGCCCGATGCGCTTGGGCGGCACGCCACCCTCGTACTGCAAGAGCGGCGTTGTCATCCAATCGGCCATGCCGTCGAACATCGACACCGAGATCGCCGCGCCCTCGCCGCTGCGGCCGCGCGCGATCAGCGCTTCCAGCACAGCCTCGTAGGCGTTCATGCCGGCGCCGATGTCACAGACCGAGACGCCAACGCGCGCAGGCGCCTCCGGCCCGCCGGTGACAGAGGCAACGCCCACCTCAGCCTGGATCAGCATGTCGTAGGCCTTGCGCGCGGCGTAGGGACCCGTGTCGCCGTAGCCTGACACCGAGCAGACGATCAGCCGCGGATAATCGCGGCGCAGGCGCTCGATGGGGAAGCCGAGCTTGGCGACCGCGCCGGGCTTGAGGTTCTGGATGAACACGTCGGCCTTCGTCAGCATCGCCTCAAGCAGCGCCTTGTCCTCAGGCTTGCCGAGATCGAGAACCAGCGATTCCTTGCCTCGGTTGAGCCAGACGAAGTAGGTGCTCTGGCCCTGCGCCAGCGCGTCATAGCCCCGCGCGAAATCGCCCTCCGGCCGCTCGATCTTGATGACGCGGGCGCCGGCGTCCGCCATGCGGCACGAGCACATCGGCGCGGCGACGGCCTGCTCCAAGGAGACGACGAGGATGCCTGAGAGCGGGAGCGGCATGCTCAATACAACCTCGCTCAATAAGATCTGGGCAATCCGAGCACATGCTCGGCGATGTAGGACAGCACCAGATTGGTCGAGATCGGCGCAACGGTATAGAGCCGCGTCTCGCGGAACTTGCGCTCGATGTCGAACTCCTCGGCGAAGCCGAAGCCGCCGTGGGTCTGCACGCACATGTCGGCCGCGGCCCAGGATGCCTCGGCGGCCAGTTGCTTCGCCATGTTGGCCTGCTCGCCGCAATCCTCGCCCGCTTCGTAGAGCGCGGCCGCCTCGTGCACCATCAGTTCGGCCGCGCGCATCTGCATGTAGCAGCGCGCGATCGGGAACTGCACGCCCTGGTTCTGGCCGATCGGCCGGCCGAACACGGAGCGCTCTTTTGCATAGGCCGACGCCCGGTCGATGAACCACTTGGCATCGCCGATGCACTCCGACGCTATCAGGATGCGCTCGGCGTTCATGCCGGCGAGGATGTAGCGGAAGCCGTTGCCCTCCTCGCCGATCAGGCTCGAAGCCGGCACCTTCATGTTGTCAAAGAACACCTCGGTGGTGGCGTGGTTCATCATGGTGCGGATCGGGCGGATGGTGAGGCCGTTGTCCTTCACCGTCCGCATGTCGACGAGAAACACCGAGAGGCCTTCGGTACGCTTCTTGATCTGGTCGACCGGCGTGGTGCGGGCGAGCAGCAGCATCAGGTCGGAATGCTCGGCGCGCGAGGTCCAGATCTTCTGGCCGTTGACCACGTAGTCGTTGTTGCCTTCGCGCACCGCCGTCGTCCGTAGGGACAGCGTGTCGGTGCCCGAGGTCGGTTCGGTGACACCGAAGGCCTGCAGGCGCAGCTCGCCCTTGGCGATGCCGGGGAGATACTTCTGCTTCTGCTCGGCGCTGCCGTGACGCAGCACGGTGCCCATGGTGTACATCTGCGCGTGGCAGGCGGCGCCGTTGCAGCCGGCGTGATGGATTTCCTCCATGATGGCGATGGCCGCCGACATGGTGAGGCCGGAGCCTCCGTATTGTTCGGGAATGAGAGCCGCGAGGAAGCCCGCCAACGTCAGCGCCTGGACGAACTCGGTCGGATAGGCGCGTTCGCGATCGACCTTGCGCCAGTATTCGCCTGGGAACCCCGCGCACAGCGCCCGCACCGCCTCGCGGATTGGCGCAAGCTCGGCTTCGCTGGCGGCGCGCACTCTCATGCCTTGATCTCGGCCCGGCCGTTGCTCATCGCCACGATATTGCGCTCCGGCACCAGCGCGCGGAAACTCACCACGTTGCCGTCGCGCCAGATTTCGGTGCGGATGGTTTCGCCGGGGAACACCGGCGCGGAGAAGCGGCCGCTCATCGCGATCATGCGCGACGGATCGTAGCTGCAGACGCTTTTCAAAAGCGCGTGGCTGACCACGCCGAAGGTTCCGAGGCCGTGCAGGATCGGCCGCGGAAAACCTGCGGCCTTGGCCACATCGAGATCGGCGTGCAGCGGGTTGAGGTCGGCGGAGAGACGATAGATCAGCGCCATCTCCGGCCGCGTGCCGAGATCGCAAGTAAGATCGGGGGCGCGCTCCGGCAGCTTGTGCGTCGGCGGACTTTCGCGCGGCGGCCCGCCGAAGCCGCCGTCGGCGCGGGCGAACGTGGTCTGCGTCACGGTCGCGACCAGTTGACCGCTCGCCTTGTCGGTGATCCTGCGCTCGGTGTAGATCACCGCGCCCTTGCCGGCGCCCTTGTCGATGACCTCAAGGATGCGCGTGCGCCCGACCACGGTGCCGGACGGCTTGACCGGCACATTCAGCGTGAACCCCTGCTCGCCGTTAACGATGCGCACCCAATCGATGCCAGTGTCGAGATCGCGCACCCAGAAGCCGGGATAGCCGAGCAGGCAGGCGAATGACGGCAGGGCCTTGAGATTTTTTTCGTAGACAAAATCGAGCTGCTGGCAATCCGTCGGATCGTGGCCAAGGCCGACGCCGAGCGCATAGAGCATCGTTTCCTTTTCGCCGTAAATGTGCTCGGCGTCAGGGATTTTGAGCGCCATGAGCTTTTCGTAGTTGATGGCCATGCTTTGTCCCGT
>SHVN01000122.1 GCA_009694215.1 Xanthobacteraceae bacterium
GCCATCGACAAGGCGCCGCTGTATTATACCGACATCGCCGAGCGGTTTTCCGACTACGACTTCAACACCGTGGCGCGCGCGCTCGGCCATCTGCACAAGACCGAAAAGCTCTGGCAGGACTCGCGCGGGCGGATGTGCGTGCGCGGCAGCAAGTTCGCGGCGGGGCTGCCGGTGAAGAAGTGATGGTGACATCGGTGCGGCATACTCACTTCCCCTCCCCCCTTGAGGGAGAGGGTGGCGAGCGCGGAGCTCGGGCACCCTCTCCCTCAAGGGGAGAGGGAAAGCGGGCTCGCCTCACGCTCGCTGAAATCCAGGCGGCTCCGAAATGATCATCGACACCCACACGCACGTCATCGCGACCGACACCAAGCGATATCCGCTGGCGCCATTGTTCGGAAAGCAATCCGACTGGTCGGCCGAGCATCCGATCGACTATCCGGACATGGTGGCTGCCAACAAAGCGGCCGGCGTCGACAAGGCGGTGCTGGTGCAGGCGTCGTCGGCCTATGCCTTCGACAATTCCTATGTGGCGGATTCGGTCGCGGCGCACCCTGAGCGTTTCACGGGCGTGTTTTCCGTCGATGTGGTCGCGCCGAACGCGGTCGCCAAGATGAAGCACTGGATGGGCCGGGGCCTCAGCGGCATGCGCATCTTCACCTCCGGCTCGACCCATGCCGAACAGGAGACGTTCTTCGCTGACGAAGCGGCCTTCCCGGCCTGGGCCTACGCCAGCGACACCGGCACCTCCGTCTGCATGCAGATGCGGGTGAAGGGCCTGCCGCTGCTCGAAATCGTGCTCCAGCGGTTCCCGAAAGTGCGGGTGATCCTCGACCATTTCGCGCGGGCAGAAGCCGCCGCCGGGCCGCCGTTTGCCGCGGCGGCGCCGGTGTGGGCGCTGTCGAAGTACCCCAACCTTTACCTCAAGCTGACCCACCGCCCCATCGAGCAGTCGGTGATGGGCTCGTCCACGCCGGAGGCGTTTTTTGGCAAGGCGGTGGCGGAATTCGGCGCGGAACGCATCTGCTGGGGCTCTAACTTCCCGGCCGCCAAGCCGCCGCTGCCGGGCCTGATCGACATGGCCCGCAAGGCGCTTTCCTTCCTGCCCCAGCGGGATCAAGATCATATCTTCTACAAGACCGCGCTCGAGCTCTATCCGGCGCTGGCCAAAAAATGATGCAAAAGCTCAAGGGAGTCATGCCTTGCTGACCCGACCCGACAAGGTGAAACTGCATACGCTGCTCGGCAGCTATCCCAACGTGGTCGCACTGAAGGACGGGCGGGTGAAATCCGACCTGATCGAGTTCGACTTCCCGGACTTCCCGGTGCCCAACCGCGGCTTCAAGCCGATGGTGCGGGAGCACAAGTTCGACTGCGGCGAACTCGCGATCGTCACCTTCCTGCAGGCGAAGGTTTATGGGCTGCCCTATGTGTTGCTGCCCGCCACCGTGCTGGGCCGCGGCCAGCTTCACACCGTCGCCTACAACAGCGAGCGCGGCCCGATGAAGCCGTCCGACCTGAACGGCAAGAGGTTCGGCGTGCGCTCCTACACCCAGACCACCGGCATCTGGGTGCGCGGCATCCTGGCCGAGGACTACGGCGTCGACTGGAGCAAGGTGCAGCTCATCAGCATGGAGGACCCGCACGTCGCGCAGTACAAGGATCCATCGTTCGTCACCCGCGCGCCGGAATCGAAACAGCTTCCGCAGATGCTGATCGACGGCGAAGTAGACGCGGCGCTGATCGGCGACAAGTTCCCCGACCCGCGCTTCAAGACGCTGGTGCCGGATGCCGAGGCCGCCAACAGGAAATGGGCGGAGACGCACGGCGGCGTGGCGGTCAACCACATGGTGATCGTGCGCGAGAAGATCGCGAAGGAGCACCCCGACGTGGTGGAAGAAATCTTCCGGGTGTTCAAGGAAGCCCGGCAATTCGACACGACGGCGCCAAAGGGGACGCAGGACCCCTATCGCTTCGGCGTCGAGGCGAACCGGCAGGCGCTGGAGAAGATCATCGATTACTCCGTCAAGCAGCAGTTGATCCCGAAGAAGATCGCCGTCGACGACCTGTTCGACGACGTGACGCGCAAGCTCGTTTGACCATGCGCGCGCTTCTCGCCTTCCTATTGCTCGCCGCCACGGCCATCGCGCCAGCTCAGGCGCAAGGCAGCGGCGATTTCCCGAACCGGCCGGTGAAGATCGTCGTGCCGTTCCCGGCCGGAGGCCCGACCGACGTCAACATGCGGATCGTCGGCCAGAAGCTGTCGGAGATGTGGGGCCAGGGCGTGGTGATCGAGAACCGCCCCGGCGCCAACACCGGCATCGGCGCGCAGATGGTGGCGAAGTCGCCGGCCGACGGCTACACGCTGCTGGCCGCCATGGACACGACGCTGGTGATGAACCCCGCGACTGGCGCGTCGATGAACTACGATCCGTTCAAGGATTTTGCCGCGATCACGCTGACGGCGAAGAACACCTCGCTGCTGACGGTGCGGGCGAGCGACGGGCCGAAGACGATCGGGGAGCTGATCGCACGCGGCAAGTCGAGCCCACAGAAGCTCAACTACGGCGCGGGCATCACCATCACGAGGCTCGCGGGTGCGACCTTCGCCAAGGCCGCCGGCATCGAGGTGCAGCTCATCCCCTACAAGGGCAGCGCCGAGGTGGTGCAAGGCCTGCTCACCGGCAGCGTCGATTTTATCGTCGACGGTATCGCGCCGAGCCTGCCGCTGATCCGTGGCGGCCAGTTCCGCGCGCTTGCCAAGCTCAACAGCCGGGCGCTGCCGACGCTGCCCGAGCTCAAGCCGCTGTCGGAGGCATCGGGCCTGCCGATCGACGAGATGTCGAGCTGGATCGGCCTCGTCGCACCCGCCGGCACGCCGCCCGCGATCGTGCAGAAAATCCACGCGGATGTGGTGCTCGCCATGGCCGACGCCGCCGTCGCCGACCGGCTGGAGAAGGCCGGCATCCTCGCGGTAACCACGACGCCGGCGGAGTTCGAGAAATACTTCCGCGACGAGGCGCAACGCTGGGCCAAAGTCTATAAGGAAAGCGGAATCAAGCTCGACTGAGCGCCTGCGCAAAACCGGAGGAACGACATGAACGTGATGCCCGCCATAGCCAAGGACGCCGCGGCAATGACGCAGCCGCGCGCACGCGTCGGCCTGATCATTCCCTCGGTCAACACCTTCAGCGAGCCGCAGTTCAACCATTTCGCGCCAGATGGGCTCGGCATCAATATCGCCCGCGCCCGCGTTGCCGGCGAATGGAAGCGGCCGCTGCCGGAGATGAAGGGCGAGATCGCGGACGCGGCGAAGCTTTTGTCGGACGCCCATCCCGATGTCATCGTGTTCCACTGCACCGACACCTCGATGACCCAAGGACCGCAGGGCGAGGGAAAAATTCTCGACATCGTCAAGGACGCCACCGGGATCGACGCGATGGCGACGAGCCGCCTCGTCCTCGACGCGCTGCAGACGCTCGGCATGAAGAAGGTCGTGCTACTGACGCCCTACAAAAGCAACAAGGCGGTGATCGACTATCTCACCGCGGCCGGCGTCACCGTCGTTCACGACGTGGCGCTGGGCCTTGTCGCCAAGGACTTCGGCCGCGTCACGCCGCAGGACTGGACGCAGCTGGCCAAGGACAACGACCGGCCCGACGCCGACGGCATTTTCCTGAGCTGCACCAACACCACGCAGATCGAAGCGATCGCCGGCATCGAGCGCACGCTCGGCAAGCCGGTGGTCAACAGCAACCAGGCCGTGCTGTGGGGCTGCGTGAAGCGGCTCGCGGCGAAGGTCGGGGAGGTGAAGTCGATGCCGCAACTGGGACGACTCATGGCGAGCTTGAACGCCTGAGAAGAAACGGACTCCTCAGATGAGGCCGAAGCAAAACGAGAGGGAGGAGACGATGAGAATGCGAGCATTGAGTCTGGTTGTCGCGGTCGCGGCTTTATTCGTTCCCATACCTTCCGCCTTCGCCCAATCCTATCCCACGCGGCCGATCACGCTGATCGTGCCGTTCGCGCCGGGCGGCCCCGCCGACGTGCTCGGCCGGCTGATCGGCCTGAAGATGAGCGAGGACCTCGGCCAGCAGGTGGTGATCGACAACCGCCCCGGCGCCAACACCATCATCGGCGCGCAGTTCGTCGCCAAGGCCAGGCCCGACGGCTACACCCTGCTGCTGGCGATCGACGGCACGCTGGTGATGAACCAGTTCCTCTACAGCAAACTCTCCTACGATCCGATCAAGGATTTCGAGCCGATCGCGCTCGTTGCCTACGTCCCGTCGGTGTTCGAGGCCAACAACAACGTCCCGGTCAAAACCGTCCAGGACGTGATCAATCTCGCGAAGGCGAAGCCGGGCGAGCTGAACGTCGGCGTCAGCACGCCGACTTCGCAGGTGATCGCGAGCCTGTTCAACCAGATGGCGGGCGTGAACATCACCCAGGTCCCCTACAAGGGCGGCACCACGCAGATCACCGGGATTCTGGCCGGCGACATACAGCTCGGCATGGAAAGCGCCAATGTCGCGCTGCCGCTGTGGCGGGACGGCAAGATCAAGATCCTCGGTCTGTCGGGCGGCCAGCGGCTATCGATCGCGCCGGAAATCCCGACCATCGGGGAGACCCTGCCCGGCTTCGACCTCGGCATCTGGCAAAGCGTGGTGGTGCCCGCCGGCACGCCGCGCGAGATCGTCACCCGCCTGCACGCCTCGCTCGCCAAGGTCATGGCGAACAAGGAGGTGCGCGACCGCCTGCTCGCCGCCGGCATCGAGCCCACCATCAGCAAGTCCCCGGAGGAGTTCGGAGCCTTCATCCGCTCGCAGGCCGAAACCCGCGAGAAGGTGATCAAGGCAGTCGGGATGAAGCTGGATTGAAGGCGGGCGCCGCTCGTGTCCCCGATCCGAACCCCATTTGCTGTGGGAAACGGCGGCGATTGAGTTTGGTCCGGCGCCGAAATCAGACACACAATAGCGGCCCACAGTGAGCGAGCGGGAGCGCGCTTGAAAATCCTGGTGACCGGCGGCGCGGGTTTCATCGGCAGCCACGCGTGCAAGGCACTGGCCACGAGCGGCCATGAGCCGGTGGTCTACGACAACCTGTCGTGCGGGCATCGCGAGGCGGTGAAGTTCGGCCCCCCTGGAGACCGGCGACACCGCGGACAAGGCCCGCGTCCTCGAGGTGCTTAAACGCCACCGGCCGGCGGCGGTGATGCACTTCGCGGCCTTCGCCTATGTCGGGGAATCGGTCGAGAACCCGCTGCTCTACTACCGCAACAACGTCACCGGCAGCGCAGGCCTTCTCGAAGCGGTGACCTAATACGGCCCCCTGCCCGTGGTGTTCTCATCGACCTCCGCGATCTACGGCGTGCCCGAACAGGTGCCGATCGGCGAAGACCACCCGCAACAGCCGATCAACCCCTGCGGCTTCACCAAGCTCGTCGTCGAGCACATGCTGATGGACCTCGGCGCGTCGCACCGACTGCCGTGGATGGCGCTGCGCTACTTCAACGCGGCGGGTTCCGACCCGGACGGCGAGATAGGCGAGGCGCACGATCCCGAGACCCACCTGATCCCGCTCATCCTCGAAGCCGCTCGGGGCGGCGCGCCGATTCAGATTTTCGGCACCGACTACGATACGCCGGACGGCACCTGCATCCGCGACTACGTCCATGTTATGGACATCGCGGGCGCCCATGTGCGCGCTTTCGAATACCTGCTCGCCGGAGGCGCGAGCAGCGCGTTCAATCTCGCGAACGAGCGCGGCCATTCGGTCAGGGAGGTGATCGCCGCGGCGGAGCGCGTGTGCGGACGCGGTATCCCGGTGAAATTCGGGGCGCGCCGTCCTCGGCTGGATGCCCACGCGCTCCGGGCTCGACGCGCAGATCGGCGATGCGTGGATGTGGTTTCGCTCGCGCAACCGGTAGCAGGACTACGGGCGCTTCTGCCGGATCCCCATGCGCTCGAGGCGCGGCAGGACCTCGTCGCAGAAGTACGGCAACTCCTTGAGATAATTGACGAACGAGAATCCGATGCCGCGCAGGCCCGCCGCGCTCAGATCGGCGAGCTGCTTGGCGATCTGGTCAGGGTCGCCGACCATCAAGAGGCCGCCGAGCCCGTGCGCATAGTGGTGGCGCTGCTTCTGGAACTCCGCCTCGCCGACGGTCGCGGGCGAGATGTTCTTCTTGCCCAGGATGCCGTCGACCGCCGACCAGTCGGCGTTCTCGATGGTGGCGTAGTTGTAATACTCCTTCGCCTCCTTCTCGGTCGGCCTGCAGGTGACGACGCCGACCGCATAAACGTCGAGTTCGCACCCTTGAGCCTTGGCGTCGTCCTTCGCTGCCTGCACGGTCTTTGCCGTCTCGGCCATGGAGGTACGCGAGGCCTGCGTGAAGAACGCATCGCAGTTGCGGATGGCGAAGGCGCGGCCGGCCGGCGAGGCGCCGGCGTTCATGATCAGCGGAC
Organism: Xanthobacteraceae bacterium; assembly: GCA_009694215.1. GTDB lineage: Bacteria > Pseudomonadota > Alphaproteobacteria > Rhizobiales > Xanthobacteraceae > Z2-YC6860. The sequence goes on from SHVN01000122.1 coordinate 6,465, forward strand.
GGCTGCCGCCGTAGGGCTTTGGCTTCGCCCGCACGTTCTTCAGCTTGATGAACTGGCCCTCGTAGTCGAAATCCTCCTGCGGCCCCCACGCCAGCTTGACCGCTTCGAGCCATTCCTGGGCGTATTCATAGCGCGCGTCGTGCTCGCGCTGGGTGACGCCGAACATCTGGAACTCGTCCTCATTCCATCCGACCACGATGTTGAGGCCGAAGCGGCCACCGCTCACATGATCCGCGGTGACGAACTGCTTGGCCGCGATCAGCGGGTGGAACAGCGGCGCATGCACGGTGCCAAACACGATCAGCCGCCTGGTCTTGGCAAGCAGGCCCGTGGCCCAGGTGATGGTTTCCAGCGTCGTGCCCATGTAGTCAGTATCGCCGCCGTAGCCCTTCCAGCGCCCAACCGGCAGCATGAACTCGATGCCGGCCTCGTCCGACATGCGGGCCAGCGCCAGATTGTCCTCCCAGTTCCCGGTCCAGCGCTCCGGCACCTGGGTCACCGCGCGGCCGGAGGAGCAGTTCGAGCCAAACAGGCCGATCTTGAGCGCATTGTCGTTGTACATCGCCATGCGGTCGCGCATGGAAGCGCGGCTGTCCGAAGGCGCGGCGGTTCTGACGTTCATCGAAGGCTCCCGGCGGTCCGGCCCGACTATAGACCAATCATACCAAGCCTCCGTAGCACCTTGGACCCGCGCATTGCGCTGGATCAATGTGGAGCCCGGGCAGCGCCGTCAGACGCCGACAAGCCGGCCCAGCCCAGGCGCGAGTTGGGCTATGCCAAGCTTGTGCCGCAGGCGCTTCATGCACGCCCACAGCACCGCCTGGTTGCTGTTGACCACGGGCTTGCCGAGCTTTCGTTCGATGGGCTCGATCGCCTCGATCTGGGTCGTGTTGGTGCAGCTCAGGAAATAGCCGTCCGCGGCATCGCGGGCATGTTCGACCGCAAGCTCGACCCAGCGCGCGGGAGACAGAGAGAGGTACTGGTCGCTGCCCGGCAGCGCCAAGGCAACGTCGTGCAGGACCGTCACCCCAAGCCGCCGCAGATAGTCGATCTCATGGTCGTTGGCGTCCTGTTCATAGGGCGTCAGCAGGATCAGCCGCTTGAGATTCAAGGCGGCGATGGCTTCCTCGATGGCAGCGGCCGTCGACATCGCCTCGATCCCGGTCGCGCGCTTGATCAGCTCCCGTGTCCGAGCGTCCCCTTCCGGCCCTTCCTCCATCGCATGACCGGTGCAGTGGAACACGATGATATCCGGCTTCGCATCGGCCAAAGCGCCGGATGCGCGCTCAATGTCGTCGGTGAGCGCCGACAACGGACGATTCCACTTGCCGGTCATCTGCAGGCGCGTCACGTGAATTCCCAGTTCGGGTGGCGCAAAGTGCCGCAGTTGCGGCTCGGTCAGCCGGTTGCTCGATGGAATGACAAGGCCGATCCGTGCAAGCGGCGTGGCGAGAAAGCCACGCGAAGGCGCAAGCCTGCCGTCAATGCCTGTCGTTGTCATCGGCGCAGCTCCAAAATCAGTCCCCGGCTGTCCGCAGCGCCGGCGGCGTCATCGCGCCGGCGGCGGCTGCGCCTGGCGGCAGGCTTTCGTCCCAGAGCCGGCCGATATAGCGGCCACCGGTCTTGCCGTCGGACAGCTTCGACGCAAGCCAGACGATCGCGGAATTCATGATGTCCACGGGCCAGAGCTTCAGCTTTGGATCCGGCGGCCGGTTGGGGTCGGTATCGCAGGCGCCGCCCGGAAGCAGCGAGTTGACGGTGACGCCGGTGCCCGCCAGATCAGCCGCCCAGATGAGCGTCGCCGACTCCAGCGCGGCCTTGGTCACTCCATACGGCGAGTTCCGGCCCTGCGACAGCCCGCCGAGACTGGTGTTGATGTTGACGATCCTCCCCCATCCGTTGCGGATCAAGTGAGGCGCAACCACGTGCGACATCAGGAACGTGCCGTTGACGTTGACATGCACGGACTCCTGCCAGATATCCGGGTTTGACTCCCAGAACGGCAGAAAATTCCCCGCCGGCGGAATGCCCGGGCCGCGCACGGGCCGGCGCGCGTTGTTGACAAGCACATCGAGCCGGCCGAAGCGGCGGATGCTCTCTGCCAGCAGCCGATCGCAATCGCCGCGCACCGTGATGTCGGTCCGGACCGCCAGGGCCCGCCCACGACCCGCCTTGGCATCGATCTCCGCGGCGACCCCCTCCAGCAGATCGGCCTCCGGCGCCGCCAGCACGACACGCGCGCCAGCCGCCGCCAGCGCGAGCGACATCGCTCGCCCGAGCCCGACGCTGGCCCCGGTCATCGTGACGACCGTGCCGTCGAGGTCGATATCGCTCATCGTCTCATTCCGCGAATTGATGAAATCGCACACGCCGCGCGCTCGGCTTGAGCCTAACATCACGCGCGAACGAGTGGCTAGCCATCGAACGCATGGGGATTTCAGCAGCGCCGAGAGGTGATAGCATTCGGCAGCGGATCAATGGCGAGATAAGCCACACGAGGGAGAGAAGACATGACAGCGGGCCGTTCGTTGCGAACGTTGGGATTGGTTCTGGCCTTTGCATCGTGCTGTTTCGCCGGCAGCGCCACGGCGCAGCAATATCCCTCGAAGTCGGTGCGTGTGGTGGTCGCCGCCCCGCCCGGCGGCCTGACAGACGTGGTCGCTCGCTCGGTGTCGCAATTCCTCCAGGAGAAGCTGGGGCAGCCGTTCGTCGTCGAGAATATCTCGGGCGCGAGCAGCACGATTGGCGCCGTTCAGGTCACGAGAAGCGCGCCGGACGGCTACACGCTGCTGGTCAACCCGTCGCTCCTCGTCATCACCCCGATGCTGATGAGCGTCCAGTACGACGTGGTGAAGGATTTTACGCCGGTTTCCAACCTCGGCACCGTGCCGCTGTCGGTGGGGATCAATCCGGGGATTCCGGCGAAAACGCTGCAGGAGTTCATCGCGCTCGCCAAGGCCACCCCGGACAAGTTCACCTGGGCGTCCGAGAGTGTCGGTTCGGTCGGGCACCTGACCATGGAGCGGATTCAGCGAGACGCGGGCTTCAAGCTGCTGATCGTGACGTACCGTGGCACGTCGCCGGCGCTGATCGATCTCATCGCCGGGCGGGTGAGCGCCATGATCAGCCCGATCCCGAACCTCATCGAACAATTCCGGGGCGGCACGGTGCGGCCGCTCGCGGTTGCCACCAAGAACCGCGTCAGCACGCTGCCGGACGTTCCGACGCTCGAGGAAGCCGGCCTTCCGGGTATCGAGATCGGATCGTGGTACGGCATGTGGGGCCCGGCCAACATGCCCCAAGACGTACTGGCGATCCTCAATCGCGCGATCGCCGATGCCATGAAAACCCCGCGGGTCACCGACCGCGTGGTGGCGCAAGGGCTCGTTCCCGTCGGCTCCAGTTCCGCGGACTTCGCAGCGTTCCAGAACTCGGAGATTGCAAAATACGGCCGGATGATCAAAGACGCGAATATCAAGATCGGGAACTGAGCCAAACCATGAGCACCAACATTCGCCGCGTCGGGATCATGGCGGACTTCAAACCGCATAGACTGGAACAAACTGAATCGAATGCCCCTGCGCTGCAATCGCTGCAGGAAAGGCATTTGGATTTGGAAAACAAGATCGCCGAGGCGTCAAACGATCCTGCGCAATTGCGCGAGGTGCTCGCCGCGATTGCTTAATCCTAGCTCAGATCCGATATCGTCCCACCCGCGCCGGTCACGCGCCCGCGGAAGCCGTTCTTCCGCCGGCGCCCGAGCCACCCTCGCCGCTGCCGTTCCCCTTGCCGAAAACCTACGGTGTCTTTGCCGGCAGCAACGGACTGCTCACCGAACTGGAGCCTTTACCGATCAAGATCTTAATCGCCCGCGTTCCGGTGCCCGCCGAGATCACCAAGCCCATCGGCGCGACGGTTTCGGGGGAAAAGATCGCCTTCGTTGTGTTCAAGCGGGACCTGATCAACAGCGCTCCTCAATCCGTCTCGGTGCGCGTCGTGGCGCGCGTCTCGCGATCCATGAAGTTCGTCGACGGCAAGGCGACGGTGACGCCGGTCGAAAGCTCGTGGCGGGTCCGCGACAAGGCCTACTAATTCAAGATCTCGCCGCTCGAATCCAACCGCGAGATGATCGACATCCAGCCCGATGCCGACATGGTGTTTCCGCCGGGCCGTTACGCGCTGGTGTTGAACGGCTATGGCTACGATTTCACGGTCGCCGGCACGGTCACCGCACCCGAGCAATGCCTGGAGCAGGTCCAGGTGCTCAAGGCCCACGTCGCGGTCGAGGTCGTGCCCGGCATCACAGCGGCGCATGGCGCGGCAAGCAGGCTCTGCGTCTCGCTGACCCAGCGCCACGAGGCGCGGCGGGTGCAATACGTCACCGGCCACGGCGCCGACGGCGCGCTGCCGGGCGACATCGACTGGCGCAGCCTCGCCGATCCGGCCGCCACCACTATCATCTACATGCCGGTGAAGACGCTCGGCGAGCTGACGGCCCGCGCCATCACCGCGGGCCTCGATCCAGCGACGCCCGCGGTCGCGGTCGCGCGCGCGACGCGGCCGAACG
>SHVN01000123.1 GCA_009694215.1 Xanthobacteraceae bacterium
CCTCCGCGCAGGAGGGGAATTCGCCGCTGTCGGCGATCGGACGCATGTTCGGGCAGAAGCCACCCAACGCGCCGGCCGTCGGCGAGGACGACGCGCCGGCGCCCACCACCGATCAGGTGCTGCGCATTGAGCGCCTCGAAGCGCAGATCCGCCAGATGACCGGCACGATCGAGCAGCTTCAGTACCGCAACCAGCAGCTCGAGAACCAGCTTCGCACCAGCGGTGCTCCAGGCGTCCAGCCGGCGCAGTCGCCGCCTGGCGCGCGGCCGCCGATCCAGGCTGCGCCCATGCCCGCGCCGCCGCCGGCTGCGCCGGGACGGCGGTCCGACGTGTTCGATCCCAACCAGAATCCCAGTGCACCCGGCGCGCCGCGTCCGTTGGGCGGCGGTCCCGGCGAGCCGCCCGGCATCATCGCCGCGGAACCGCCAGTTGGCGTGCCCGGCGGCCGCAGGGCGGGCGGGCCGCTCGATCTGTCGACGCTGTCCGGCAATGCCGCATCGGAATCCGGCCCATCGGAGCCGGGCATGCTGCCGGCCCCGCCGCCGCGCAATTTCAGCGCCACGGGAGCGGTGGCCTCGGTCGCGCCGCCGACCGACTCGCCCAAGGACTATTACGACCTCGCCCACGGCTACGTGCTGCGCAAGGACTACGCGCTGGCGGAGGACACCTTCCGGTCCTTCCTGCAGAAATATCCGGCCGACCGGCGTGCCGCCGAGGCGCAGTTCTGGCTGGGTGAGAGCCTGTTCCAGCGCCAGCGCTATGACGCCGCCGCGCAGTCCTTCCTCGATCTCTCCACCAAGCACGGAAGCCACGCCAAGGCGCCCGAAGCGCTGCTCCGGCTTGCCCAGTCGCTCTCGGCGCTCAATCAGAAGGAAATGTCCTGCGCCACGCTCGCCGAGGTCGGCCGCAAGTATCCGAAGGCGCCCGGCAGCGTGAAGCAAGGTGTCGAGCGCGAGCAGAAGCGTGTCCGCTGCTGACGGCGGAGCCGCACTCCAGGCCGCCGAAATCCGATCGCTGTTCGCCGATCTCGCCGATCATCCGGTTTTGATCCTCGCGGTCTCAGGCGGGCCCGATTCGACCGCGCTCATGCTGCTCGCCGCGCGTTGGCGCAAGACGCTCAAGCGCGGGCCGAAGCTCGTCGCGGTCACCGTCGATCATGGCCTGCGGGCCGAGGCACGCCGCGAGGCCGCAGCCGTGAAGCGGCTCGCCCGCTCGCTGGGGCTGGAGCACCGGACGCTGCGCTGGAGCGGCCGCAAACCATCGGCCGGCCTGCAGGCGGCGGCGCGGGATGCGCGCTACCGGTTGCTCGCCGATGCGGCGCGCGGTGCCGGTGCACAACATGTGCTCACCGCGCACACGCTCGACGACCAGGCGGAAACCGTGCTGATCCGGCTCACCCGCGGCAGCGGCATCAGCGGCCTCGCCGCCATGGCGCGGATCGCCCCGCTGCCGGGGAGCGAGGGCGCGATCTTGCTGGTCCGTCCGCTTCTGGAACTGCGCAAGGCCAGGCTGATTGCGACGCTTCGCAAGGCGGGCGTCGCCTATGCCGACGATCCCAGCAACAGCGATCCGCGCTTTACCCGTGCCCGGCTCCGGACGGCGATGCCGGCGCTGGAGCGCGAGGGGTTGAAGGCCGAGCGGCTGGCGCTGCTGGCGCGACGGGTGCGCCGGGCCGAGGCCGCGCTGGAGAGCGCGGTGGACGAGGCCGTGGCGGGGGTTGCGCCCGCGCCCTGGAGCGAGGGCGGGCCGATCGCGCTCTCCACCATGCGCTTCGCCCAATTGCCCGAAGAGGTGGCGCTGCGCCTGCTTGGCCGGGCCGTCGCCTGCGCGGGCAACGAGGGTCCGGTCGAGCTTGCCAAGCTCGAAGCCTTGTACGCCGCACTTACCGCTTCCGCAGGCACCGTGCGGTTTCGACGCACCCTGGCGGGCGCGGCGATCACGCGCTCGGGCGACCGTCTGACGATCGAGCGCGCGCCGGCTCGCCACACCCGCATCGCCTCGAATCGGCATTAACCATAAGCAAAGCTGATGGGTACAAGCTCGGCATAGCGTGGACGGCCGGGTTAGAATGTACCGGATTCACGGGGCTTTTTGGTTGGCTGGTTCCCTTGGCACGGGGCAACCGCGGACCTACATTAGCCGGACTGTTGGGAACAATTTGCAGAACGCCGCCGGCCACTCGGCGCGCCTCGAAGCCTTGACCAGGAAAGACGACTTGGGATGAACGCCAACCTCCGCAACTTCGCTCTCTGGGTCATCATCGTTCTGCTGCTGCTTGCGTTGTTCACGCTGTTTCAGAACCCGGGCCAGCGCGCCTCGTCGCAGGACATCTCGTTCTCGCAACTCCTGAGCGAAGTCGATAACGGCAAGGTGCGCGACGTCCTGATCCAGGGACCGGACATCCACGGCACCTTCACCGACGGCCGCAGCTTCCAGACCTACGCGCCGAGCGATCCGACGCTGGTGCAGCGCCTCTACGGCAAGGGCGTGGCGATCACCGCGCGGCCGCAGGGTGACAGCGTGCCGTGGTTCGTGTCGCTGCTGGTGTCGTGGCTCCCCTTCATCGCGCTCATAGGTGTGTGGATTTTTCTTAGCCGCCAGATGCAGGGCGGCGCCGGCAAGGCGATGGGCTTTGGCAAGAGCCGCGCCAAGCTGCTCACCGAGGCGCACGGCCGCGTCACCTTCGAGGACGTCGCTGGCGTGGACGAGGCAAAATCCGACCTGCAGGAGATCGTCGAATTCCTGCGCGATCCCGGCAAGTTCCAGCGGCTGGGCGGCAAGATTCCGCGCGGCGTGCTGCTCGTAGGCCCCCCCGGCACCGGCAAGACGCTGATCGCGCGCGCGGTCGCGGGTGAAGCCAACGTGCCGTTCTTCACCATTTCCGGCTCCGACTTCGTCGAGATGTTCGTCGGCGTCGGCGCCTCGCGCGTGCGCGACATGTTCGAGCAGGCCAAGAAGAACGCGCCCTGCATCATCTTCATCGACGAGATCGACGCGGTCGGCCGCCATCGCGGTGCCGGCCTCGGCGGCGGCAACGACGAGCGCGAGCAGACGCTCAACCAGTTGCTGGTCGAGATGGATGGCTTCGAAACGAACGAGGGCATCATCCTGATCGCCGCCACCAACCGTCCCGATGTGCTCGATCCGGCGCTCTTGCGCCCCGGCCGCTTCGACCGCCAGGTGGTGGTGCCGAACCCGGACGTGGTCGGCCGCGAGCAGATCCTGAAGGTCCACGTGCGCAAGGTGCCGCTCGCGCCCGACGTGAACCTGAAGACCATCGCGCGCGGCACGCCGGGATTCTCCGGCGCCGACCTCGCCAATCTGATCAACGAGGCCGCCCTGATGGCCGCGCGCCGCAACAAGCGCATGGTGACGCAGAGCGAGTTCGAAGATGCGAAGGACAAGGTGATGATGGGCGCCGAGCGCAAGTCGCTCGTCATGACCGAGGAAGAGAAGATGCTGACCGCCTATCACGAGGGTGGCCATGCGATCCTCGCGCTCAACGTCATCGCCACCGATCCGGTGCACAAGGCGACCATCATTCCCCGCGGTCGCGCGCTGGGCATGGTCATGCAGCTTCCCGAGCGCGACAAGCTCTCCATGAGCTACGAGCAGATGACCTCGCGGCTGATCATCATGATGGGCGGCCGTGTCGCCGAGGAGATGATTTTCGGCAGGGAGAAGGTCACTTCGGGCGCGCAATCCGACATAGAGCAGGCCACAAGGCTTGCCCGCATGATGGTGACGCGCTGGGGCTTCTCGCCCGAGCTTGGCGCCGTATCCTACGGCGAGAACCAGGACGAGGTCTTCCTCGGCATGTCGGTCGCCCGGACGCAGAATGTCTCCGAAGCAACCGCACAGAAGATCGACATGGAAATCCGGCGTCTGGTCGAGGAAGGGCACGACGAGGCGCGCAAGATTCTCGAAGCCAAGCGCTCTGACCTCGAAGTGCTGGCCAAGGGCCTGCTTGAGTTCGAGACGCTGTCGGGCGACGAGATCAAGGACCTGCTGCTCGGCAAGAAGCCGATCCGCGAGTCGGTGATTGAGCCGCAGACGCCGCGCTCGTCCGCGGTGCCGCCGGCCGGCAAGAGCCGCCCGCGCCCGGGCCCGGAGACGGGTCCGATGGAGCCGCAGCCGCAGTCTTAAGTTCCTAGCCTGGCAACTGAATGATGCTGTCATCGCCCGCGAAACCGGGCGATCCAGTATTCGCCATTCCTTCATGGAAGGCCCGGCGCGGCCAATGCGCTACGCCGGTGATGACTGGATCATCCGCCTTCGCAGATGATGACAGCCGAGCCAGCGGGAGCGCTCAGGCCCGCCCGACCGTGCACTCGATCTGGCCGTGCGGCTCGTCGGTCGGCAGAAACACCTGGTTGTCGTTTTCGAGCCCGAACGGGGCGAGGTTGACCAGGAGATAATGCTTGTTGGGGGCGGCGAGGCTGATCTCCTCGATCTGCGGCACCGCGGCCAGCGCCGCTTCGCCCATCCGATAGAGACTGTCCTGCATGCTTTCGCTGTAGGTCGAGGCGAACACCTCAAGCATGGTGTCGAGGATTTTGGCGTTGGCGGCGGGATAGTCGGCGGGCTCGGCCTGCCAGCGCCACGACGTCATGACGCTGGTCGCGGCCATGCGGTCGCGCGTCTCGGCGATCGTCGTGTACTTGTCCTTGACGTAGTTGTCCCAGGCCGAAGCCGTGCATTTCATGAAGGTGAAGCCGTCGAGGCCGGATACGGTCGAGACGCTTTTGCGGGTTGCCGTCACCTCTGTGAGTGGCTTGCCGTTGCCGTCGAGCGTGAAACTGTGCGGATGCGGCGTGCCGCCGAAAGAAAGCCGCGTCCATTTTGTCTCATGCCCCGAGACGGTCGCGGTCTCGAGCTGCGAATAGCTGTTGAGCAGGCGCTCCGCCACCGCCTTGCAGAACAACTCGTTGGAGAGCGCCAGGTTCTCCTGCGCCACGACGTTCACGACGTTCTTCACCGTATCGGTCGATACGCTGGTGGAATTGTCCTTGGCGGTGAAGGCGCGGCCGAAGTCGCCTTGCAGCATCGCCTTGACGGTCAGTTCGCGCACCTCGTGCTGATCGCCGTTGCGGTGAATGCGCATCACCCGCACCCGGCCCTTCCCATAGGTTTTGCGCACCAGGCTCATGATTTGCCCCTTCCGTGAAACCCCGCCACGGACTCTCAACGAACGTGCCAAGCGGGGGCTGTTGACATGGTTTGCCTGGGAAGCCACAATTCGCACAATCCTTGAATAGAAATTGGTCATTGGCCGCATTCTTGGACGTCGGCCGCGGGGGCGGTCAAACAGGGGGCTAGCATGTCCACGTCTGTCCATCCGGTCGACGAAATCCTCCCAACTCCAAGACTTTTCACCCTCGGACTGCAGCATGTGCTGGTCATGTATGCGGGCGCGGTGGCGGTTCCGCTGATCATCGGGCGGGCGCTGAAGCTGCCGCCCGAGCAGATCGCCATCCTGATCAGCGCCGACCTTTTCGCCTGCGGCATCGCCACGCTGATCCAGGCGGTTGGCTTTCCAGGCGTCGGCATCCGCCTGCCGGTGATGATGGGCGTCACCTTCGCTTCGGTCGCGCCGATGCTGGCGATGGTCGGCAGCCCGGAGATAGGCCTGCTCGGCATTTACGGCGCGGTGATCGTTGCCGGCATCTTCGGCCTCCTTGTGGCGCCGTTGATCAGCCGGATGCTGCCGCTGTTTCCCCCGGTGGTCACGGGCACGATCATCATCGTGATCGGAATCTCCCTGATGCGGGTCGGCATCAACTGGGCTGGCGGCGGCCTGCCGACGCTCGGGCGCATGGTCGACGGACAGATGGGACAGTTTTCCAATCCGAACTACGGCGCGTTGGATGGGCTCGGCATCGCGCTGTTCGTGCTGCTGGTGATCCTGGCCATCACCAAATATGGCAAGGGCTTCGTCTCCAACGTCGCCGTCCTGCTCGGGATCGTGGCCGGCGCTATCCTGGCCGGTGCGCTCGGCAAGATGCATTTCGACAAGGTCATCTCCGCGCCCTGGTTTGGCATCGTCTATCCGTTCCAGTTCGGCTTTCCGAAATTCGATGTCGTGGCCTCGATCACCATGTGCCTGGTGATGATCGTGGTGATGATCGAGTCCACCGGCATGTTCCTGGCGCTCGGCGAGATGACCGGCAAGAAGATCGACCAGGACGCACTGACCAAGGGCCTGCGCGCCGACGGTCTCGGCACCTTCATCGGCGGCGTTTTCAACACGTTCCCCTATACGTCGTTCTCCCAGAACGTCGGCCTGGTCGGCGTGACCGGCGTCCGCTCGCGCTGGGTCTGCGCGGCGGGGGGAGTCATCCTCCTGGCGCTCGGTCTCATTCCGAAAATGGCGGCGCTCGTGGAAGCCGTGCCGGTCGTAGTGCTGGGCGGCGCGGGTCTGGTGATGTTCGGAATGGTGGTGGCGACCGGTGTGCGGATCCTCACCAATGTCGACTTCAAGGCCAGCAAGAACAATCTGTTCGTGGTCGCCATTTCGATCGGTTTTGGCATGATCCCGGTGGTGGCGCCGAACTTCTTCCGGCAGTTGCCGCACGCGCTGCATCCCTTGCTGGAGTCGGGGATCCTGCTGACGGCAATCGTTTCGGTGGCCCTCAACGCCTTCTTCAACGGGCTCGGCAGCGCCGAGGCGGCGAAGGCGGAGGCATCGGCCGGCGCCCAGGCGGCGGACCGCGCTTGATCCGGCCGCCGGCATGGCGGTTACGAAGCATGATCCCAAAAAATGGGATCCGGTTTTCGGATAAGATCATGCTCGCGCTAGAATGCCGCCATGCTGCTGCAAAACCGCGTCGATCCGTTTGACGAATTGTTAGCGGACCGTTCGCGCGGCCTGTTCATGGGCAACCGCGGCGGGCGCATCCACGCGGATGGCCGGAAGCTGACCAAGCGGCGCTGGGCCTCGCGGCAGTGGATCTGCTGCGTGCTCGATTTCAACGAGCGCCATCGCGACGTCTGGGGACGGTTCTACACCGAGCTGTTTTTTCTCGATGAAGCGACCGCGCTTGCCGCCGGCCACAGGCCCTGCTTCGAGTGCCGCCGCAAGGAGGCGGAGGCGTTCGCGGAAAGGTGGCGGCAGGCGTTCAAGCTTCGCGCGAGGCCCCGTGCCGGCGAGATGGACGAGCGGCTGCACGGGGAGCGGCTGGATGGCCTCGCCAAGCGCCTCCACCGCCGCGGCATCGGCGAACTGCCCGATGGCGCCTTCGTCGCGCTGGAGGATGGAGCCCACGCTGTGCGCGGAGGTTCATTGCTGCGCTGGACGCCCGAAGGCTACGCCGCCCGCAAGAACTGGCCCCGCGGGATCACGGTCGATGTGCTCACGCCGCCCGCGATCCTGTCGGTGCGCGCGGCCGGCTACCGGCCGCACTGGCATCCGAGCGCGGACGCAGTCACTTCATCGCCGCCTTGATCGCCTCGACGCCCTTGCCGGACTTCGCCGCGTCGATGATCTGCGCCTCCTTGGCGGCGAGCTTGGGGGCCGCGTCTTTCATCGGGTCGATCGTGTTGAGCGGCACCACCACGGCGCCGTGGCGGTCGGCGTGGATAAGGTCGCCGCTCTTCACCGCCATGCCGTGGATGTTCACGTTCGTGCCGAAATCCACCACATGCACGAAGGCATGCGACGGCGCGATCGAGCTGGCCAGCATCTGGAAGCCCGGCGCCACCTGCGGGATGTCGCGGATCGAGCCGTTGGTGATGGTGCCGAGGCAGCCCAGCGCCTTGTGGATGTTGGTCTGCACCTCGCCCCAGAACGCGCCGAAGCCGACGATGTCGTCGAGGTCCTGGATCACCGCGATGCCGGGCTGCGGCGCCGCGGCGATATAGTCGAGATAGTCGAGCCGCTTGTTCATGTAGCCGGCCTCGCCGAGCGGCACGCGGTCCTGCGCGCGCATGGTGACGGTCTTGGCGAAGCCCACCATCGGCGGCAGGTCCGGGAACGGGCAGTGCAGGTGCCGCACCGTGTAGCCGAAGCCGCGCCGCTCGGGCGCGACGACCTCCAAAAGGTTGCAGACGGTCGGGGTGTCGATCGAGCGCAGAAATTCGAATTGAGCTGGCGTAACCGTGGTCATGGTGTTTCCCCTGGCGCTCTCGGCTGTGGGTCCGGCGGTCCGGCCGCTCACAGCCCGGAGGCGTTTCATCGTTGAATATCTATCCCGTCCTGAACCGCGGCCATAGCCCCGGGCCTTAAGGTCTCCCGCCGTTCTCGACGGCAAACAGCCGCACATCTTCCGACAGTCCCTTGAGCGCACGGGTGCCGAAGTCGCGGAACGAAAGGTTGGAGCCCGCCACCAGATCGCGCACGGTGCTGGAGATCAGAACTTGGCCGCCGGTCGCCAGCGCTGCCACGCGGGCGGCAACATGGACGGCGATGCCTCCGACATCGTCGCCCTTGAACTCGACTTCGCCGGTGTGAACGCCGCTCCTGATTTCGATATCGAGCGGCTTCATGGCTTCGCCGATCGCCATGGCGCAGCGCACGCCGCGCGCCGGCCCATCGAAGGTGGCGAGAAAGCCTTCGCCCAGCGACTTGATCTCGCGTCCCCGCAGACGCGAGATTTCCTGGCGGACGATTCGATCGTGCTGGTCGAGGATCTGTCGCCAGCGCATGTCGCCGAGAACGCGGCGCGTTTCGTCGAATCCACGATATCCGTGAACATCAGTGTGGCGAGCACCCGTTCAATATCCGGCGCCGAGCGTGTGCCCGTGAGGAACTCCTCGATCTCGCTCGCCAAACTGTCCGTGTCGCCAAGGAAATAAGCGTGGTTGACACCGGGGAACTCGACATACTTCGCGCCCGGAATATGTTCCGCGAGATAGCGGCCGGCGGCGACATCCACCCGCGTGTCGCCGGTGCGATGCAAGACAAGCGTTGGCACCTGAATGACGGGCAGAATGTGGCGTATGTCGATATCGCTGTTCATGCGCATCAGCGCCACCACCGCCGAGGGGCTTGCACCGAGTCGTTCGAAACGCGCCTACCATTTGCGCAACCGAAGATCGTCGTAATACTCGGGCGCAAAGGTCTTGATGCTTTCGCCGCTGCCCCAATGGGCCTCCACGGATGCGATGAAGGCTTCGAGCCGCTCCGAGGGCGGCACCCAGGTAGGAAAGTGCCCATAGGCGCCGTAAAGCACGAGCGACTGCACGCGCTTGGGGAATGTCGCCGCGAACCGCATCGCCATCGCGCCGCCTTCGGACACGCCGAGAATCGCGGCGCGCTTGGAGCCGGCCGCGTCCATCACCGCGCGGATGTCATCCATGCGTTGTTCGAGACTCGGGACCTGGGCGTCGCGATCCGACAGGCCGGTTCCCCGCTTGTCGAACAGGATCAGGCGAGCGAATGACCCAAGGTGGGTGTACAGCTTTGCCATGCCGGGTTCATCCCAGCCATTATCGAGATTGGATACGAAGCCCGGCACGAATACGAGGTCGAATGGTCCGTTGCCGACGACCTGGTAGGCGATCCGAAGTTCGCCGCTCTTGGCGTAGTGGGTTTCGGGCTGCATCCGTAACAGGTGCGAATGAGAAAATGAGAAAAGCCGGTTGGCCTGGAGGCGAGCCTACACGAAATCCCGCAATCCCGCCTGCTGCAGCAGCGGATAGGTCTTGTCGCGGAAATCCCTCAGGCCTTCTTCGTAGCGCGGAAACGCCACCAGCAGCCCGTCGAGACCGGCCTTCGACAAGGTTGCCAGCCTATCGACCACTTGCTCCCGGGTGCCGACCACCGGCAGCCCGCCCCAGCCCTGGATGAAGGCCTCCTGCAGCGGCTTGATCCGCTCCGGCGGGACGTTGCGCTTGTTCACTTCCAGCGAAAACGTCTCGACCATGTTCTTCGCCGCGTCCCAGTCGCCCTGCTGGTGAACGTAATAATTGTAGAAGTCGCGCGCCTCTTTCTCGGTCTCGCCCTGCACGATGTTCACCAGCGTCCAGACCTTGATGGTGCGGTTGTAGGTTTCGCGCGCCAGCGTGTGATAGGCCTGCACATGGGCGCGGCATTCCTCCAGGCCCCCGGTGCGGATCACCGTGTAAACCAGGTCGCAGTTCTTCACCGCGTAGTGGCGGCCGAGCTCGGAGGCGCCCGCGTTCATGATCGCAGGGTGGGGATATTGGATCGGCTTCGGCGCCAGATAGCCCTTCTTGATCGTGAAGTAGCGGCCCTCGTGGTCGAAGGATTCGTCCTCGGTCCACAGCCGCTTGACGATGGCGATCCATTCGTCCGCGCAGGCGTAGCGCTCCTCGTGGGACAGCATCGGCTGGCCGAACATCTCGATCTCCGGCTGCACCCAGCCGGTGACGATGTTCAGCGTGAAGCGCCCGTTCGAGATGTGGTCGACCACGGCGGATTGCTTTGCCGCGATGATCGGATGGTTGATGGTGATATGCGAGGTCGAGATCACCCCGGCATTCTCGGTCGCGCCCGAAATCCCCGCGGCCCAGGTGTAGGCCTCGAAGCCCGGCCCCTGCGGATTGGTCTTGCCGCCCCAGCCCTGCCAGCGCGCCACCGGCACCAGCGCCTCGAACTCCATTTCGTCGGCGAGCTTTGCAAGCCGCACCGTGTTCGGCCAGGTGATGTCGAGCCGGCCGTCGAGGTCGCTCATCACGCAGCCCGAGTCGAGATTGGTCTGGAACGTACCGAGCTTCAGCCGCCGCGTGCTGAAGGCGGGATTGGTTTCGCGGCGGTCTTTCTGCCTCGGCCGTATGCTCATTGCCGCACTCTACTTCTTTCAACTCGTCGTGACGATCAGCGCCATGACCGACAGCATGCCGATCACCAGCGCGAGTGACCAGGGCCATCCGCCGGCCTCGTAGGCCAGCGCCGGCAGCCAGCCGCCGAAGGTGCCGCCAATGTAGAACGAGGTCACGTAGAGCCCGACCGCGGCGGACGTTCCGGTTTTGGCGGTGCT
>SHVN01000124.1 GCA_009694215.1 Xanthobacteraceae bacterium
ACGGCGCCGAGTTCCTGCGGATCGCCGACGCTGGAACGCTGGAAGCGGGCAAGAGCGCCGACTTCATCGTGCTTGATGCCAATCCGGTGGATGACATCAAGAACACCCGGCGTATCGCGTTGGTGATTCTGCGCGGCGCCGCCGTGGACCGATCGCAGCCGGTCCGCTGAGGCGCGGCGCGGCTGTGCGGCTGTTGCAGCGTGCGGTCTTGCGATAGTGTGCGCGTTGAAACTCGGGAGTTCGATATGAAACGCGCCTCGCTCCTCGCTCCTCGTTGCGGCCGGCCTGGCCGTAACGCTCGCTGTTCCGGCGATCGGCTTGGCTCAGACTCCCGCCAGCAGCGCTCAGACGGCTCCGGTCACGGGGATGAAGCCCGATCGCACCACCGCGCCCCTTGGCGTCCGCGAGAAAATGCAATCGAAGGAGGCCGCGCTCCGCACGAAGCGGACCGAGTGCCGCGCGAAGGCGAGGGCCGAGAAGGTGCCGCACCTCAAGCGGCCGGCCTATGTCAAGAAATGCAGGGCTGAGGCCAATTGATCGCGCGGCGCAGCCGGGAGGCATTATGAAATTCGGACTTTTCGGCAGCGCATTGGCCAAACGCGGCGGCCCCGATCTCGATAGCGGTCAGGGGTTCTGCGAGTGGGTCGACTATGTCGTCGAGGCCGAGGCGCTCGGCTACGACAGCATCTTCGTCGTCGAGCATCACTTCACCGGCTTCGGGCAGGTTTCGGCGAGCCTCAATCTCCTGACCTGGGCCGCCGCGCGCACTAGCACGCTGCGCCTCGGCACCGCCGTGATCGTGCTGCCCTGGCACAACCCGGTTCTGCTCGCCGAGCAGGCGGCCACCATCGACCTTCTCTCGGGCGGGCGGCTCGACTTCGGCATCGGCAAGGGCTACCGCCACGCCGAGTTCGCGAGCTTCTGCATCCCGCAGGAAGAGGCCGACGCGCGCTTCGACGAGGGACTCGATGTCATTCGGAAGTCGTGGACCTCCGAGCAGCGCTTCTCGCATCATGGCAGGTTCTGGCACTTCGAGGACATTATCGTCGAGCCGCCGACAGCTCAGAAACCGCACCCGCCGATCTGGATGGGGGCGGGGAGTCCGGATTCGATTCGCAAGGTCGCACGCCGCGGCGCCAAGCTGCTGCTCGACCAGCATGCGTCGATGGCGCTGACCATCGAGCGTTTCAACTTCTACAAGGACGAGATCGAGAAGATGGGCCGGCGCTTCGATCCGATGGACGTCGGCGTCAGCCGCGCCTTCTTCGTGGCAAAGAATGCCGAGGAGAAGGCCAAAGCCATCGAGACCCGGTTCGCCAACCAGCAGCGCCTGGTCAAGGCCGACGCCTCGCCGGGCGGGCAGAAGAGCACCGCGAGCCTGCTGTCGTTCGACCAGACTCTGGATGCGGCCGGCGACAGCGCGCTGTTCGGTACACCGGACGAGATCGCGGCCAAGCTGGCAACGCTGCGCTCAGCCGGCATCGAACACCTGCTCCTAAACGGCCCGACCGGCTCGCGCGAGAACTTGCGCGCCTTCGCCCGCGACGTCATGCCGGCGTTCGCGGGACCCGCGGGCGAGCTTGCCACCCGCAAGCAGCCCGCGTTCGTGAACCCGTAGTGCACAAGCCCGTTCCTCCCGCCATCGGCGGCATCCCGCCGCTGATCAAGCGCAACACCTTGCTGTTGGCGCTGTCGCAGTCCTTTGTCGGCGCCGGCACCCAGCTCGCCTACGGCATCGGCCCGCTGATGGTCATCGCCGTGACCGGCTCGGCGAGCCTCGCCGGGCTCACGGTCGGGCTGTTCGGGATAAGCCGCTTCCTCGTGTCCTATCCGATCGGGCAGATCACCGACACCTACGGCCGCAAGCCCGGCATTCTGTTCGGGCAGGGGCTGGCGATGATCGGTGCCTTCGCCTCCGGATTCGCAATGCTCGCCGGCAGCGCCATTGGTCTGACGCTCGGCATGGTGATCTTCACGATGGGCATCAGCGCCTCGCAACAAATGCGCGTGGCCGCGACCGACATGTACCTGCCGCGCCAGCGCGGGCTGGCGCTGGGTTTTCTCGCAACCGGCTCCCTGGTGGGGGTGGCGCTCAGCCCCCTGGTGATGGCGCTTGCTGAGTTCGTCGGGCATCGCACCGGGCACGATCCGCTGGGTCTGCCGTGGCTGATGATGCCCGCGTTGATTCTCGCCGGCATGATCCTGGTGACGTTCGTGCATCCCGATCCCAAGGAGATCGGGATGAATCTCGAGCGGTTCTATCCGGGTTACCTGCCGCCGGCCCGGCGTTCCGCCGGGGAGCTGGCCGACTTCAACTCCTGGGATCTGCTTCGCAGGACGCCGACGCGGCTTGCGATCCTGTCGAACTGCGCCGGTCAGGGCAACATGGCCATCGTCATGGTGCTGACATCGCTGGTGCTGTCGCACCACGGCCATTCGCTGACCGCGATCACGATCTCGCACATGTTCCATTCCGCCGGCATGTTCGCCTTCACCATCCCGCTCGGCTGGGCCTCGGATCGCTACGGCCGCGAGTGGGTGATGTATCCCGGCGTCGGCACCGCGCTCGTCGGCGCGCTGTTCGTTGCGTTCTCCGAGGGCTTCCTGACGGTCACGCTCGGCACATTCCTGGTCGGGCTCGGCTGGTGCGCCGCCAACGTCGCCTCGACCGCGCTCATCGCCGATGAGGTCGAGACCCAGCACCGCGGCCGCGCCATCGGCGTCAGCGAAAGCGGGGCGGGGGCGATGACGGTTGTCGCCGCGGCGGTCACCGGCCCGCTGGTCGAATGCGCAAGCCTGCCGGCGGCCGGCATCGCCGCCGTGGCGATCGCGGTCGTGCCGCTCTTGATGCTGGCGTGGACGAAGATTGTGCAATTGCGGGCGGGTTAGCGCGCGTACTCATCACCAATTGAGCAAGCCACGCGCGGCGTGCTCAATGTCTGCTTATCGCTCCATAACGACCGCAAAGCGGATGTCCGCCTTCAAATGGAATGCCTGTCCGCCATCACCGGAATCCGCAAGCCATGCGCGCCGGTCCTTATTTTGCCCGTGCAGCCGTGCTACACAGGCCGCAAATCGCATCGATAAGGGACGAGACATGACCGCCCAATCGCTGGGTTATCTCGGAGTTCGCACCAAGGATCTGGGCGACTGGGGCGCCTACGGCTCAAGGATGCTCGGGCTCCAGCGCATCGACAAAAGCGCGCGCACGATGGCCTTCCGCATGGACGACCGCCAGCAGCGTATCATTGTCGAAGCGGACGGCGGCGAGGGGTTGAGCTTCTTTGGCTGGGAGGTGGCGGACGCCGCCGCCCTCGACGCCATCGCGGCGCGGCTCGAGAAGGCCGGCATGCCGGTGGCGCGCGGCTCCCGCGCGCTCGCAGACGAGCGGCGGGTCAAGGATTTGATCGTGACCAGCGATCCGGTCGGCAACCGGCTCGAGCTGTTCCACGGCGCCGAGACCACGGCCGAGCCGTTCCAGCCAGGCCGCAACATCTCCGGCTTCCGTACCGGCCCGCTCGGCCTCGGCCATGTGGTGATGCACACCGTCAACACCGACGAGATGGTCAGGTTCTACCGCGACCTGCTCGGTTTCCGCCTCACGGATTACTACTCGTCGCCGTTCAAGGCGACCTTCATGCACCTCAACCCGCGCCACCACAGTCTCGCTTTCATCGAGACCGGCAAGAACGCGGTGCATCACATGATGATGGAGCTCTACAGCTTCGACGACGTCGGGCAGGGCTATGACATCGCGCAGGGCGAGAGCCGCGTCGCGACCACGCTCGGCCGCCACACCAGCGATTTCATCACGTCGTTCTATTCGTGGACGCCGTCGAACTTCATGGTGGAGTACGGCTGGGGCGCCCGCGATATCGACGTCGCAAACTGGAAGGCCTACGAGCGCAAGGAAGGCCCGAGCATGTGGGGCCACGACCGCACCTGGCTGTCGAAGGAAGACCAGGACAAGGCGCGCGCGCTCCGGCTCGCCAACGCCGACAAGGGCTTCCGTCAGCCGGTGCAGGTGATGGACGGCAACTACAATCGGATGCCCGGGGTTTGCCCCTGGTGGGACCAGATGAAGTCACAGGCGGTCGGCTGACCCTCTTTCTTCGACGCGTTCTCTTGATACTCTAGCGGCAGCCAATAACGGGACGCGCCAGGGAAACATCCAAGGAAACATCCATGACCGTTCAAGCCTTGGGATACATCGGGGTCCGCGCCAAGAATTTGGAGGACTGGGCCGGCTACGGCGTCAATTTCCTTGGTCTCCAGAAAATCGACAAGAGCCGCCAGACGATGGCCTTCCGCATGGACGACCGCAAGCAGCGCCTCGTGGTCGACGCCGACGGCGGGCAGGGCATCGGCTTCTTCGGCTGGGAGATGGCGGACGCCGCCGCGCTCGACGATATCGCCGCGCGGCTGGAAAGAATGGGCACCAGGGTCGCCCGCGGCTCCCGCGCGCTGGCCGACGAGCGGCAGGTCAAGGACCTCGTCGTCTGCAACGATCCCGAGGGCAATCGCCTTGAGTTTTTCCACGGCGGCGCGGTCGCCTCCGATCCGTTCAAGCCCGGCCGCAACATCTCCGGTTTCCGGACAGGCTCCCTCGGCATGGGCCACGTGGTGATGCACTGCGAGAGCCTGAAAGAGATGATGCCGTTCTATCAGGAGGTGCTGGAGTTCAAGCTCACCGACTACTGGCTCCGTCCGTTCGCCGGCTACTTCTTCCACGTCAACGGCCGCCATCACTCGATCGCGCTGGTCGGCACGGGCAAGAAGATGACCCACCACATGATGCTGGAGCTGTTCAGCCTCGACGACGTCGGCCAGGGCTACGATCTCGTGCAGAACGATCCGGAAAAAATCGCGGTGACGATGGGCCGCCACTCCGGCGACTACGTCACCTCGTTCTACACCTGGAACCCGTCGGGCTTCATGGTCGAGTACGGCTGGGGCGGTCAGGTGGTCGACGACAGCAACTGGAAGCCGTTCGAGCGCAAGCACGGTCCGAGCCTGTGGGGCCACGACCGCAAATGGATGACGTCGGAGAAGCGCGAGGAGTCGCGGCTGCTCTGCATCGAGTCCGCCGAGGCCGGATTGCGCCAGCCGGTGCAGGTGCTCGAGGGCAACTACAACCGCATGCCCGGCGTCTGCCCCTGGTGGGATCAGATGAAGGCGCAGAAGACGGGTTGATCGCGTCACGTCGCAAGGAGTTTCCATGAAAGCCGGTGTTGCCTCGCCGAACGGCGTCGTCATTGTGGACGTGCCGCAGCCCAAGCCCAAGCCGACCGACATTCTGGTCAGGGTGAAGGCCGTCGCGCTGAACCGCGCCGATCTGGGCTCGGCCAAGGGCGACACCAGCCACGGCTCGTCCGCGGGCAAGCCGATCGGCAGCGAATTCTCCGGCGAGGTGGTTGAGGTGGGCGCGGAAGTGCGCGACTTCAAGCCCGGCGACCGGGTGATGGCCCACAGCCCAGGCAGCCATGCGGAATACGCGGTGAGCGACTACGGCCGCGCCGCGAAAATCCCCGACGGCATGGGCTTCGAGCAGGCGGCGACCCTGCCGATCGGATTGAACACCTTGCACAACGCGCTGGTCACCGCGGGCCGGCTCAAGGCCGGCGAAAACGTCATGGTGCAGGGCGCGAGCTCCGGCGTCGGCATCATCGGCTTGCAGGTTGCAAAGCTCATGGGCGCGAAGTTCGTGGTCGGTACTTCGACCAACGAGGCGCGCCGCGCCAGGCTCAAGGAGTTCGGCGCCGATCTCGCCGTCAGCACCAAGGACCCGGACTGGCCCAAGCAGGTGCTGGAAGCGACCGGCGGCAAGGGATTGAACCTCACCGTCGACATGCTCTCCGGCCCGACCGTGAGCCAGACCATGGCCTGCACGGCGCTCCTGGGCCGCATCGTCAACATCGGGCGCCTAGCCGGCATGAAGGCCGAGTTCGACTTCGACGCCCATGCGCGCCAGCGCATCGACTACATCGGCGTCACCTTCCGCACCCGTTCGGTCGAGGAGGTGCGCGAAATCCTCATCAGGATGCGCGCCGACCTGTGGGACGACGTCAAGGCCGGCCGCATCAAGGTGCCGATCGACAAGACCTATCCGCTCGCCGAGGCCAAGGCCGGCCACGAGTACATGCGCGGCAACCAGCATTTTGGGAAGATTTTGCTGATTCCGTGATTTGCTGTTTTCCTTGGCTCGCAAACCAAATTTTGCCGTCATCGCCGGGCTTGTCCCGGCGATCTCGATTCGATTGGCAGGAACGTGCCCCAGGAATCGTCATTGCCGGTACAAGCCCGGCAATGACGAACGAGAGATTGTCGGCGCGCTTACACTCCATTGTCGCGCACCCCAAAACATCGCAAACTCGCGCCGAAATTGAAAGCGCAGGGAAGGCAACATTCATGGCCGTGTCCGGACGAACGATCGTCGATGCCCAGGCCCATCTGTGGCTGGCGGAATCCGACGACTGGAAATGGGTGCCGGGACGGAAGCCGCAACTACCCGAGCCCTTCACCATCGAAAAGCTCCTGCCGCTGATGGATGAGGCTGGCGTCGACCGCGTCGTCATCGTGCCGCCGTCCTGGCCGGGCGACCGCAACGACTATGCCATCGAGGCGGCCAAGCGCTATCCCAACCGCTTCGCCGTCATGGGCCGCATCGCGCTCGATCCGAAATCCGCCGCGCTCCTGCCAAAATGGAAGGAGCAGCCGGGCATGAAAGGCATCCGGCTCACCTTCATGCGCGAGCAGGCGGCGCTGCTGACCAGCGGCAGCGCCAACTGGGTCTGGCCCGCGGCCGAGAAGACCGGATTGCCGGTCATGTTTTTCGCCCCCGGCAACATCCCGAAATTCGCGAGCATCGCCGAGCGCCACCCTGCCCTGCCGCTGATCGTCGACCACATGAGCCTGACGGCGGAGATCGCCAAGGAGGGCCGCATCGCCGCGGCCATCGACGAGGTGGTCAAGCTCGCGAAATATCAAAACGTCTCGGTCAAGGTTTCGTCGACGCCGAATTTTTCCCAGGAGGCCTATCCGTTCCGCGACATGACGGATCACATCAAGCGTTGTTTCGACGCCTTCGGGCCGCGGCGCTGCTACTGGGGCACCGACCTGACCAACTCGCTGCCCAAGGCGACCTACCGGCAGCGCATCACACAATTCACCGAGGAGCTGAAATTCCTTTCCGAGGAGGACAAGGACTGGGTGATGGGCAAGGCGATCCTGGCGCGGCTGAACTGGGCGTAGCTTTTCTTCTCCCTCTCCCCGCAAGCGGGGAGAGGTAAGGCAAGCGACGGTGACGTGAGCGGCAAGGGGAGGCTTTCATGCAAGTCGGTTTCGTCGGCCTGGGCACCATGGGCGCCCGCATGGCGGAAAATCTGCAGAAGGCGGGCTTCAAGCTGATCGTCAACGATCTGCGGAAAGACGCGGCGGCTCCCCATCTCGCGGCCGGCGCCATCTGGGCTGCCACTCCGCGCGCGCTCGCCAAGCAATCCGACGTGATCCTCACCTCGCTGCCGGAGCCGGCCGACGTCGAGACGGTTGCGCTCGCCGATGACGGTCTGCTCTCGGGCGTCCAGCGCGGCGCCGCCTGGTTCGATCTGTCGACCAATTCGCAGAGTCTGGTGAAAAGGCTCGCCGCGGCCTTCGCGGAAAAAGGCGCGCACATGCTCGACGCGCCGGTATCCGGCGGGCCGCAGGGCGCGGCGAGCCGCAAGCTCGCGATCTGGGTCGGCGGCGATAAATCCACCTTTGACAGGCACAAGGCGGTGCTTGACGCGATCGGCGATCAGGCCCGCCATATCGGCCCGATCGGCTCGGCCACCGTCGCCAAGCTCGTGCACAACATGTCGGGCTATGCCATCGTCTGCGCACTGGCCGAGACCTTCGCGATGGGCGTGAAGGCCGGCGTCGAGCCGCTCGCCTTGTGGGAGGCGGTGCGCCAGGGCGCCGCCGGCCGCCGCTACACCTTCGACGCATTGATCAACCAATGGCTGCCGGGCAAGTACGATCCGCCCGACTTCGCGCTCAAGCTCGCGCACAAGGACGTGGGGCTTGCCACAGCTCTCGGCCGCGAGCTCGGCCTGCCGATGCGCATCTGCGATCTCGCCTATGCCGAGATGACCGAGGCGATGAACCGCGGCTGGGCGTCGCGCGACTCCCGCGCGGTCATGCTGCTGGAGCAGGAGCGCGCCGGGATCGAGGTCAAGGTCGATCCGGAGCGGTTGAAAGAGGCGCTGTCGCTGCCGTTTCCCGCGACGCAGGCGAAGAAATAGCATTCAGGGCAAAAGGGCTGCAGTCCATGTCATATCTGGAATTTGATCCCGCCGTCATCGACAAGCGTCAGGTCTATCGTCTGCTCACAGGCGCGGTCGTTCCGCGCCCGATCGGCTGGGCCTCGACCGTGAGCGCCAAGGGCGTCACCAATCTGGCACCATTTTCCTTCTTCACGGTGGTCTGCGTCATCCCGCCGATGATCTCGCTGACCATCGCGCGCAATCCCGACGGCAGCGAGAAACACACGCTGAAGAACGTGCGCGACAATGGCGAGTTCTGCTTCAACGTGGTGACGCAGCCGGTGTGGAAGGAGATGGTGGACTCAGCCAACGCCATCCCCGAGGACGACAGTGAATTCGACAAGACCGGCCTCACGCCGATCCCGAGCGTGAAGATCAAGCCGCCGCGCGTCAAAGAGGTGCCGATCCATTTCGAATGCAAGCTGCACCAGGTCATCGAGCTCGGCCCCAACCGGCATCCGCTGGTGATCGGCGAGGTGGTCTATATGCACGTCGATCCGGCCTGCATGACCGGCGGCTATATCGACATGAAGAAGCTCGATCCGATCGGCCGCCTCAACGGCTTCCAATATGTGACGCTGGGTGAGATCTTCCAGCGCCAATTCGAGGACGGGCAGGCGCGGTAGCGTTGCTGAGCCAGGCGGGGATAGAAGCAAACTTCGTACTATCCCCGCGGGGATAACTTGTTATCCCGCAAAATAAAGTTCGCTTTCGCCAGATAAAATTCTTGGCCGACTTATCCCCCCTTGCTGTTCTCGGACTCATAGTGCGCCCAGGCCGGTCCATCCGAGGGCGCTTCATGAGGCGTCATTAAGCGGAACAGGCGCGCGGTGGCCGCGCACGGGTGCAACACGCATACCCAATGCGCGGCGGCGCAAGCTGCACGGTCCCGATCCGCCAACTGCGGATCACGGGGTCCTTGGAAGCGATTGCCGTACAGCCGTTCCGACGGTCAGGCGGTCGCTGTGGCCCAACAGCGGTGGGTAGAAAAGTGGTCCACCGGGGGGCGTGCAGAGCAAGCCTATAAACACCGCGCGCGGGACGCTGGAGAGAAGGCGGACTTGCGGTTTTCGACAATCGAACGGCGGCCCTGGTCGGGACCGCCGTTCCGCTCAGGCTTCGCGAGAGGTCTGAGCCCGTGGGTCCGTCGGACCCCCGGTGTCCCGCGCGCCCTCGGACTTGTTTCCGTAGCGCAATCCGGCCAGCATCGCTCGGGCGCAAGCGCGCCGCGAGAACGATGGCGCGCGCCTTGACAGCCCATCGCCGCGCCGACAGCCTCCATTCCCGCAACACACGGATCGATCCATGAGCAAGCTTCGTCTCAATTTTGCCTGCGGCCCCTACGACCGCACCCAGGCGCTCCGCGACGGCACCATCCCCGTCGAAGGCGTCGATCTGAATTACATCACCATGCAGCCCGCGGAGATTTTCTGGCGGCAGCTGCAATACCAGGAGTTCGACGCCTCCGAGATGTCGCTGTCGAACTACACATCGCTCGTCAGCACCGGCAAGTCGCCGTTCATCGCGATCCCCGTCTATCCGTCGCGGGTGTTCCGCCACGGCTATTTCTTCGTCAACACCGGCAAGGGCATCAAGAGCGGCGCGGACCTGAAGGGCCTGCGCGGCGGCGTGCCGGAGTACAGCATGACCGCGGCGGTCTACATGCGCGGACTGATGCAGCACGAGTTCGGCGTGAAGCCCTCCGACGTCGAATGGGTGCAGGGCCGCGACGATCGGCTCGGCCGCAAGCTCCCCTCCGACATCAGGCTGACGCAAGCGCCCGCCGGCACCGAGCTTGGCGATCTCTTAGAGCGCGGCGAGATCGACTTCATGATGACGGCAAACAATCCGCTGTCATTCCGGCGCGGCTCGCCGAAGGTCGCGCGGTTGTTCCCGAACTATGCCGAGGTGGAGAAAGACTACTACAGGCGGACGAAAATCTATCCGATCATGCACACGGTGGTGATCAAGCGCGACATCTACGAGCGCGATCCCTGGGTGGCGCTCAACCTCTACAACGCGCTCTGCCGTTCGAAGGACTATTGCTATCACCACTTGACCGAGACCGGCTCACCCAAGGCGTCGTTCGCCTGGCTGCAACCGATGATCGAGGAAGAAAAGAAGATCATCGGCGAGGACTGGTATCCCTATGGCATCGAGCAGAACCGCCCGACCATCGAGGCGCTCTTGCAATACACCCACGAGCACGGCCTCACCGACCGTCGGGTGAAGCTGGAGGAATTATTCGCACCGGCCACAATGCGCGACATCCCGCTGAGCGAGGGGCAGAGGGTATAGACCTCTCGTCCGTCATTCCGGACGCCGCGAAGCGGCGATCCGGAATCCATAACCCCGGTGCCGATGACTTGAACACTGCGGTTATGGATTCCGGGTTCGCGGGCTTCGCCCGCGCCCCGGAATGACGTGGATGGGCCATGCTAAATCTCTGACCGCCCCACGATCAGCGGCGCCGCGCCGATCCACGGCGCGCCGTCGAGCGTCAGTTCGACGGTC
>SHVN01000125.1 GCA_009694215.1 Xanthobacteraceae bacterium
CACGGCATCTCGAATGCGTTCTTCCTCTATATCCGCGATCCCAACGGCCACCGCATCGGACTTTTCACCAGCGACTACCTCACGGTCGATCCAGACCTGGAACCGCCGCGCTGGTCGCTCACCGACCCGCAGCACCAGACGCTGTGGGGGCATCCGGCGCCGAAATCGTGGTTCGAGGAGGGTTCGGAATTTTCCGCGGCGCCGCTGCGCGAACCGGTGCTAGAGGCAAGGCCGATCGTGGCGCGATAGCTTTGCAAGAGCGCGCAAGAAAACAACGAGACAACAAAGGAGGTCAATGTGGGTTTCTTGAAGCGAACGGTCACCGCCAAGGTGTGGGAGCTGGCCATACTGCTCGTCGCCGCTATCGTCTTCGCGACCGTCTATCGGGTCTATTTCAGCCGCGCCGTCACCCTCACCCAAGTCTGCGAAAGGCTTGAAGCGATCCAGAACGACGAGACCGCCGACATGTTCGACAAGCTGACCGGCGACGCGGCGCAATCGCTGAGGGACATGAACCGGCTGTGCCAGGTGCGCAGGCCGATGCGATCGTAGTTCGCCGGCATGAAAACCATTTTCATCGACTGCAACGCTCAGCTCGGCGCGGTGTGGAAGCGCGTCTATCGGCCGGACGATCCGCCGGTGGCGATCAACACCGCGGCGTTCGAGAAGAGCGAGCTGCCGCGCATCGTCGGCGATTACGAAGTCGCCATCGACGATCACAGCTACATGCCGACCGAGCTGGTCCGGCAATGCAAAAGCCTCAAGCACATCGTGTTCCTCGGCACCGGCGCCGCGAGCTACATGAACGTGGCGGAGCTGGAGGCGACCGGCGTCAAGGTCCACACCATCAAGGGCTACGGCGATACCGCCGTGGCCGAGCAGACCATCGCGCTGATGATGGCCTGCTGCCGCGACCTCGCGCGCATGGACCGCGACATCCGCGCAGGCGCATGGCAGCCGCGCGAGGGCGTGCAGCTGTTCGGCAAGACGCTCGGCATCATCGGACTCGGCGGCATCGGCGCGGAGGTGGCGCGCATCGCCCGGGGCTTGGGCATGGAGGTGATCGCCTGGAACCGCACCAGGCGGCCCGACGCAGGCCTGCCGCTGGTCGAGATCGACGCGCTTCTGGAAAAGTCCGACGTCGTGTCGCTCAACCTCGTGCTGAACGACGAGACCCGCGGCTTCCTCGATGCCAAGCGCATCGCGCGCATGAAGCCCGGCGCGATTCTGGTCAACACCGCGCGCGGCGCGCTGGTCGACGAGGCTGCGCTGATCGGCGCGTTGCAGAGCGGACAAATCCGCAATGCCGGGCTCGACGTTTTCCACAACGAGCCGCTGAAGGCCGGCCATCCCTTGGCGCGCCTGGACAATGTCACGCTGTCGGCCCACGCCGCCTTCCGCACGCTGGAGGCCTCGATGGCCCTGCTGCGGCGGGCGATCGATATCGTGAAAAGCGTACAATCCTGAGCCTTTGCGCCCCTATGAAACTTTCCCCGCCCGGCGCGGTTGACGGGAATGGCCACAGGGGAACTTCATGGCTGAGACCGCCACAATTCCATCAATTGCCGAGCACGGGGCGTCCCGCCTGCCGCCGGTCGAGCTCGACTCCTACAACATCGAACTGAAGGACGATGAAGGCTTCATCGGCGACCGCGCGAGCAAGAGCGCCTTCCGCGGCATCATCGAAAACTGGCGCAAGCAGATGCGAAAGACGGGGGACGACCCGTTCGGCAAGGAGCCGAGCGAAGACATTTCCAAGCAGACCCTCGACGACCTGCTGGCCAAGGGCGACGTTGAAGCTGGCGGCATCGTGCAGGGCGCTATCGAGGAATTCTCCCAGGAACTGGCGCTAGTCATCCGCCGCTACCTGAAGACCAAGGGCTGGAAGGACACCGAGCGGATCGTGGTCGGCGGCGGCTTCCGCGCCAGCCGCGTCGGCGAACTGGTGATCGGCCGCACGTCCGTGATCCTGAAAGCCGACAAGGTAGATATCGAGCTGGTGCCGGTCCGCAACGATCCCGACGAAGCCGGGCTGATCGGGGCCGCGCATCTCGCCCCGAAATGGATGTTCAAGGCGCACGATGCGATCCTCGCGGTGGACATCGGCGACACCAACATCCGCGCCGGCGTGATCGAACTCAATCTAAAGAAGGCTTCGGACCTTTCCAAGGCCAGCGTCTGGAAGCTCGACCTGTGGCATCACGGCGACGAGAAGAAGGTCGACCGCGAAGATGCGATCAAGAAATTGGTCGGCATGCTGGGCGGCCTTATCGACAAGGCCAAGAAGGATGGCCTCAAGCTCGCGCCCTTCATCGGCATCGGCTGTCCGGGCATCATCACCAAGGACGGCGCCATCGACCGCGGCGCGCAGAACCTGCCCGGCAACTGGGAATCCAGCAAATTCCATCTTCCAGGTGCTATCCATAAGGCGATCTCCAAGATCGGCGACGATGAGACCGCCATCGTCATGCACAACGACGCCGTGGTGCAGGGCCTGAGCGAAGCGCCGTTCATAAAGGACGTCGAACGCTGGGGCGTGTTGACCATCGGCACCGGCCTCGGCAACGCGCGGTTCACCAACCGCAAGGACGAGTAGCCGGGGCGCGCCCGACGACGCATTGACCTCCTCCCATCCCTGACCGACAATCGACCAACAAAAAGATCGTGGTCGGGAGGGACGTGCGTGAAGCCTTCGCCATTTGCCTATGCCAAGGCGAAATCGCTCGATCATGCCATCGAGCTGCTGGCTCGTCCCGACGGCGAGGCGCGGCTTCTGGCCGGCGGCCAGAGCCTGATCGCCACGCTCAACTTGCGGCTCTCGGCGCCGAAGCTCCTGATCGACCTCAATGGCATCGGCGGGCTTGCGGGCATCGCCGTGAAGAATGACATGGTCGAGATCGGCGCAATGACACGCCATGCCGAGGCCGAACGCTCCGCCGATATCGCCAGGCACGCTCCGCTGATCGCGCTGGCCCTGCCGCACATCGGCCACGCCGCCATCCGCAACCGCGGCACGCTCGGCGGCTCGATCGCCTTCGCCGATCCGGCGGCGGAACTGCCCGCGTGCCTGCTCGCGCTCGGTGGGGAGATCGATATCGTGGGTCCCACCGGCAAACGCACGGTGCAGGCCGACGATTTCTTCAAGGGCCTGTTCGAGACCGCGCTGGGCCCGCGCGACGTGCTGACCGCGATCCGCCTGCCCGCCGCCGCCAACGACACGCGCGTGGGCTTCGCCGAGTTCTCCCGCCGCCACGGCGACTATGCGATGGTCGGGCTTGCGGCCTGCGCGCAGGTTGACGGCAAGGGATTGGGCGACGTGCGGCTTGCCTATTTCGGCGTGGGCAATGTGCCTCTGCGTGCGAAAAAGGCTGAGACCAGGCTCACCGAGGGCAGCATCGACGACGCGGTGAAGGCGCTGGCCTCCGATCTCGATCCATCCGGTGACGTGCAGGCGACCGGCGCCACGAAGCTGCATCTCGCCGGCGTGCTGCTGCGGCGTGTCGCCACGCAGCTCATGGAGGTTCGGTCATGAGCGAGCACCGCTGCGACATCACGCTCACGGTGAACGGCGAGACCGTCGCCGAGACGGTCGATGCGCGGAAGACCCTGGTCGACTTCCTGCGCGACGATCTCATTCTGACCGGCAGCCATGTCGGCTGCGAGCATGGCGTCTGCGGCGCCTGCACCGTGCGTGTCGATGGCGACGTCGTCCGTGGCTGCCTGATGCTGGCGGCGCAATGCAACGGCGCCAGAGTCGAGACCATCGAAGGCGTCTCCGACGGGGGCGAAATCGCCGACCTGCAGACCGCGTTCGAGCAGCGCAATGCGTTGCAATGCGGATTCTGCACGCCCGGCATGCTGCTAACGGCGCAGGAGCTGTTGGCCAGCGGCCAGGTGCCGAGCCGCGAGAAAATCCGCGAGCAGATTTCCGGCAACTACTGCCGCTGCACCGGCTACCACGCCATCGTCGACGCCATCGAGTCGGTGGCGCAAGCGCGCGCGGGACATAAGCCATGAAAATCGTCGAAGATTCTCCGCCGATCCTCACCGCGCTCGACCGGCCGAATTCCTACATCGGCCGGTCGGTGCCGCGGCCGAACATGGCGCGGCTGATGCAGGGCCGCGCGCAATACGTCAGCGACGTGGTGCTGCCGCGCATGGCGCATGTGGCTTTCGTGCGTTCGCCGCATGCGCATGCGCGGATCGAGAGTATCGATGCGGCCGCGGCTAGGAAGGCGCCGGGCGTCATCGCTGTGGTCACCGGCCCGGAGCTTGCGAAGGTCATCACGCCCTGGGTCGGCGTGCTGACGCATCTCAAAGGCCTCAAGTCGGCGCCGCAGAATGCCATCGCGGTGGATCGCGCCTGCTGGGCTGGCGAGGCGGTCTGCGCCGTGGTTGCCCGCAGCCGCGCCGAGGCCGAGGACGGATGCGGGCTCGTCGAAGTCGAATACGAAGAGCTGCAGGCGGTCACCGATCCGGAAACCGCGCTCGATCCGAAGACGCCGGTGATCCACCCCTCGATAGCCGACAATCTCTGCTTCGAGCGTGTGCATACGGCCGGCGACCCGGACAAGGGCTTCGCCGAGGCCGACGCGGTGGTGGAGACCACCTTCCTGTTCGGCCGCCACACCGGCGTCTGCAACGAGCCGCGTGCCATCGTCGCCGACTGGAATCCGGGCGACGCACGTCTGACGGTCTATCAGGGCACCCAGGCGCCGCACATGATGCAGAATCTGTTCGCCAAGCATCTAAACTTGGAAGAGCATCAGATCCGCGTCGTCACCAAGGACGTCGGCGGCTCGTTCGGGATCAAGGTGCACACCTACGCCGACGAGATGGCGACGGTCGCCCTCTCCAAACTGCTCAAGCGCCCGGTGAAATTCGTCGCCGACCGGATCGAGAGCTTCGTCACCGACATCCACGCCCGCGATCATCGCGTGAAGGCGAAGATCGGCGTCAAGAGCGACGGCACCATCACCGCCTGGGAAATCGACGACCTCACCGGCATCGGCCCGTATTCGGTCTATCCGCGCACCTCGGGCATCGAGGCCAACCAGGTGGTCAACCTCACCGGCGGTCCCTACACCTGCGGTAACTACCGCGCCCGCGCCCGCGTCGTGTTCCAGAACAAGAACGTCATGTGCCAGTACCGCGCGGTCGGCCATCCGATCGCGACTGCGGTGACCGAAGGCCTGATCGAACTCGCGGCGGCAAAAATCGGCATGGACCCGCTGGAGATCCGCCGCCGCAACCTCATTGCCGACGACGCGCATCCCTCGCAGGGCCCGTCGGGCATCAAGTTCGAGGCGCTGTCGCACCACTCGTCCCTGGCCCACCTCGACTCGATGATGAACTACGCGGGGCTGCGTGCCGAGCAGGAGAAGCTGCGCAAGCAAGGCATCTATCGCGGCATCGGATTCGCAAGCTTCGTCGAGGTGACCAATCCCTCGGCGGCGTTCTACGGCGTCGGCGGCGCGCGCATCTCGGCGCAGGACGGCGCGACGGTGCGGCTCGACGGCACCGGGGCGATCTTCTGCCACACCGGCGTGTCCGAGCAGGGTCAGGGCGCGGAAGCCGTGATCGCGCAATGCGTGGCGACGAGCTTCGGCGTCTCGATGGATCGCGTGCGCGTCATCATGGGCGACACCGACAACACGCCTTACGGCGGCGGCACCTGGGCGTCGCGCGCGGCCGGCATCGGCGGCGAAGCGGCCTGGCAGGCCGGTAAGGCGCTGCGAGCCAACGTGCTCGCGGTCGCGGGCTCGATCCTGCAGGCCAAGCCCGAGACGATGGACATCCGCAACGGCATCGTGGTCGACGCCGCCACCGGAGCCGAGCGCATCGGCCTCGACGAGGTCGCGCGCATCGCCTACTTCCGCCCCGACACCCTGCCCTCCGGCATCCAGGCCGAACTGGTCGCAACGCGGCATTACGTGCCGCGTGCCTGGGCCTTCGCCTTCACCAACGGCATCCAGGCGAGCTATCTCGAAGTCGACACCGACTCCGGTTTCGTCAAGCTGCTCAAGCACTGGTGCGTCGAGGACTGCGGAACCGTCATCAATCCGCAACTCGTGGACGAACAGGTGCGCGGCGGCGTGGTGCAGGGCATCGGCGCGGCGCTGTTCGAACACTGCCTCTATGACGACCGCGGCCAATTGCTCAACGGCAACATGGCCGACTATCTCGTGCCGATGGCGGTGGAGATGCCCGACATCGAGGTGGGGCACGTCGTCACGCCCACGGCCGACAGCGAGCTCGGCGCCAAGGGCGCGGGCGAGGCCGGCACCGCCGGCGCGCCGGGCTGCGTGATGAATGCCATCAACGACGCTCTGCGGCCGTTGGGCGCGGCCCCATTGACCGACATGCCGTTCACGCCGGACAAGATTCTACGTGCGCTGAAACGGGTTTAGCCTTTCGGTCGATAGACGAACGATCTGAGCGGGGTACAATCCGCCCGCTCGGACAGGCGGATCCAACCGCCAGCGTAAGGGAGAACGTGCGATGGACATCAAGGTCGGCAAGAAGGCGATCGAGGAAGCCTCCAAGAAGCTCTCGAACTGGGGCCGCTGGGGCAAGGACGACCACATCGGCACACTCAATCACGTCACCCCCGAGGACATCACCAAGGCGGCAAGCCTGGTGAAAACCGGAAAGGTGTTCGCGCTCGGCATCCCGCTCGACCGCACCGGACCGCAAACCGGCTTGTTCGGCGGCCGTTTCAATCCGATCCACCAGATGCTGGCGACCGGCACCGACGCCATCGCCGGACAGCAGGACTGGAACAAGATCCGCTACGCCGACGACACGCTGATGCTGTGCGTCCAGGGCGCCACCCACTGGGACGCGCTAGGCCATATCTTCTACGAAGACAAGGCCTACAACGGCCACGACGCCAAGCTGATCGACGCGCGCGGCCTCTCCGTGCTCGGCATCGAGCACTCCAAGAGCAAGATGATCGGCCGCGGCGTTCTGCTCGACATCGCCCGCTTCCGCGGCGTGCCCTGGATGAAGGACGGCGAGAGCATTTCAAACGACGAGTTGAACAAGTGCGCGCGGGCGCAGAACGTCGAAATCCGCAAGGGAGATTTCGTGCATGTCCGCACCGGCCAGATGGAGCGCTGCCTCAAGGAAGGCGAATGGGGCGGCTACGCCGGCGGCGACGCGCCGGGCGTGATGTTCGAGAACTGCTACTGGTGCCAGGAGAAGCAGATCGCGGCGATCTGCATGGACACCTGGGGCTGCGAGGTGCGGCCAAACGAGACCACCGAGGCGAACCAGCCCTGGCATTGGGTGGTGATCCCGGCCATGGGCCTTTGCATGGGCGAGATTTTCTACCTCAAGGAGCTGGCCGAGGACTGCGAGAACGACGGCGTCTACGAGTTCTTCTTCACCGGCCCGCCGCTGATCATCACCGGCGGGACCGGCTCGCCGATCAATCCGCAGGCGATTAAGTGAAGCCGCGATTGTCGCGGAATTGATTCACCGGCGCTTCATCAGTCTCAGCCGTCACCCCCGGGCTTGTCCCGGGGGGCCACGCCTTTAGACTGAACCGCAAAGTAAGACGTGGATGGCCGGGACATAGGCGAGCGAAGCGACGCCGTCCTTCGAACGACTATGCCCGGCCATGACGGCGACACACGAAGCGTCGCCAAAAACAACAGGAGAGACCCCATGCCCCGCTTCCTCAAACGCGGAATGGACGCGAGCGCGATCAAGGCCGCCGACGCCAAGGTGCGCGAGACGGTCGAGGGTATCCTGGCGCAGGTCGAAGACCGGAAGGATGCCGCGATCCGCGACCTGTCGAAGCAATTCGACAACTGGGAGCCGAAGGATTTCCGCCTCTCACCCGCCGAGATCGAGAAGGCCATCTCCCAGGTCGGGAAGCGCGATCTCGACGACATCAGGTTCGCCCAGGCGCAGGTCCGCAACTTCGCGCAGAAGCAGCGCGACACTATGAAGGATCTGGAGGTGGAGACGCTGCCCGGCGTCGTGCTCGGCCACCGCCACATCCCGGTGAACGCGATCGGCTGCTACGTGCCTGGCGGCCGCTACCCGATGGTCGCCTCCGCGCACATGTCGATCGTCACCGCGCGCGTCGCGGGCGTCAAACGCATCATCGCCTGCGCGCCGCCGTTCAAGGGCGGCCCGCATCCCGCGATCGTCGCCGCCATGCACTTCGGCGGCGCCGACGAAATCTACGTGCTGGGCGGCGTCCAGGCCGTGGCCGCGATGGCGCTCGGCACCGAGACCATCGGCGCCGTGGACATGATCGTCGGCCCCGGCAACGCCTACGTGGCCGAAGCCAAGCGCCAGTTGTTCGGCCGCGTCGGCATCGACCTGCTCGCGGGACCGACCGAGACCTTGGTGATCGCCGACGACAGCGTGGATGGCGAGATTTGCGCCACCGATCTGCTGGGCCAGGCCGAGCACGGCCCGACCTCCCCCGCCGTGCTGCTGACCAATTCGGAAAAGCTCGCGCGCGACACCATGAGCGAGGTCGAGCGGCTCCTGAAAATCCTCCCCACCGCCGACGTCGCGGGCCAGGCCTGGGCGGACTACGGCGAGGTGATCGTCTGCGACAGCGAGGAGGAGATGGTTCGCGAGGCCGACCGTATCGCCTCCGAGCACGTCCAGGTGATGACGCGCGACCCGGATTACTTCCTCAACAATATGCGGAACTACGGCTCGCTGTTCCTGGGCGCGCGCACCAACGTCGCCTATGGCGACAAGGTGATCGGAACGAACCACACGCTGCCGACCAAGAAGGCGGCGCGCTACACCGGGGGCTTGTGGGTCGGCAAATTCCTCAAGACCTGCACCTACCAGAAGGTGCTGACCGACCAGGCCTCATCGATGATCGGCGACTATTGCTCGCGGCTCTGCATCCTCGAAGGTTTTTCCGCGCACGCCGAGCAGGCCAACGTGCGCGTGCGCCGCTACGGCGGCCGCAATGTGCCCTACGCGCAGGCGGCGGAGTGAGGTGTCATGATTCCAACGATTGTTCCGATCTACGCGTCGATCTTCGCCGTGATGCTGGTGGCGCTGTCACTTCGCGTCGCCAAGACGCGGGGCGACGTCCGGGTCCCGATCGGCGACGGCGGGAACAGAATTCTTCTGCGCCGCATCCGCGTGCAGGGAAACTTCACCGAATACGTTCCGATGGCGCTGGTCCTGTTCACTTTCGTCGAAATGCAAGGCTGGCCGCGCTGGTCGGTGCACGGGCTTTGCCTCGTGCTGCTGGCCGCGCGCCTACTGCACGCCAACGGCATTGCCCAGGAGACGGAAGACATTCGCCTTCGCGCCACCGGAATGTCGACCACGGCGGTTCTACTGATCGCGGCGGCAGGGCTGCTGCCATATAGCGCAATCCGATGACGGTCGATCTCGCCCGCACGCCCTCGTTCCGCCTTGACGGCAAGCGCGCGCTCGTCACCGGCGGCGGGCGCGGCATCGGGCTTGCTGCCGCGTCGGCGTTGGCCGCGGCCGGCGCGCATGTGACGCTCGCCGCGCGCACCGAGGCCGAGGTCGAGGAGGCCGCCGCGGCTATCCGCGCGCGCGGCGAAAAGGCCGACGCGATGGTGCTCGATGTGACGAATGTCGAAGCGGCGAAAGCGGCGCTGGCTCAGGTCGAGCCCTATCAGGTCCTGATCAACAACGCGGGCGGAAACCGCCCGGCCTATCTGCCCGACGTCAAGGTCGAGGACTTCGACTTCATCTTCGCGCTCAACGTGCGCGCGGCGTTCTTCATGGCGCAGACCGTGGCGCTCCGCCTAATGGAGGCGAAGCTGCCGGGCTCGATCATCAACATCTCGTCGCAGATGGGCCACGTCGGCGCCGCGCGGCGCACGGTCTATTGCGCCAGCAAGCACGCGATGGAGGGCTTCACCAAGGCGATGGCGATCGAGCTCGCGCCGCACAACATCCGCGTCAACAGCCTGGGCCCGACGTTCCTGGAGACGCCGATGACCAGGCCGTTCTTCGAGAACAAGGCGTTCCGCGACGAAGTGCTGTCGAAGATCAAGCTCGGCCGGCTCGGACAGCTGGACGAGCTGACCGGCGCGATCGTGTTCCTCGCGTCCGACGCCTCGTCATTGATGACCGGCTCGGCGCTTGTGCTCGACGGCGGGTGGACCGCGGAGTAGCTCTTCGTCATTCCGGGGCGCAGGCCAACGGGTCCGGCCGCAGGCCGGCCCGATGACAGGCTCCGCCCGCGAGCCCGGAATCCAGGGCTGCAAACTCCGAGTCTGTGGCTCTGGATTCCGGGTCCGCGCTGACGTGGTCTGCCCCCTGAGAAGTGGTCCTCCCTGATGTATGGCTTATGGCCTGATGGAGGACTGAAGGATGCCAAGGAAGAGACACTCACGCTGAGGGCCCGCGCGCACCGGGCCCCCATCCCCTCAAGCATCTGGGTCCTGGAACCTTGGCGCGTGACACCGGCCGATCGCAAGGCCGGAGAAGGAGCCTCGCAAGCTCCCTGGCGCCTCCCGGCGCACCAACCCCTCGTTTCGAAGGGCAGGAAAACCATGTCCCCGCGAAAGCGGGGAAGCAATACGGGCACCCCGGCCGCCCGAAAACTCAAGGTGCCGGGCGGCGAAGCGTTGGCTTTTGCTTCGTCGGTTGTTTGAAAACCGAATCAGAACAGCTTCTTCAACACCTGCGGATTGAGGCAGCTCACCGGCGGTTTACCCTCGATCAGCGCGATGGTGTTGTCCACCACCACATGCGCCATGCCTTCGCGGAGCGACAGCACCGCGCTACCGAGATGCGGGGTCAGCACCACATTCGGCATCGCC
>SHVN01000126.1 GCA_009694215.1 Xanthobacteraceae bacterium
CACCGGCCTGTTGAAAATCCTCGCCGGAAGCTTCCTCGGCGTGCGTCAGGTGCCGATCGTCTATGAGACGCAAGGCGAGACGCGCATCATCAAGATCGAGAAGATCGTCGATGGCGCGATCACCCCGGTGCGCGGCAAGGACAAAAACAACGTCGTCATCCGAAACAGCGAATACTGGATTTCCCCCGACATCATCGTGTCGCGCGCCGACAGGTCGCGCTTCCGGCTGTTAGGCCGCAACTGGAACTTCGAGGGCAAGTCGGCGGAAATCTGCCAGCTCGATTGGGGCAATCAGAAGCGGTAACGCTTTCGCATTGCGCCGGGGGACGCTAGAACAGCGTTCATGCTCGCCACACCGTCCATGCGCATCCTTGCATTTTCAGTTCACGTTCTGACGGCCTGTGGCGCGGCGCTGGCCTTGCTGGCGCTGATGGCAGCGGTGCGCGGCGAATGGCCGCTGATGTTTCTCTTTCTGGGTGTCGCGCTGGTGGTTGATGCGATCGACGGCCCGCTGGCGCGCGCCGCCAGGGTAGCCGAGGTTCTGCCGCGCTGGTCCGGAGACACGCTCGATCTGGTGGTGGATTTCACGACCTACGTTTTCATCCCCGCCTTCGTGGTGGCCGATAGCTCATTGCTGCCGGACAACCTGGCGGTCCCCGCGGCGGCTGTCATCGTCATCACCGGCACGCTCTATTTCGCCGACCGCAACATGAAGACTTCGGACAATTTCTTTTGCGGCTTCCCGGCGGTATGGAATCTTGTCGTCTTCTACCTGCTGCTGCTCAAGCCGAACCCTTGGGTGGGTTTCGCGACCATCACCCTTTTCGTCGTCCTGACCTTCGTGCCGGTCCGTTTCGTCCATCCGTTCCGGGTGCGGCGGCGGCGTGCGGTGACCGTGGCTTTGCTCACGCTATGGTGCACGCTGGCGCTTGTGGCCGTGAAACAGGGGCTGGCGCCTGAAACCTGGATCAAGGCCGGGCTGTGCGCGATCGCCATGTATTTCCTGGCCTTCGGGCTCGTGCCGATGCAAGAGCGGAGTGAATAGATGGCTTTCCAGAACGTGCTTCTGATCACCGGCGCGGGCCGCGGCATCGGCGCGGCGACGGCGATGCTCGCCGCCGATCGAGGCTACGACGTCGCCGTGACCTACAAGTCCGATGCGAAATCCGCTGGCGACGTGGTCGCGGCGGTGAAGGCGCAGGGGCGCAACGCACTCGCGATCAAGGCCGACATGGGCCGCGAGGGCGACGTCGAGCGCATGTTCAAGGAGGCCGAGGCGCTCGGGCGGCTCACGCATTTCGTCTACAACGCCGGCATCCCCGGCACTGCGGGCCGTCTGGAAAGCGCAAGCTCCGTGATGATGCGCGAGGTGATCGAGGTCAACGTGCTGGGCGCGCTGTGGTCGATGCAGCACGCCATCCGCCGCATGTCGAAGAAGCATGGCGGGGCGGGCGGCTCGGTGGTGCTGTTGTCGTCGGTCGCAGCCGACATCGGCGGGCCGAACGAGTATGTCTGGTACGCCGCCTCCAAGGGCGCGATCGAGTCGATGACCTACGGATTGAGCAAGGAACTGGCCGGCGACGGCATCCGTGTCAACTGCGTGTCGCCGGGCGCCAGCGACACCCGCATCCATGCCGACGCGGGCACCCCCGAAAAACTCGCCCGCGTCGCACCGATGATCCCGATGGGCCGCGTCGGCCGGCCGGAGGAGAGCGCCGAGGCGGTGCTGTTTCTCCTCTCGGATGCTGCCTCCTACATCAGCGGCACGGTGCTGCGCGTGGCCGGCGGGCGGTAGCCCATCAGGCTTGTGTCCCTTGCGCCATTCCGATCCGCCCCTATGATCCGCTCCGATCAAGCGCGCGGCGTCAGTTCGCGTCACAACGGGAGTGAACCATGGTTGCAGCAGTCCGGGTGCATAAGACAGGCGGCCCCGAAGTTCTCACCTACGAGCAGATCGAGATCGGGGCGCCGGGAGCCGGCCAGGTCAAGCTCAAGCAGCACGCAGCGGGCGTGAACTACATCGACACTTATTTCCGCATGGGCATGTATCCGGCGCCGGCCGGGCTGCCGTTCGTGTCGGGCAACGAGGGCGCGGGCGAGGTGATTGCGGTCGGGCCAGGCGTCACCGATCTCAAGGTCGGCGACCACGTCGCCTATGTCGTGGCGATGGGCGCCTATGCCGAGGAGCGTTTGCTGCACGCCGACCGTGCGGTGAAGATTCCCGACAACATCAGCTACGAGCAGGCCGCGGCGATGATGCTCAAGGGCATGACCGCGGAATATCTCCTGCGCCGGACTTACAAGGTGCAGAAGGGCGACAACATTCTCGTCCATGCGGCCGCTGGCGGCGTCGGCCTCATCCTCTGCCAGTGGGGCAAGGCGCTGGGCGCCAACGTCATCGGCACCGTGGGATCCGAGGACAAGGGCAAGCTCGCGCTCGCCAACGGCGCGGACCACGTCATCTACTACCGCAAGGAGGACTTCGCGGCGCGGGTGAAGGAGATCACCAAGGGTGAGTTGTGCGCGGTCGTCTATGACGGCATCGGCAAGACCACGTTTCCGGCCTCGCTCGATTGCCTCCGCCCGCTCGGCACGTTTGCGAGTTTCGGCAGCGCGTCGGGTCAAATCGAGGCGTTCAACATCAACATTCTGCAGACCAAGGGATCGCTGTTTGCCACGCGGCCGACGCTCAACACCTATGCCGCCAAGCGCGCGGACCTGCTCGACATCGCCAAGCACCTGTTCGAGGCGGTTGGCAGCGGCAAGGTCACGATTCCGATCAACCAGAAGTACAAGCTCAAGGACGCCGCAAAGGCTCACCAGGACCTCGAAGGCCGCAACACCACGGGTTCGACCATCCTGGTTCCCTGACGCATTCAGAATGCCTGTTTAGCGACCATGCCCGGGCACTTGACCCGGTCATGTTTTTTGAGTGCAACAGAGGCAGCAGGGATGTTTCACGGGCTGTGGCTATGGGCCGTTTGAGCACGCACGCTCTCGACACCGCGACCGGCAAGCCGGCGGCAGGCGTCCGCGTCGTGCTTCGGCGCGACGGCGCGGTGCTGGTGGATACGCGGACCAACGCCGACGGCCGGACCGACAAGCCGCTGCTGGAGGGCGCGGCTTTTTCGAACGGTGCCTACGAGTTGACGTTTCACATTGGCGATTATTTTCGCGCAAGCGGCACGGCCGTCTCCGATCCGCCGTTCCTCGATGTCATCCCGCTGAATTTCACCATCGCCGAAGACTCCCACTATCACGTGCCGCTGCTCGTTTCGCCCTACGGCTATTCGACCTACCGGGGGAGCTGAGCTTTGGATGTGTTTCTCGGCGAGTGGCTGAACCTGCTGATCCGCTGGGCACACATGGTCGTGGCCATCGGCTGGATCGGCACCTCGTTCTATTTCATGGCGCTCGACTACACGCTGTCCCAGCGCGTGCGCCTCAATCCGGGCGTGCTCGGAACCGCCTGGCAGGTGCACGGCGGCGGCTTCTACCACGTCGAGAAATACATCGTCGCGCCGGCGACGCTGCCGGACGTGTTGCACTGGTTCAAGTGGGAGGCCTATCTCACCTGGGTCACGGGTTTCGGCCTTTTGGTCGTTCAGTACTACTTCCACGCCGAGGCGTTCCTGATCGATCCCGGCGTGATGCCGCTCGACCCCTCGCAGGCGATCGCGATCTCAGTCGCTTCGCTCGCGGCCGGCTGGTTCGCCTATGACGGACTCTGCCGCACCAAGGTGGGCGAGAACACCGTGCTGCTGGCGCTGTCGGTGTTCGCGCTGATCCTGATCGCGTCGGTGCTCTACACCAAGGTGTTTTCCGGCCGCGGCGCCTTCATCCACGTCGGCGCGCTCATTGGCACCATCATGGCGGTCAACGTATTCGGCGTGATCATTCCAAACCAGAAGAAGATGATTGCGCAGATGATCGCGGGGCAGACGCCGGACCCGCGCTACGGCGAGATCGGCAAGCAACGATCCACCCACAACAACTACCTGACGCTGCCGGTGCTGCTGATGATGGTGTCGCAGCACTATCCGTTCCTGTTCACGCATCCGCAGTCGTGGCTCATCGTGGCTCTGATCATCGTGATCGGCGCCCTGGTCCGCCATATGCTGAACCGGGTCGAAGCCGGCGGCGACTGGGACAGCTACGGCTGGGTGCTGCCGATCGCTGCGATGGCGCTGATCACGGCGATCTTCGTGACCGCGCCGGCGCCGCGCGCGACGACCGGCGGGGCGGTGTCCGATCTGGAGGCGCAGGCCATCGTCGGCAAGCACTGCCTGTCATGCCACGCGCACAGGCCGTCGCATCCCGCCTTCAAGGAGCCGCCGAAGAACGTCGCGCTGGAGACCGTTCCCGAACTGCGCCGCTTCGGCCAGCAGATCTATATGCAGACCGTACAGAACCGCGCCATGCCGCTCGGTAATCAGACCGGCATGACCGACGACGAGCGGGAGGCGCTCGGCCGCTGGGTGACCGGACGGAAATAGGGCCGAACTTCTCAGGCATGAGCCTACCCACCGAACAGAGCCCGGCGCCGCCGCAAACGCCTCCTTGGGGAATCCCCGCGACGATCGCCTGGCTGCTGCTGTCGTTCCTGGTCAGCATCGTGGTGGGCGCCGCGTTCTACGGCATGTTGCAGCCCGGCCGGACGGCTCCCACCAATATCACCTATGACGGCGTCGCGATTGCGCTCGGCGTGCTGGCGTCGGTCCCGGTGCAGGTCGCGGTGCTGGTCCTCGCCGCGCGGCTGCGGCGCTGGCCGCCGGAGAGCTATCTCGCGCTCAACATTCCAAAGCAAGGCGAAATCATTCTCGCGGCGCTGTGCGTACTCGCGGTCACCGCCGTTTTCGACCTGCTGCTGTACGCCACCGGACGCGACATCGTGCCGCCGTTCCAGGTGGAGGCCTATCAAAGCGCCAAGGACGCAGGCTGGCTGATCTGGCTGATTCTGGCCATCGTGATCGCAGCCCCGATCGGCGAGGAGATCGCCTTTCGGGGCTTCCTGTTTCGCGGGCTGGTGCGGCCCGGCCGGGAGATGCTGGCCATCGCCGTCATTGCGCTGGCCTGGGCTTTGCTGCACATCCAATACGACTGGCTCGGCATGGTGCAGATATTCACGGCAGGGCTCATGCTGGGCTGGTTCCGCTGTGCCAGCGGCTCGACCACGCTCACCATTCTCATGCACGTTCTGATCAACTTTGAAGCGATGATTGAAACCGCGATCAAGATGGATCTGCTGTCGTGAGCGCGCCCGATCCGAAGGCGCTGGGCAAGCGTGCCGCGGCGATGCTCGCGGAGCTCGGCGCTATTTCCGCCGAGTCCGGACGACTGGTGCGGCTGTTCCTGACGCCCGAACACCGCCGCGCCGCCGACCTGGTGGCAGGCTGGATGCGGGCGGCTGGCCTGTCGGTGAGCGAGGATGCGCTGGGCACGGTGCGCGGGCGCTTCGGCGCCTCCCCGCGGCGTCTGCTAATCGGCTCGCACATCGACACGGTGATCGATGCAGGCCAATACGATGGGCCGCTCGGGGTGGTCGCGGGCATCCTGGCCGCGGAGCATTTCGCGCGCGCCGGGATCGAACTGCCGTTCGGCATCGACGTGCTGGCCTTCGGCGACGAGGAGGGCTCGCGCTTCCCCGCCACCATGACCTCGTCGTCGGCCTGCGCCAGCGTGTTCGAGCGCGACGCGCTGGCAAGCACCGACCTGGACGGCGTGACGCTCGCCGATGCGCTGCGGGCCTATGGCAAGAACCCGGACGATATCGCAATGGCCGCCTACCGGCCCGAGCAGGCCGCGGGCTACGTCGAGGTGCATATCGAGCAGGGGCCGGTGCTGGAGGCCAAGGGCGAGCCACTCGGCATCGTCACCGGCATCGTCGGCCAGAGCAGGCTACGCGTCACCGTGACCGGCCAGGCAAACCACGCGGGCACCGTGCCGATGGGCCTGCGGCATGATGCCTTTGCCGGCGCAGCCGAGATGGCGCTGGCGCTGGAAACAATTGCACGCGAGCATCCCGAGGACGGCATGGTCGGCACCGTCGGCCACGTTGAGGTCGCGCCCGGCGCGGTCAACATCATCCCCGGGCGCGTGGTGTTCACCGTGGACCTGCGTGCGCTAACCGACGCGCTGCGCCTTGCCGCCGTCGAGCGCTTCGCGGCGGAAACGCGGCGGATCGCATCCGCGCGCGGGCTCAATGCCGCGATCGAGACGTTCCACGATATTCCGTCAGCGCATTGCGCGCCGGCGTTGCAGGACGCGCTGTCGGAAAGCGTCACCGAACTGGGCCACGCACCGGTTCATTTGCCGTCGGGCGCCGGCCACGATGCGCAGGTGATGGCGCGGCTTTGCCCGTCGGCCATGCTGTTCGTGCGCTGCCGTGGCGGCATCAGCCACAATCCGGCCGAGTTCGCCAACGCCGCAGACATGGGTGTGGCCATCGCCGCGCTGACGCGATTCATCGAGCGGTTCAATCGC
Organism: Xanthobacteraceae bacterium; assembly: GCA_009694215.1. Lineage (GTDB taxonomy): Bacteria > Pseudomonadota > Alphaproteobacteria > Rhizobiales > Xanthobacteraceae > Z2-YC6860. The sequence continues at coordinate 6,484 of SHVN01000126.1, forward strand.
GGCTAGGGCTGTTCAAAGCAGCGCCGCTATATCGACAAACGTCAGATGCTGTGCGCTGCCGGACGGCAGGCGCGGCAGCCCCAGCACCGGGATTGCTTCCGCGAAATGCCTGAGCGTCGCGATGGTGTCGGCAATCGGCACCGTCGAACCAGGCGTCTCGTTGACCACCAGCGCCTTGATGGCGATGTCGCGCCGCCGGAGCGCGTCGAGGCTGGTCAAGGCGTGGCTCAGGCTGCCGAGATAGCTGCCCGTCACCAGCACGACCGGAATGTTCAACGCGGCGATCCAGTGCAGCACGGTGTGGGTGTCGTCGAGCGGCACCATGACGCCGCCGATGCCTTCGATCAGCAGCGTGCCCACGGCGCTTTCAATGGCCTTGCGGGAGAATGCCACCAGTGGGTCGTAATGGACGGTGCGGTTTTCCAGTCGCGCCGCCAGGTCCGGCGACACCGGCGCAGAAAAACGCCACGGCGCGATGCGCTCGATCGCGAGTGGGGTGATGGGGCGTCCGAGCGCGGTGAGCAGCAGGCCTGGATCGCTCGCGGCGGCTTGGTCCGCGTCGAAGCCGGTCGCCACGGGCTTCAACGCGTCCACCGGGCGGCCCACCTCGCGGAAATGCCGGATCAGGCCCGCGGCAACGAAGGTCTTGCCGATGTCGGTGCCGGTCGCGGTAATGAATGTCGCGCTCATGCGTTGCGGAGGATGCGCGTGCGAACAATTGCGCCGAGGCGCGCGATCTCGGCGTCGGGATGAGCCGCGCTGAACGACAGCCGCAGCCGCGCGGTGCCCTCCGGCACGGTGGGCGGGCGGATCGCCACGGCGAGATAGCCTTCGGCCTCGAGAAGCTTCGAGGCAGAAAGCGCCGCCGCGGCTGCGCCGATCACCACCGGCACGATCGCGCTCGTGGCCTCGGGCAAGCCTGCCGCGCGGGTGAAACTCCGTGCCTTGGCGAGCGGGAGCTTGAGCCGTTCCGGCTCGCGCTCGATGAGGTCGAGGGCTGCGATTGCTGCTGCGACGACCGCGGGCGGCAGGCCGGTGGAATAGATCAGCGTGCGCGCGCGGTTGCGGACGAGATCGATCACCGGCTGCGACGCGCAGAGATAGCCGCCGTAGGCGCCGATGGCTTTGGATAGCGTGCCGATGCAAAGCTGCACGCCCGCGTTCGAAGCGCTTGCGAAATCGAGATCGTGGGCGTCGTCGACCATCAGCCAGGCGTCGGTGTCTCGCGCCAGCGCGGCAAGCTCCGCGAGCGGCGCGCGGTCGCCGTCCATGGAGAACACGCCTTCGGTGACGATCAGCGCGCGCTCGCGGTGTGTGCGATGGTCTTTGAGCAGATCGGCGACGTGGCCGGCGTCGTTGTGACGAAACGCCAGCACCTCCGCGCGCGACAGCCGCGCGCCGGTCCACAGGCTCGAATGGGCGAGTTCGTCGATCAGGATCAGGTCGCCGCGCCCGGTCAGCGCCGGCGCGATCCCGGCGTTGGCAAGGTAGCCAGAGCCGAACACGCAGGCGGCCTGCGTGCCCTTGAGCCGCGCCAGCCGCTGCTCCAATTCGCCGTAAAGCGGATGGTCGCCGGTGACGAGCCGGGAGGCGCCGGCGCCGACGCCATGCCGCTCGATCGCGGCGATGGCCGCCGCCTTCAGCGCCGGGTGGTGGGCAAGGCCCAGATAATCGTTGCAGGAGAACGACAACAGCCGCCGGCCGTTGCGCTCGACGAACAGGTCATTGAGGCGGCCGGTCGGCACGAGCGTGCGGCGCAGGTGGGCCTGCTCGAGCGCCAAAAGCTTCTGCCGTGCGAATTCGTCGAGTGAGGGCATGTTTCGCCTATACTAGCACCCAATGGACCGGAATCACTGGACCGCGGCCGGGCTCGATCACGTCTGGCTGCCCTATACGCAGATGAAGACCGCCCACCTGCCGCTGGCGGTGGCGCGGACGGATGGCTGCCGCATCGTGCTGGCCGACGGGCGCGAACTGATCGACGGCATCGCCTCTTGGTGGACCGCGTGCCACGGCTACAACCATCCGCACATCCGGCAGGCGGTTGAGCGCCAATTGGCCGCCATGCCGCATGTGATGTTCGGCGGCCTCGTGCACGAGCAGGCCTTGACGCTGGCGCGGCGGCTCGCGGGCCTGCTGCCGGGCGATCTCGATCGGGTGTTCTTCTCGGAATCAGGCTCGGTCGCGGTCGAGATCGCGATGAAGATGGCGAAGCAATGCTGGATCAACCGCGGCGAGCCCAAAAAGACGAAATTCGTCGCGTTCAAGGGCGGCTATCACGGCGATACGACCGGCGCGATGGCGGTGAGCGATCCGGACGCAGGCATGCACGATGTGTTTCGGGGTCTGTTGCCCGAGCATGTGATCGTCGATCTGCCCAGGGACGCGGCGAGCGGCGACGCTCTCGAACTGGTGCTCGCCCGGCATGCCGAGAGCATCGCGGGGCTGATCGTCGAGCCTCTGGTGCAGGGGGCAGGCGGAATGCGGTTCCACGATGCCGCGACCTTGCAGCGGCTCCGCGCGGTGGCGGACCGCTGCGGCGCGTTGCTCCTTTTCGACGAAATCTTCACCGGCTTCGGCCGCACCGGCACGATGTTCGCCTGCGAGCAGGCCGGCGTCATTCCCGACATCGTCACGCTGTCCAAGGCGCTGACCGGCGGCACGCTGCCGCTTGCCGCGACCGTCGCCCGCAAAGGCGTGTTCGAGGCGTTCTGGTCGGACGATCCGCGCAAGGCGCTGATGCACGGCCCGACTTATATGGGCAATGCGCTGGCTTGCGCCTCAGCCAACGCCTCGCTCGACCTGTTCGAGCGTGAGCCGCGCCTTAGGCAGGTGGAGGCGATATCCAAACAGATGACCGCAGAGCTGGCGCCATGCCGCGGCATGTCCGGCGTGAAGGACGTGCGGGTGATGGGCGGGATCGGCGTGGTCGAGATGGAACGGATCGCCGACGTTCATGCGCTCCGCGCGAGGTTCGTGGCGGAGGGCGTGTTCATCCGGCCGTTCGGGGCTATCATCTATCTGACGCCTCCCTTCGCCATCGAGCCGCACGATCTATCGCGGCTGACGGCGGCGATCGTGAAGGTGGTGGGCGAGGGGATTGCCGGGGGCTCCGAATGAACCGGTCGTTTGTGTGGCTTGCGCTCGCGGGCGCGACGCTCCTGCTGATGTCACCCGACGCGCCGAGGGCGCAGGAGTATCCGGCACGGCCGGTGACACTGATTGTGCCGTTCGCCGCGGGCGGCACCATCGACATCGGCCTCCGGGCGCTTGCCGCGGCGACCGAGAAGCATCTCTGCCAGTCGATCGTGGTAGAAAACCGGACCGGGGCCGGCGGCGTGCTGGGTCCCTTGCAGATGGCCACCAGCAGCAAGCCGGACGGCTATACCATCGCGCAAATCCCGATCACGGCATTCCGCTATCCGTTCACCCGCAAGACCACATTCAATCCGGTCAACGACCTCAGCTACATCCTGAGCCTGTCGGGCTAAACCTTCGGCATCGTGGTGAAGAAGGACGCGCCCTGGGCGACGTTTCAGGACCTGCTCGCCGACGCCAAGGCCAATCCCGGCAAGATCAGCTACGGCACGCCCGGCGCCGGCCTCATCTTGCATCTGAAGATGGAGCAGCTCACCAAGGAGCGGGGCATCAAATGGACCCATGTGCCGTTCCGCGGCACGTCGGAATCGACCAACGCACTGCTCGGTGGTCACATCAGCGCCGTCGCCGACGCGAGCGGCTGGGCGCCGTTGATCAACGGTGGGCAATTGCGGCTTTTGGTGATCTGGACCGACCAGCGCGCCAAGAGTTGGCCGGACGTGCCGACGCTGAAGGAGACGGGCATCGCCATGGTGTCGAACTCGCCGTTCGGCTTGGCGGGGCCCAAGGGCATGGACCCGAAGGCCGTGAAAATCCTCCACGGCGCCTTCAAAAAGGGGCTGGAAGAGCCGACCTATGTCGAGACCATCGCTAGGATCGACCAGGAGCAGTTCTACCTCAACACTTCGAACTATCGCGCATTCGTAACGCTCACCGTCGCCGAGCAGAAGCAACTGATGGAAGAGCTGGGGTTCAAGCCGGAGTGACGGTGGCGATTCAGAAATCGACCGCCGTACCGTGCAGGTCGTATTCGTCGGCGCGTTCGATCTTCACCGTTGCGAATTCGCCCACGCGCAGCGGCCGCTTGCTCTTCACATAGACGGCGCCATCGATCTCCGGCGCGTCACCCTTTGAGCGGCCCTT
>SHVN01000127.1 GCA_009694215.1 Xanthobacteraceae bacterium
CGCACTTGAACCCGATCGAACGGTTATGGGGCCTCATGCATAGAAACGTCACGCACAACAAGTGCTACGCCACTTGCGCTCAATTTGCCGATGCAACGCTCAGCTTTCTGCGTGAAAAGGTTTCGGGGAATTGGGCGGACCTCTGCGATTCGGTCACCGATAATTTCCGCGTCATCAACCCAAGGGATTTTCGGGTCATAACGTGAACGGGGTATATCTCAAAAGGCCGCCCCTATTTCCTGGAATTGGTTGAAGCTGGGGCGGGCGGGCCCTGCGGCGCCGCTGCCGGGACGGCTGGGACAGGCTAGCGGTGACGGGGTATGGTGCCAGCGATGAAACAGGATACGAAAAAGGCCGTTCCAGGCTCGATCGACGCCACGCTGAAGCTGCTCGGGGAGGCCAATTACCTTGCCGACCGGTCGCTTGCGACCGTGCTGTTCCTGGCGCTGAAGATGGGCCGGCCAATCTTCCTCGAAGGCGAGGCGGGCGTAGGCAAGACCGAGATCGCCAAGGTGCTGGCTTCTACGCTCGGCCGCCGGCTGATCCGCCTGCAATGCTATGAGGGCCTCGATGTCGCCTCGGCGGTCTATGAATGGAATTATGCCGCGCAGATGATCGCCATCCGCGCCTCGGAGGCGGGAGGCGAGAAGGACAGCGCGCGCATCCAGAGCGACGTGTTCTCCGAGCGATTCCTGATCAAGCGGCCGCTGTTGCAGGCTTTGGAGCCCGATCCCGCCGGAGCGCCGGTGCTCCTGATCGACGAACTGGACCGCAGCGACGAGGCGTTCGAGGCGTTCCTGCTCGAAGTGCTGGCCGACTTCCAGGTGACCATCCCGGAGCTCGGCACGGTCAAGGCCGAGCATGCCCCGATCGTTGTCATCACCTCCAACCGCACCCGCGAGATTCACGACGCGCTCAAGCGCCGCTGCCTCTACCACTGGGTCGGCTATCCGACTGCGTCGCGGGAACTCGAGATCGTGCGCGCCAAGGTGCCGGGCGTCAGCAAGAAGCTCTCCGAACAGGTGGTAGGCTTCGTGCAGGCGCTGCGCAAGCAGGACATGTTTAAGTCGCCGGGAGTGGCCGAGACGCTCGACTGGGCCACGGCGTTGTCCGAGCTCGACGCGGTGGCGCTCGATCCGGCGACGGTGTCCGACACGCTCGGCGTGCTCCTGAAATACCAGGACGACATCGCGCGTCTAGAAGGCGGCAAGGTCAAGGAGCTGCTTGACCAAGTGCAGGCGGAGCTGCGTGCGGCGGAGTGAGCGCCAACATGAGCGCAAAATGACCGCGATGAAAGATCCCGAAGGCCGCCTCGCCGAGAACATCCTCTACTTCGCGCGTGCGCTGCGCGCCGCGGGCATTCCGCTCGGGCCGGGCTCGGTGCTCGATGCGCTCGCGGCTGTGCGGGCGGCCGGTGTCGGCGGCAAGGAGGATTTCTACTGGACGCTGCATACGGTGTTCGTGAAGCGGCACGAGCATTCGGTGCTGTTCGACCAGGCGTTCAAGATCTTCTTTCGCAAGCGCGGCTACCTTGAACGGCTGATCGCCATGATGTCGCCGGAGATGACCGGCGCGCCGGCGCAGTCCGAGCAGCCGCAGGCGTCGCAGCGGGTGCTCGATGCGCTGTTCCAGGGTGCGGAGAAGGTCGAGCGCGAGAAGCAGGAGATCGAACTCGACGCGCGCTTCACCGTCTCCGATCGCGAAGTTCTGGAGAAGAAGGACTTCGCGCAGATGAGCGCGGCCGAGATCGCCCAAGCGAAGGACGCGATCAAGCGCATGGTGCTGGGCTTTGATCACGTCAGGACCCGACGTCTCATGCCCCATCCGCACGGTCATCGCATCGATCTGCGCCGCACGCTGCGCGCCAGCATGAAGGCCGGCGGCGCGCTGATCGACCTGAAGTACCGCGGGCCGAAGACCAAGATGCCGCCGGTCGTGGCGCTGCTCGATATTTCCGGCTCGATGAGCCAGTACACCCGGCTGTTTTTGCATTTCCTCCACGCCGTTACCGACGCGCGAAAGCGCGTCCACACGTTCCTGTTCGGCACGCGGCTGACCAATGTGTCGCGGGCGCTCAGGGAGAAGGACCCGGACGAGGCGTTGGCGGCGTGTTCGGCGAGCGTGCTCGACTGGTCGGGCGGCACGCGGATTGCGACCTCGCTCGCAGTGTTCAACAAGCAATGGTCGCGCCGGGTGCTCACGCAGGGCGCGGTGGTGCTGCTGTTCACCGACGGGCTCGAGCGCGACCCTGACGAGCGATTGGGCTTCGAGATCGACCGGCTGCACCGGTCCTGCCGGCGGCTCATCTGGCTCAACCCGCTGCTGCGGTTCTCCGGCTTCGAGGCCAAGGCCAGGGGCATAAAAGTGATGCTCCCGCACGTTGACGAATTGCGGCCGATACACAACTTGGACTCCATGCAGCGGCTTTGCCAGGCGCTGTCGGCGCCGGGCGGCCGCGAGACCGACCCGAAGACATGGCTAAGCCGGGTAGCGTGATATATATTCGGATATAACGGTCACCCGTGAATCGGGCGGCCATCGGAGGGGTCACATGCTGGCGAGAGATGAGGACATTCTCAGAGCTGCCGAGGACTGGAAGAAGGCCGGGCGCGGGGTGGCGTTGGCCACGGTTGTGGAGACCTGGGGCTCGGCGCCCCGGCCGGTCGGCTCCAACCTAGTGATCGACGATCAGGGCAATTTCCTAGGGTCCGTATCCGGCGGCTGCGTCGAGGGCGCGGTGGTGTCCGAGGCCATCGACGTGATCGAGAGCGGCAAGCCACGAACGCTTGAGTTCGGCGTCGCCGACGAGACCGCCTGGAAGGTAGGACTCTCCTGCGGCGGCAAGATCCGGGTGTTCGTCGAGAAGGTTGAGTAGCCGTGCGCCTCGACATCCTCAAGGTTTTGAACGAAGAACGCGCGGCGCGGCGCAGCGTCATCGTCGTCACCAACCAGGACAGCGGCGCGCAGCGGCTGGTCAAGGGCGCCGACATCCGCAGCGATCCGCTCAAGGCCATGCTGGACAAGCATTTGCGTTCGGCCAAGAGCGGCATCGAGGAGACGCCGGAAGGGCGTGTGTTCCTCACCGTCCACGTGCCGTCGCCAAAGCTCGTCATCACCGGCGCCGTGCATATCAGCCAGGCGCTGGCCCCGATGGGGCAATTGCTCGGCTATGATGTCACCATTGTCGATCCGCGCACGGCCTTCGCCAGCATCGAGCGCTTTCCCGATGTGAAGGTGGTTGCCGAATGGCCCGACGTGGCGCTGCCGCCGATCGGCATCGACCATTACACCGCGTTCGTCGCGCTTACCCACGATCCCAAGATCGACGATCCGGGCCTAGCGCTGGCGCTCAAAAGCGACTGTTTCTATATCGGCGCGCTCGGCTCACGGAAAACCCATGCCCGCCGCGTCGAGCGGCTGAAAGCCGAGCGCGGCTTCACCGATAACGACATCGGCCGCATCCATTCGCCGATCGGCCTCGACATCGGCTCGGTGTCGCCGGCCGAGATTGCGGTCGCGATCATCGGTGAGATCACCCAGCGGCTGCGTCAAGAACCGTCATGAAGTTCGGCCCGGTTCCGCCGCGGGAGGCCCTCGGCGCCACCGCCGTCCACACCATCCGCCAGGGCGCGCTTGTGCTCAAGAAGGGCACGCTGATCGGGCTCGCGGAGGTTGCGGCGCTGGAAGCGGCGGGCATCGAGGACATCGTTGTGGCGCGGCTGGAGACGGGCGACGTCTCCGAGGACAAGGCCGCGGCCGAAATCGCTAGGGCCGTGGCGGGCGAGGGGGTTCACGTCGATCGCGCCTTCACCGGCCGCGCCAACCTGTTTGCTGAGCATGCCGGCGTACTCGTGGTCGACAAGGAGGCCATCGACCGGCTCAATCGCATCGACGAGGCGATCACGTTTGCGACGCTGCCGGCGTTCAAGCCGGTGGTCGCGGGCGAGATGATCGCCACCGTGAAGATCATCCCATTTGCGACGAGCGAAGCCGCGCTGAAGGCTTCGCTCGCGGCGGCGGGCAAGCCGTTCATTCGCGTCGCGCCCTACAAGGTCAAGAAGGTCGGCGTGGTGTCGACCTTGCTGCCCGGGCTCGCCACCAAAGTGGTCGACAAGACCCTGCGGGTGACGCAGGAACGTCTGGCGCCGTCCGGCGCGGCGATCGTGGCCGAGCGCCGCGTGCCGCATGAGCAGGGCGCGCTCGCCAAGGCGATCGATGAGGTGCTGAAAGAGGGCGCTGAGCTCGTCGTGGTGTTCGGCGCCTCGGCCATCGCCGACCGGCGCGATGTCATTCCGTCGGCGGTCGAAGCCATCGACGGGCGCATCGAGCATTTCGGGATGCCGGTCGATCCCGGTAATCTGATGCTGATCGGGTATGCACGCGGCCAGCCCATCCTGGGTGCGCCCGGCTGCGCGCGTTCGCCCAAGGAAAACGGCTTCGATTGGATTCTGATGCGGTTGCTCGCCGGCATCCCGGTGTCGCGCGAGGACGTGACGGGCCTCGGCGTCGGCGGCCTGCTGATGGAAATCGTCACGAGGCCGCAGCCGCGCGCGGAGCCCGAACTGGAGAAGGCGCAGCGCATCGCCGCCGTTGTCCTCGCCGCCGGACGGTCTACCCGCATGGGCGGGCCGAACAAGCTCCTGGCCGAGATCGGCGGCCGCCCGCTGGTCCGAATCGCTGTCGAGGAGGCACTGGCCTCGCGTTCGCGGCCGGTGATCGTCGTCACCGGGCACCAGCGCGACAAGGTCGAAGCCGCGCTCGAAGGGCTCGACGTGCAGCGCGTGCACAATCCGGATTTCGCCGATGGGCTTTCGACCTCGGTTCGGGCCGGCCTCGCCGCCGTGCCGGACGATGTCGTTGGCGCTATCGTCTGCCTCGGCGATATGCCGCAGGTGACTGCCCCGCTGATCGACAAGCTGATCGGCGCGTTTGATCCCGAGCGCGGCGCGCTGGTGACGGTTCCTGTAATCGACGGCAAGCGCGGCAATCCGGTGGTCTGGGCGCGACGTTTTTTCTCCGAACTGATGGCGCTGGACGGCGATATCGGCGCCCGCCATCTGATCGGCTGCTATCCGGAGGCGGTGGCCGAGGTGCCGCTGACCGGCACCGCGGCCCTGGTCGACGTCGACACCCCGGAGGCGCTGGTCCGGGTGAAGGCCGAGCTGGAAGGCGCGTGATCGCGCCCCCGGCGCAACCGCAATGGTTGCCTCCGATTAACGACTTTGGTCTTTGATGATCGGGAGTCATGTCTTCGGGGGAAGGCTATGCTTGGTCTGTTGCGTGCTGGAATTGGCGCGGCCGTTGGCTTGAGCCTGTTGTCTGCAGGTGTTACGGCGTCCCATGCCGCCGGCGCGCTCGCCGTCGGCGCCTATGCCGCCTATGGCTACGCCTACGATTATCCGTCGCAGGAGGCCGCGCAGGCTGCGGCCATCGAGAAATGCGGCACCTCCTGCAACAAGGTGGTGGCAACCAACAAGGGCTGCGCCGCCCTGGCCGTCGACGGCCACAAGCCCTGCGGCCCGAATGGCTTTGCCAATGGGCCCCGTCTCGGCGCCGCGCAGAACTCCGCGCTGAAGTATTGCTACAAGTACGGCGGCAAGGACTGCGTGATCCGGGCCTGGATCTGCGACGGCAAGAAGGGCTGACGCGGATTCCCTTCGCTCAGCGCCGCGTCAACACGCCGATCTTGCAGTAGGCGCCGCTGCGGTCGTCGGTATCCATGGTCCTACGCCGGAAAAAAATAGGCATGGGCTACGAAATCACTCCGCCGCCTCGATCCTCTTCTTCCCTCCGCCGCGCGCCGGCTTCCGCTCCAGCACTGGCTTCAAGAACTGCCCCGTATAACTCCGCTTCACCTTCACCACATCCTCGGGCGTGCCCTGCGCGACGATCTCGCCGCCGCCGTCGCCGCCCTCGGGACCCAAATCGATCAGCCAGTCGGCGGTCTTGATCACCTCGAGGTTGTGCTCGATCACCACCACGCTGTTGCCCTGGTCGGTCAGCTCGTGCAGCACCTCCAGCAGCTTCGCCACGTCGTGGAAATGCAATCCCGTAGTCGGCTCGTCGAGGATGTAGAGCGTGCGGCCGGTGGCGCGCTTTGACAGCTCCTTGGCGAGCTTGACCCGCTGCGCCTCGCCGCCGGAGAGCGTCGTGGCCTGCTGGCCGACGTGGATGTAGTCGAGGCCGACGCGGTGCAGCAGCGCGAGGATGTCGCGCACGCGCGGCACCGCCTTGAAGAAGTCCAGCGCCTCCTCGACGGTCATGTCGAGCACGTCAGCAATCGACTTGCCCTTGAACAGCACCTCGAGCGTTTCGCGGTTGTAGCGCTTGCCCTTGCAGACGTCGCAGGTGACGTACACGTCGGGCAGGAAGTGCATCTCGATCTTGATCACGCCGTCGCCCTGGCAGGCCTCGCAGCGGCCGCCTTTGACGTTGAAGCTGAACCGTCCCGGTTCATATCCGCGCGCCTTCGATTCCGGCAGGCCGGCGAACCACTCGCGGATCGGCGTGAAGGCGCCGGTGTAGGTCGCGGGATTGCTGCGCGGCGTCCGCCCGATCGGCGACTGGTCGATGTCGATGATCTTGTCGATGTGCTCCAAGCCCTCGATCCTGTCGTGCGGGGCGGGGGCCTCGGACGCGCCGTTAATCTTGCGCGCGATCGCCTTGTAGAGCGTATCGATCAGCAAGGTCGACTTGCCGCCGCCGGAGACGCCGGTGACGCAGGTGAAGAGGCCGAGCGGGATTTCCGTGGTGACGTTCTTGAGGTTATTGCCACGCGCGTTGACCACCTTGATCGCGCGGCGCGCGTTACGCGGCCGGCGCTCGGGGATCGGCACTACCAGCTCGCCGGAAAGATACTTGCCGGTGATCGAGTTCGGATTGCCTATCAGGTCCTCAACCTGGCCCTGGGCGATGATGTTGCCGCCGTGGATGCCGGCGCCGGGGCCGATGTCGAGCACATGGTCGGCGGTGCGGATCGCGTCCTCGTCGTGCTCTACCACGATCACGGTGTTGCCGAGGTCGCGGAGCCGCCGCAGGGTTTCGAGCAGCCTCGCGTTGTCGCGCTGGTGCAGGCCGATGCTCGGCTCGTCGAGGACGTAGAGCACGCCCGTCAGCCCCGAGCCGATCTGCGAGGCGAGCCGGATGCGCTGGCTCTCGCCGCCGGACAGCGTGCCGGAGCCGCGGCCGAGCGTGAGATATTCCAGGCCCACGTCGACCAGGAATTTCAGCCGGTCGCGGATTTCCTTTAGCACCCGGACGGCGATCTCGTTCTGCTTCGCCGTGAGGTGCTTGGGCAATTCGGTGAACCATTCGCCGGCGCGCTTGACCGACATGTCGGCGACCATGCCGACGTGGTTTCCGGCTATCTTGACGCACAGCGCCTCGGACTTGAGCCGGAATCCGGTGCAGGCGGCGCAGGGGATGTCGGTGAAGTATTTCTGCAGTTCCTCGCGCGCCCACTCGCTCTCGGTTTCCTTGTAGCGGCGGTCGAGATTGGTGATGACGCCCTCGAACGGCTTCTTGGTCTGGTAGGACCGCGCGCCATCGTCGTAGGTGAACTTGATCTCGTCGTCGCCGGAGCCGTAGAGGATCGCGTCCTGGGTCTTCTTGCCAAGGTCCTTCCACTTCGTATCGAGCGTGAATTTGTAGTGCTTGCCCAGCGCCTCCAGCGTCTGCACGTAGTAGGGCGAGCTCGATCGCGACCACGGCGCGATGGCGCCCTTGCGCAAGCTGGCGTCCTTGTCGGGGATGACGAGGTCGGCGTCGATGTGCTGCTCGATGCCGAGGCCGCCGCAGGCCGGGCAGGCGCCGAACGGGTTGTTGAACGAGAACAGCCGGGGCTCGATCTCGGAAATGGTGAAGCCGGACACCGGGCAGGCGAATTTTTCCGAAAAGATTAGCCGTTCGGCGTTCTCGTTGCGGCCGGTGTTGGCCTTGGCGCGGGTCGCGGTGCTGTCGGCCAGCTCCACCACCGCCATGCCCTCGGCGAGCTTTAGGCACTGCTCCAGTGAATCGGCCAGGCGCGTCTTGATGTCGGGGCGCACCACGAGGCGGTCCACCACCACGTCGATGTCGTGGGTGAATTTCTTGTCGAGTGGCTTGACCTCGCCGATCTCGTGGAACGCGCCGTCGATCTTGACCCGCTGGTAGCCCTTCTTGAGATATTCGGCCAATTCCTTGCGGTACTCGCCCTTCCTCCCGCGGACGACTGGGGCGAGCACATAGATGCGGGTGCCCTCAGGCAGGGCTAGCACGCGGTCGACCATCTGCGACACGGTCTGGCTCTCGATGGGGAGGCCGGTGGCGGGCGAATAGGGCACGCCGATGCGGGCCCAGAGCAGGCGCGCGTAGTCGTAGATCTCGGTGACGGTGCCGACGGTCGAGCGCGGGTTCTTCGAGGTGGTCTTCTGCTCGATGGAGATGGCGGGCGACAGGCCGTCGATCTGGTCGACGTCCGGCTTCTGCATCATCTCCAGGAACTGTCGGGCATAGGCCGAGAGCGACTCGACGTAGCGGCGCTGGCCCTCGGCGTAGATGGTGTCGAAGGCGAGCGAGGATTTGCCGGACCCGGACAGGCCGGTGAACACCACCAATTGATCGCGCGGGAACACGACGTCCACGTTCTTTAAATTGTGTTCGCGCGCTCCTCGGATCGAAATCACGCGCTGCTCATGGCTGAGCAAAGGCGTTCTGGCCTCAGAAATGCGGCCGGTGCGCCGGCCCTTTTCAAACAGATTGTTCATGAAAGTCCGACGGAATAGGGCCAGCCCAGCACTCGGAACGTAGTGAGAACAAGAAGCTTTCGCCAGTCCTCGCGATGTTCGGCTTGTATTCTGTGGACGGCGCCTAGATCCCGACGCCAAAACACAAAAGGCCGGAGCGAGGTCGGCTTTTTGTGTCGGAACATTCCGCACTTACAAGGATGGCATGACCTTGTAGTTGAAGACTGCGCGGATGATGTCGTTGTCCAGCTTGCAGACGTTCAGCACTGGCGCCGCCGTGCTGAATCCATCAAGCAAAACAAGTAGATACTCGAGCCGCGCGCTCCACGATTGATTGATGGAGTAGTCGAGGCCCACGCCGATCGCTCAGCCGAGTCTGGTGTCGGTTGCATTCACGGCACCCACCGTCATCTCGCGGCCGCCGTACGCCAGGCTGCCCGTGTAATAGGGCAGCCAGCGATCGAAAACCGTGTAGCCGATGCGGCCGCGGAACGTGCCGAACCAGGTCAAATCCTGCGTCGCGGCGGCTCCTCCGATGGTCCCGGTGAAGTATGGAAGAAAGCGGTCAAAACGCGTAGCCGATCCGCCCGCGTCCCGTGCGAAGCCAATTGTTTGAGGTTTTGCAGGAGGCAGCGCAGTTGATCGTGTGCGAGCCCTTGATGTTGCTCCAGGCGAGGTCGGCCTCGACGCCGACGACCATGGCGCTGAGCTGCACGTTGTACCCAACCGTGCCGCCGATCGTCGCGCCCGTGATATCGAAGTCGCCGGTGGTTGCGGTGGTTGTGGGTTTGGTCCAATTCGAGTGGCCAAAGCCGTAGCCGGCGTTGATGCCGACATACATTCCGTTCCAGCTGAAAAACGGCACATAGGCTGGCGCGCGCGGCGGCGGCATATATCGCCCGGGCGGCACGTCGGCGGCGAGCGCCGTCGACATCGCCAGTGCCCCTGATCCCACGCCCGCGAGCAACAGTCGTTTCATGATGACCTCCCGTCCGCTTGCGCGTTGGCTGGTCGTGTTCGGAAGCTGATTGCCGAACCTGCGCGACCTGTGGATTACGTGGGTCGTTGAATTTGCGAGCCCGAAATGGCTAATGCCCGGAGCGGGATAGATCGGCGTCAGGCTGTGAGTGGTGAACCGTGGCAACTATGGATGGCGGTGGAAAACCGCGGGCTGCTTGCATTTGGAGATTGCGGTGTGATAGAACAAATAGTGAACGCTATGCGGCTGTACGATACGTCGCCGCGTCGGGGCTCTGTGGATAAGTGCGTTGCGCCTGTGGCGTACCGGCGGCGCTCGGTTGCGTCAGCCCTCGGTTTGGGGCGCTAACTATCTAAGTATCGGAACGCCTTATGTGGGCAGCGACAGTGCGAGGCTCCGTGAAACGGATTGGAGCAGGTGTCCGCAAAGCGGACAGTAGACAGGGAGTCCGCGAAGCGGACAGGAGAACGTCATGGCAGGCTCGGTGAACAAGGTCATCCTGATCGGCAATCTCGGCGCGGACCCGGAAATCCGGCGCACCCAGGATGGCCGACCTATCGCCAATCTGCGGCTAGCGACCTCCGAGAACTGGCGCGACAAGGCCACCGGCGAGCGCAAGGAAAAGACCGAGTGGCACCGCGTGGTGATCTTCAGCGAAGGCCTCTGCAAGATCGCCGAGCAGTACCTCAAGAAGGGCTCGAAGGTTTACATCGAAGGCCAGTTGCAGACACGCAAATACAACGACAAGGATGGCGTCGAAAAATATTCGACCGAGGTGGTGCTGCAGAATTTCAACTCAACGCTCACCATGCTCGACACGCGTGGCGGCGGCGCGTCGGACTCCGACGACAGCTTCGGCTCGCAGGGCGCCACGCCCGCCCGCAAGCCCGCGATG
>SHVN01000128.1 GCA_009694215.1 Xanthobacteraceae bacterium
CTGCGAACGCAACCTCGTCGAGCGCTTCTTCAATAAACTCAAGCACTTTCGCGCCATCGCAACACGATACGACAAACTCGCCAGAAATTTTCTCGCCGGACTCCAACTGGCTTCCGCTATCATCCTCCTCAACTGAAGACAGGCCCTAGTCTGCCGGGCATCGATCGAGAGCCATTTTCCATTTCATGCGCGCCCTGTTCGCTGCCTTGACCGTCGCCGTGCTGGCCCAGATCGTGCCGATTGGGGCCATCCCGGCGTTGGCCGCGACCAACCCCGAACCCGTCGAAATTCTGCAGAAGGATGGCAGCCGGCTCAAGGCGGTGCTGTTCCGTCCGGACGGCCATGGCCCGTTCCCGGCGGTCGTCGGCCTGCACAATTGCACCGGGCTGAACAATTTGGCGGGGGCGATCGGCACGCGCTATCGGGACTGGGGCGAACGTCTTGTCAGCGGCGGCTACGCCGTGCTGCTGCCCGACAGCAACAGCTCCCGTGGGATCGGCAGCCAGTGCGGCGCGGGCGCGCGGTCGATCCGCGTCGACCGCGAGCGGGTGGCCGATGCGGATGCCGCACGCGCGTGGCTGCAGACGCAGTCGTGGATCGTCGCCGACCGGGTCTCGCTGCTCGGGTGGTCGAGCGGGGCTATCGCCGCGCTGTGGGCGGTGCGCGCGCGCGCGCAGCCGCAGGCCAAGGACGGCCCGGATTTCCGCTCCGCGGTCGCGCTCTATCCGGGATGCCGCAGGCTCGGCAATGCCGCATGGAGCGCGCGGGTGCCGACGCTGATCCTGATCGGGCGCTCAGACGACCAGGCTTCGGCCGCGAGCTGCCAGCAGATGGTCGCGGGCGCGCGCGGCCGTAGCGCCCGGCTGGCGATCCACGTTTATCCCGGCGCCCACCACGATTTCGACCATCCGAACCGGCCGCTGCAGGTGCGGACGGGCCTGGCGTTCTCGGTCGATAGGACCGGCCGCGTGCACAGCGGCACAAATGCGGCCGCGCGGGCCGACGCGCTCAAGCGCGTGCCGGAGTGGTTCGAGCGATGAGCATGGTCCCGAAAAGTGGGAACCGGTTTTCGGACAAGACCATGCTCCAATAAGGCTACATGTCGAATACTGCGACCGCGCGAATCGGCGAGCCCGTGCCGCCACGCCATTTCATCGGCAGGCCGATGAAGGTGAACTCACCCTTGCCGAGCAGCGCTTCGAGGTTGCACAGGCTCTCGATGTGTGTGATGTCGAGCTCCAGGCAGGCCTTGTGCACGAGCGCGTTCACCGTGCCCTCGGGGCCCGGCCGCATCGAATCGATGCCGAAGTGCACGACGCCCTGCTTCGCCAGCCATTCGGTCGCGGTGACGTTCACGCCGGAATTGTCGGTCGCGTATTCCTTGCGCGGAAAGGTGCGCTCGTGATGGCCGGTGCAGAGCAGCACGGTGCCGCCCTTCGGCACCGGCACGCCGGCTTTCTTCACCGCGGCTTCGAGGTCCGAAGGCGCGATCTCCGCCTTCGGCGCGATGTGGCGCAGATCGATGCAGATGCCCGGCACGATGCAGTTCTCCAGCGGGTATTCGTTGATCGGCGTGCCGGTGATGCCGAAATGGCGCGGCGCGTCGATGTGGGTGCCGCCGTGGTCGGGCATCGAGAAGAACATTACGCTGTTGCCCTGGATGTTGCCGGAGTCGGCGAATGCTTCCTCGTGGGTCTTCCAGACGCCGTGAATGATCGGGGGCTGGCCCGGATAGCTCGGGGTGCGGTGGTAGAGTTCACGGCTCAGATCGACGATTTTCACGGCGCAGCCTCCCTTTCGTTTCGGGAGGCACTCTACGACTCGCGCAGCATGGGCTTCAACGGCCGCACGAAGGCCAGGATGACGAGGCCGGCCAGCGCCGCGATCACGGCGATCATCGTGAAGAACGAGCCCTTGGCCATGCTGGACCAGAAGCTGCCGAGGTAGCCCGCGAGGAAATTGCCAGTGAAGCTCGTGGCGAGCCATACGCCCATCATCATGGAGACGGCTCGGGCGGGCGCGACCTTGGTGACCAGAGACAGGCTGACGGGCGAAAGGTAGAGCTCGCCCAAGGTCAGGACGACGAAATAGGCCGTGAGCCACAGCCAGCTTGCCTTGCCGCCGCCCGCGCTCGCCGCCGCCGCGACCATGATCAGGTTGGCGAGCGCCACCCCGAAGCAGCCGAAGGCCATCTTCGCGACGGTCGAGGGCTCGCGGCCGGCCGCCGCCTGCCAGCGCCATAGCATCAGCACGAAGGGCGTGAAGGCGAAGATCATGAACGGGTTGAACGCCTGGAACCAGGTGACGGGGATCTGGCCGGACCAGATCAGCAGATTGATGGTGCGGTCGGTGTAGCCGTCGGCCCACAGCGCGATGGTGTTGCCCTGCTGCTCGTAGGTCGCCCAGAAGAACGTCACCGGAAGCGCGAGCAGAACGAGCGCGCCCATCGCCCGCCACTCGTCGCGGCCGAAGGGTTTCGCCGGGCCTTCGGACTGAACGCGGCTGCGCATGTCGGGCGGCAGCGTCCGCGACGCATAGAGGTAGATCGCAAGGCCGAGCGTCATGCCGATGCCGGCCGCGCCAAAGCCGTAGTGCCAGCCCAGTTCCTCACCGAGCGTACCACAGACAAGCGGCGCGAGGAACGCGCCAAGGTTGATGCCGACGTAGAAGATCGAGAACGCCCGGTCGCGGCGCGCATCGCCCGGCGCGTAGAGCGAGCCGACCTGCGTGGAGATGTTGGGCTTGAACGCGCCGTTGCCGAGGATGAGGACGAACAGCGCGAGCAGGAACATCGATTCGAACGCCATCATGAAATGGCCGACCGCCATCAGTGAGGCGCCGATTACCACCATGCGGCGCTGGCCGAGCAGGCGGTCGGCCAGATAGCCGCCGAGGACGGGCGTGAGATAGACGAGGCCGGTGTAGAGGCCGTAGATATGCGACGACAGCGGCTGGATATCGAGCGGGCCGAACAGGAATTCCAGCCCGCTTTTCAGCCCGGCAAAACCGATCACGGTCTGCGCGCGCTCGGGGTGAAGCAGATACTTCACCATGTAGAGCACCAGCAGCGCCTTCATGCCGTAGTAGGAGAAGCGCTCCCACATCTCGGTGGCGAACAGAAACGTCAGCCCGCGCGGATGGCCGAACAGGTCGCCTTGCTGCGAGGACGGCGTTGCCACGAGTTACCTCTCCCCGCTTGCGGGGAGAGGTCGGCGCGCATCGCGCGCCGGGTGAGGGGGCAGCTGAGCAGCCAACGCGCTCAGAATTGTCTGCAACACGCCATCCATGTTGCCGAGAACGTCATTGTTCCAGAATCGAATGACTTGATAGCCGTGGTCGGTAAGCCACTGTTCTCTGGGAGGATCGCGTGGGTCGGTCGCATGTTGGCCGCCGTCCACTTCGATCACGAGTCTGATCTCCCGGCAGACGAAATCGACGACGAACGGGCCGATTGGCTCCTGACGAACAAATTTGTGGCCGTCAAGAGAGCGGGACCTCAATTTACTCCACAGATGTAACTCGGCATTAGTTGACGCTGCTCGAAGCTTTCGGGATCGCGTTGTTGAAAACCGGTTTGCATTGCGCACGCCAGCACCCCCTCACCGGCGCGCTATGCGCGCCGACCTCTCCCCGCAAGCGGGGAGAGGTTACCAGACTGCACCGTTTGAGTTTACCCGAACAAGCTCCCTTGGCCGGGACCGCCGCTGCCGCCACTGGGCTTGCGGGGCTTCGCGGGAGGCGGGTTCGCCGGCGCGGCAGGTGAGGGCGCGCTTGTTCCGGCGGTTGCTCCAGCGACCGCGCCGACGCGGCCGTCGGCGAATTCGATGTCGAGCGCCATGCCGGAGGAGACCGAAGCGGCCGCCCGGAGCGGATGCCCGTCGCCGTCGCGGACAAGCGCGAAGCCGCGCGACAGCACGCCGCGATAGGAAAACGCCGCGAGCAATTGGCCGGCGCGCTCCGCGCGGGTTGCGCGGATGGCGATCAGGTTGCGCACGGCGCGCCCGGATCGTTCGCCGCAGACCTTCACCCGATCCTTCTGGCGCACGATCGCGTTGAGGCGCGCGTCGCGATACGCCTTCAGCGCGGTGACGAGCCGATGCGTGCAGCCGTCCAGCCGCACGCGGCGGCGCTCGACCTGGGTACGAAGAAGTTGCGGCGAAAGCCGCCCGGCGATGCGGGAGTATTGCGTGTGATGGATCTGCGCGTTCGCCCGCAGCGCCCGCGGCAATCGTTTGGCGCAGGCATCGAGCCGCTGATGCGGGATCGCCAGAAGCTCCTCGGCGCTGGGCAGTGCGCGCGCCGCCGCGCGCAGCTCGGTGCGGCGGTGGTCCTGGGCGCGCTGCCAGCAGGCCAGCGCGCGGCGCGCCTTGCTCATCAGCTCGGCAATGAGGTCGGCACGCACCGGCACGGCCATCTCGGCCGCGGCGGTGGGCGTCGGCGCGCGCCGGTCGGAGGCGAAGTCGATCAGGGTCACGTCGGTTTCGTGGCCAACGGCGGAGATCAGCGGGATCATGCTCTCGGCCGCGGCGCGCACCACGATCTCCTCGTTGAACGACCAGAGGTCCTCCAGCGAGCCGCCGCCGCGCGCCACGATCAGCAGGTCGGGCCGGCGGATGCGTCCGCCTTCCGGCAGCGCGTTGAAGCCGCGGATCGCGGCGGCGACCTGCTCGGCCGAGCCCTCGCCCTGCACCTTGACCGGCCAGACGATAACGTGGCGCGGAAAGCGGTCGGCGAGGCGGTGGAGGATGTCGCGGATCACCGCGCCGGTCGGCGAGGTGATGACGCCGATCACTTCGGGCAGGAACGGCAGGAGCTGCTTTCGCGCCTCGTCGAACAGGCCCTCGGCGGCGAGCTTGCGCTTGCGTTCTTCGAGCAGCGCCATTAGCGCGCCGAGGCCGGCGGGCTCCAGCGTCTCGACGATGATCTGGTAGCTCGACCGGTTGGGGTAGGTCGTGAGCTTGCCGGTGACGATGACTTCCATGCCCTCTTCGGGCTTCATTCGCATCCGGCCGAACACGCCCTTCCAGATCACACCGTCGATCTTGGCGGTCTGGTCCTTGAGCGCGAAATAGACATGGCCGGAGCCGTGCGGCCCCTTGTAGCCGGAGATTTCGCCGCGCACGCGCACGTAGCCGAAATTGTCCTCGACCGTGCGCTTGAGCGCGGCCGACAGCTCGGAGACGGTGAATTCGGCGACGTTGGGCTGCGACTCGTTCATAACCGACACAGTAGCCGATTGACGCGGATGTTTCACGCCGCCGGCCGCCTCCAGGCCATCGCCGCGGCCGAGCCACCGATGGCCACCGCGAGGATCAGGAACAGGCCTGCCAGTCCCGCCGCCGCAGCAACCAGGCCGGCGCCGAACGGCATCACGAACTGGCCGACGCGGTTGCTCATGATGCGGAGCGAATTGGTGGTGCCGCGCGCGCCGACGGTGGTCATGTCGACCACGATGGTGATACTGAGCGTGGTCGCGAGCCCGAACGAGAATCCCATCACCGCGATCGCAAGATGCATCGCCCACAGCGGCAGCGGCGCCGCGAAGGCGGCATAGCTCAGGCCGCAGGCGAAGGTCGAGGCGATCATCAGCGGCCAGCGGCCGACGATGCCGACGATGCGTGCGTAGAACACCCGCGCCACCATCGAGAACGCCGCCCGCACCGTCAGCAGGAGGCCTACGGCATGGACGTCGATGTTGCGCTCGGCGCCGAGCAGCGGAATGTAGATCAGGATGATGTCGGAGGCGGACACCAGGATCACGCCGGCGACCACCACCTCGACCAGACCGGGAATGCGCACGATCTGGCGGACCGGGACGATCTCGCTCTCGCCCTTGGCCAGCGGTTTGTCGGGCCCGGGCCGCATCGCCAGGGCGACGGCGAATGACAAGACGGAAATGATCGCGGCGATGATGAAAAGCGTCTGCGTCGGCGGCACCGACGCGGCGCCGCCGATCCAGCCGACCACATAGGGCCCGATGCCCTGACCGATGGCGCCGGCCACCATGTAGTTGCCGAACACCGATTCCAGGGTGCGGGGGCCCGCCGCGCGCACGCACAGCATCTGCTGGCTCGCCATCAGCATGATGTGGCCGGTGCCCATGATGGTGGATGCGACCAGCAGCGCCACCGGCGACGAAGCGAAGGTGAAGCTTCCGCAGGCGACGGCGAAAATGACGGCGCCGAGCCAGCTCGTTTGCGCGTCGTAGCCCCGGTCGATGTGGCGGCCGACGCGGACCGCGATCAGGATCGGGCAGATGGCGAAGGTCGCGGCGATCAGGCCGAGCCAGACGATCGACAGGTCAAGCTCGACCGCGCGGTAGGATGTGGTGACGCGCACCATGGCCGTCACCAGCTGTACCAGCATGGTGCTGATGAGCAGCGGTACGAGCAGTCGATGGTTGGTATCGCTTGAGCGGAAGCGGGCGAAGAATTTTTCGAACATCTGAGCGTGAGACTAACCCATGAAACGCGGGGCCGTCCCGGAATGACGGAAGCCTAGAAATCGATGAAGCCCAGCAGCGGGCCGCTCCACGGGCTACGGCAGGAGCGCTGGCAGGCCCGGTCGCAGGCATCGAGATGCGGACGGCAGGCATCCGGACTGGCCGAACCGGTGCAATATTCCATTTTCCACATGCAGGACGACTTGCAATCGCGCCAGCAGGCGTCGGAGTTCCAGACCGAGGCGGCGCGGGCGCCTTGCGGATAGGGGGAGATGTGGACCGGCCCGTTCTTGAACGACACCTCCGGCCGGTTTTCCAGGGTGTAATCGCCGGCGGCGGCGGGCGCCGCCAAATCTGTCGTGAACAGGCCTGCGACGAGCAACAGCAATGCCACCAGGACTTGCGCCGTGACTTTCATTGGGTGCAGCAAATCACGCCCATGCCGTCGCGTCGAGGCGGGTGTGGACGCTGTGGATGGCCAAGTTCCGTCCGTACTCGCGGCCGTGCTAGTCCTTGTCCCGCATGAACATTCTCCTCCTCGGCTCCGGCGGCCGCGAGCACGCGCTGGCCTGGACGGTCGCCTCCAGCACGCTGACCGACCGGTTCATCTGCGCGCCGGGCAACGCCGGCATCGCGCGAGAGGCCGAGTGCGTGGCGCTCGACATCGCCGACCACGCGGCGGTGGTCGCGTTCTGCAAGAGCAACAAGATCGATCTGGTGGTGGTCGGGCCGGAGGCGCCGCTGGTTGCCGGCATCGTCGACGATCTCGCCGCCGCCGGCATCAAGGCGTTCGGACCGAGCAAATCGGCCGCGCGGCTGGAGGGCTCGAAGGGCTTCACCAAGGACCTGTGCCGGGCCAACAACATCCCGACCGCCGCCTACGAGCGGTTTACTTCGGCCGAACCCGCGAAGGCCTATGTCCGCAAGCAGGGTATGCCGATCGTGATCAAGGCCGACGGGCTCGCGGCAGGCAAGGGCGTCATCATTCCGGAGGGGCTGACGGAAGCGGAAAGCGCCATCGACATGATGTTCGAGGGCGGCTTGGGTGCGGCCGGCTCGGAGGTGGTGGTCGAGGAGTTTCTCGTCGGCGAGGAGGCCTCGTTTTTCGCGCTGTGCGACGGCGAGACCGCAATTCCGCTCGCCTCGGCGCAGGACCACAAGCGGGTCGGCGACGGCGACACCGGCCCCAACACCGGCGGCATGGGCGCCTATTCGCCTGCGCCGGTGATGACGCCGGAGATGACCGCGCGCACGATGAACGAGATCATAGTGCCGACCATGCGGGCGATGAAGGCGATGGGCTCGCCCTTCAAGGGAGTGCTGTTCGCCGGCCTGATGATCACGAAGGACGGCCCGAAGCTGATCGAATACAACACCCGCTTCGGCGACCCGGAGACGCAGGTGCTGATGCTGCGGCTGATGTCGGACCTCGTCCCGGCGCTGATCGCCTCCTGCGACGGCCAGCTCAAGAATTTCGACCTGCGCTGGTATCCGGATGCGGCGCTGACCGTGGTGATGGCGGCCAAGGGCTATCCGGGGGACTACAGGCGCGGCTCGGTGATCGAGGGGCTGGACGCCGCGGGCGAAATCGAGGGCGTGGAGATCTTCCATGCCGGCACCAAGGCGGACGGCGAGAAAATCACCGCCAACGGCGGGCGCGTCCTCAACGTCGCGGCGCGCGGCAAGAGCGTACGCGAGGCTCAGGCGCGGGCCTACCAGGCGGTCGACAAGATCAAGTGGCCCGAAGGCTTCTGCCGCCGCGACATCGGCTGGCAGGCGGTGAAAAGGGAAAAGGGCGGCTGACGCCCGACACCAGGAGTTTTCATGCATCCCATCCTCCGGCTCTACGAAGACTCCATCAGTGGCGGCGCCGCATCGATATCATTGCCCGCGCTGGCACGGATGATCTTCGTGGTGCATGGGACGGCCGCGATCGACGGCAAGTCGCTGAGCGACGGCGACGCGTGGGGCGGCGAGGGCAGCTGTTCGCTCACGGCCGGCAAGGACGGCGTCACGCTGTGGCGATTTGAACTGGCGGCGGCCAACAGCGCCAGCGCCCCGCTCAGGGGAGCGCTTCGCTCGCAGGAGAAAATCGCCGCGGCGCTCGAAACCATTCCGCAGGGCGAATTGCTGCTGCGCGGCGACAGTGTCGCGTTCCCGCCGGGCGGCTGCGCGTTCCTGCACAAGCACTGGGGCCCTGGCATCCGCTGCCTGCTCGACGGCGGCATCCGCATCGACACCCACGGCCGCTCGACCTGCTATGGCCCCGGCAGCGCCTGGTACGAGACCGGCTCCGATCCGGTGTTCGCGCAGGCGGCGATGGACCGGCTGAGTCGCTTCATCCGCGTCATGGTGCTGCCGCGCACGCTGACCGGAAAAAGCTCGTTCCAGTTCGTCAACGAGGAAGACAAGGCCAACCCCCGCGTGCAGCAGTACAAGATCTTCGTCGACGCTCCGATCGCGACGCCGCGGGGGTGAGAACGCGCGCTGGCTTTGGCCGCCGTAGGGGCGCAAAGTGCGACGTCATCTCGGGGGCGATTCACGCGCGGCTTCAAGTTCGCGCGCGAGCTGGTGTTCGGCGCGTTTTTCGATGCCAAGGCGCTGCAGCAGGCGTTCTCTCACGATGCCTATAGGATCATCGAGATGAACGTGGATCCGCGCGTGGGCGGCGGATGGAATTTTGCCATGCGCGATCAGACAACCGGCGTGGTGCTGCGCAGCGCCGCTCGCTTCGTCGAGATCGAACGGCCAAGCCGGATCGTGTACCTCACCAGATGGTTCGATGGCCCGCTCGCGACGGCAGGCGAGATGCGCGTCACGCTGGAATTCGCCGGGATTGCCGGCGGCACGCGGCTTTCTCTGACCCACGAGTTTTTCCCGAACGGCGAAACCCGTGATCACCACGCCCGGGGCTGGGCGGCCAGCATGGACCGGCTGGCGTTGCTGCTCGAAGGTGCGCTCAAGTAGCAGGAGTTTTTCATGACAAGCCGACCGACTCCGCTTCCCATGACCCGCGAGGTAACGCTGGTCCGCAGCTTCGACGCGCCGCGCGCGCTGGTCTGGGTGGCATGGACCAATCCGAAGCACGTGGCGCAGTGGTGGGCGCCGCGCCACTTCACCAATCCGGTCTACGAGATGGACGTGCGGCCGGGCGGCAAGCTGCTGATCCACATGAAGGCGCCCGACGGCACGGTGTTTCCGATGCCCGGCGTCTTCACCGAGGTGATCAAGCACGAGCGGCTGCGGTTCACGGCCTATGCCGACGGCACCGACGGCACGCGCTATCTGGAGTCCGATACCATCGTCACCTTCGAGGAGGAGGGCGGCCGCACCAGGCTCACGATCAAGGCGAAGGCCAAGGGATCCCATCCGGCCGCGCCGCAGATGCTGGACGGCATGCAGGAAGGCTGGTCGCAGAGTCTCGACAAACTCGGGGAGCTTGTCGTGGAGATGGCAGATAATCTTCATGTCCGGCTGACGATGTTCTCCCATACCGGCGAGGGGCGCGCCGCGAACGGCGCGTTCCACGCCGCACAATTTCCCGCATCGACCACCTGGACCGGTAGCATGATCTCCAGCGGTATCGTCTCGCCGCGCAGGTGCCGCACCGCGGCCTCGGTCGCGATCTCGCTCATCGTCATGGCGTTGAAGTCGGCGGTCGCCAGCATCCGGCCCGCGGCGATCGCCGCGACCGCCTCGGGGATGGCATTGACGCCGGTCACCAGCGGTCCGCTGCCCGGGTTCGCATCGAGCGCATCCAGCACGCCCAGTGCCATGACGTCGTTGGCGCACAGCACTGCGTCCACGCGCGGCCATTGGCCCTTGGCGCCGAGGAAGACGCCACGGGCAATTTCGCGCTGATAGTCGCCGCGGAGCGAGCAGCGCACGTTGATTCCCGGATGCTCGGCCAGCACGTCCTGAAAGCCCAGGAGACGCTCGCGGCTGGTCGCGGACGCGGGCGTGCCTTCGAGAATGATGATCGTGGCGCGCGGCGAAAGCCTGGCGAACAGATAGCGGGCGATGTTCCGCGCCAGCGCGCGGTCGTCGGAGCCGACGAAGGTGACGCGGCGTCCCGCCG
>SHVN01000129.1 GCA_009694215.1 Xanthobacteraceae bacterium
CCAAGACCAAGACCAAGACCAAGACCAAGACCAAGACCAAGACCAAGACCAAGACCAAGACCAAGACCAAGACCAAGACCAAGACCAAGACCAAGACCAAGACCAAGACCAAGACCAAGACCAAGACCAAGACCATCAGCCCCGACACCGCCCTGGTGCTGTTTTCCGGGGGACAGGATTCCACTGTCTGCCTCGCCTGGGCGCTGGAGCGCTTTGCCCGGGTCGAAACCATCGGCTTCGACTATGGCCAGCGCCACGCGGTCGAATTGACGGTCCGGCTGCCGATCCGCATGCGGCTCGCCGCGCTGCGCGCCGACTGGGCGGGGCGGCTAGGCGAGGATCATGTGGTGAAGCTCGACGCGCTCGCCGCCATTTCCGAAACCGCGCTGACCAGGGACATGGCCATCGAAATGGGCGGCAGCGGCCTGCCGACCACCTTCGTGCCGGGCAGCAACCTGATCTTCCTCGCCTTCGCCGGCGCGGTCGGCTATAGGCGCTCCGCCAGCAACCTCGTCGCCGGCATGTGCGAGACCGACTATTCCGGTTATCCGGATTGCCGCGACGACACCATCAAGGCCATGCAGGTTGCGCTCGGGCTGGGCATGGACCGCCGCTTCGTGCTGCATACACCGCTGATGCGTGTGGACAAGGCCGGCACCTTTGCGCTGGCCCGCGAAATCGGCAGCCAGGCCCCGCTTGATTTGGTGATCGAGGAGACCCATAGCTGCTATCTCGGCGACCGCTCGCACCGCCACGATTGGGGATACGGGTGCGGGACGTGTCCCGCGTGTCAATTGCGGGCGGGCGGTTTCGCACGCTTCGTTCAAGCGTAGTGTTATTGAGGAGAGACAATGATCAATGGAACACGCCGGTGGTTTGAAGGCATCGCATTCCTGATCGCCTTCGGCCTGACCATCCCGGCCGCCAACTGGATGATCGGCAATATCGGTACCGTCTGCCCGCCGCATGGGCCGTGCCTGATACCCGTGCTTCCCGGCCTGATGGCGCCCTCGGGCGTGGCGATGATCGGGATTGCCCTCGTGCTCCGCGATCTGGTGCAGCGGCGTCTCGGCGTCGTCTATTCCGCAAGCGCCGTGGTGGTCGGCGCCACCCTGTCGGCGGCGGTCGCGCCGGTGTCGCTGGTGCTGGCGTCGGGGGTGGCATTCCTGTTGTCCGAGTTCGCCGATCTGGCGGCTTATACGCCGCTGGCCCGCCGCCGGCTGGTTCTCGCCGTGGTGGCATCGAGCCTCGTCGGTCTCGTGGTCGATTCCATCATCTTTCTCTGGCTCGCCTTCGGCTCGCTCGATTTTCTCGCCGGCCAGATCGTCGGCAAGGCGTGGATGGTGCTGCTGTCGATTCCCTTCGTGTATGTTCTGCGCCGCCGCGACGAGCGGCTCGGCCTCACGCCGGCCTGAGAGGAAGCGATGAGCGCCGCCTACGACGTGCTCCGCCGCGTCACCACCGCGACCATCACCACGATGCTGCTGAAGAAGGGCATCCGGCACTGCTGGATGAAGGGCGCGATGCCGCTCGTGCCCGGCGGCAAGCGCCTGGTGGGGCCTGCCTTCACGCTCCGCTTCGTGCCGGTGCGCGAGGATCTCGCCACGCCGGAGAGTTGGGGCAAGCCGATCTCGACGCGCGCGGCGATCGAGGCGATGCCGGAGGGCTGCATTGCGGTCGCCGACGCCATGGGCGTCACGACAGCCGGCATCTTCGGCGACATCCTGGTGATGCGCATGAAGCGGCGCGGCGCCGTCGCGCTCGTCACCGACGGCGTGATCCGCGACAAGGCCGGCTGCCTGATCGCCGATCTGCCGATCTTCTGCCAGGGCACCGCGGCGCCGGCCTCGGTCAACGGGCTCACCTTCGTCGGCTGGAACGAGCCGATTGCCTGCGGCGGCTGCGCGATCTTTCCGGGCGACGTGATCGTCGCCGATGACGACGGCGCGGTGCTGATTCCGCAGGCGCTGGTCGATTTTTGCGCCAGCGAAGGCGAGGAGCACGAGCGCTACGAAAGCTGGGTGGTGAGCGAAGTCGAGCGCGGCGTGCCGCTGCCCGGCCTCTATCCGCCGAACGACGAGGCCAAGGCGCGTTACGCGGCATGGAAGAACAAGCGCGGTTGACGCCGGCACGGGGCGGGGGGCGAGGGAGGCGATGTTTTTCATCCTGTCCAAGACGGTCGGCGTTCTCACCGTCCCGTCGAACCTCTTGGGCATCCTCGCGCTCCTGGGCGTGATCCTGCTGTGCACGCGATGGACGCGGGCGGGCCGCCGTATCCTGGTCGCTTGTCTCGCGCTGTTCCTTGTAGCAGGCCTGCTGCCGCTGGGCAGGGGGCTGACCGCCGCGCTGGAGGGGCGCTTTCCGGGCTGGGCCGGCACCGCGGTTCCGGATGGCATCGTCGTGCTGGGCGGCCCGATCAAGCCCAACCAGTCGATGGCGCGCGGCACGATCGAGCTTGGCCCCGGCGCCGAGCGCCTCACCGCGACGCCCGCGCTCGCCCGGCGGTTTCCGAACGCGCGCATCGTTTACAGCGGCGGTGTAGCGAGCCTGACCGGCAGCGGGCTGCCGGAGGGGCAGTTCGCCCTGCAATTGCTGGAGAGCTTCGGCATCCCGCGCGAGCGCATCACGATCGAGGACCGCGCCCGCAACACCGCCGAGAATGCGTCCTATACCAAGGCGCTGGTGAACCCGAAGCCGGGCGAGCGGTGGCTACTCGTCACCTCGGCCGCGCATATGCCGCGCGCCGTCGGGGCGTTCCGCAAGGTGGATTTCCCGGTCGAGGCCTATCCGGTCGACTGGCAGACATCGGCCGCGCCGCGCCCCTGGTGGCGCTGGCTGGTGCCGGGACTTTCGCCGTTGCGTGGCTGGGTCGCGCTCGACGACGCCGCGAAGGAATGGGCCGGGCTCCTGGCCTACCGGCTGTCCGGCCGCACCTCCGAGCTGTTGCCGGGCCCCTGATCGCCGAAGCTTCGCGGCGCAATTCCGCCGCTGCCCCGTGGTGGCAGTTTCTTAATCCGCCGCTGCTATCCGCGAGGGCATGGGGCGTGCGCATTTCGAATCATGCGTGCGCCGGCGGAGGTGGATTTCCGATGTTGCTCGACATGACCATGGGCACGCGCGAAGCCACGCTCGACTCCGGGGAGCGGATCGAGACGGAAGCGGCGGCCTGGATTTCGCCGCAGGATTTACTCGCCGTCGCGGCGACCGCGTTCGGCGTGCTGATGAGCTCGGCGCTCGCGGTGCTGCTGTTCCTGCGCTGACGGCCTTCCGCGCCGTCATTTGCCGATGAGCGCCTGCCGTGAATCCGAGGCGAACTGGCGGCGCCACAGCACGATCGCGACGACCACGCTCGTCACCATCAGCACCCACGGGCTGATGAACCAGCCGAGATAGCCGAGCGCGAAGAAGAACGCGCGCTGCCCGCGGTTGAAGTGGCGGCCTGCGACCTCGCACAAGCGTCCGAGGCGTTCGGCGTGGGCCTTGGCCTCCGGCGTATCCTGCTCCTTCGCCGGCGGCGTCGCGCCGACCATGATCGCCACATAGTTGTAGAGGCGGTACGCCCAGCTGAACTTGAAGAAGGCGTAGACGAAAATGATGGCGAGCCCCATCGTCTTGGCCTCCCACTGCACCGGCGTCGTGGTGACGCCGAACGGCAGCGCCGCAACCACCTCGAGGATCTCGTTGGTCGAGCGCAAAAGCGTCAGCGCGCCGCCGACCGCGATCAGCGAGGTGGAGGCGAAGAACGCGGTGCCGTTCTGCAGCGCCGCCACGATCTGGGCGTCGACCATCCGCATCTCGCGCCCCAGCATCTGCAGCATCCAGACGTCGCGGTAGCGGTTCATCTCGGAGTTGAGCCCGCGCCGGCGCTTTTCGGTGAGCGACAGCGCGGCGGAATAGATCGCCCAGGCGCCGAGGAACCAGGCCAGCGCCACGAGATCGAGGGTTGGAAAAAGCGGCATTTCCGGACTCTGGCGTTTAGCCGATGGGTCTGCCACCATCCGGCCGGACGGAGACGCCGATGCCCCAGAACATCACCATCAGCGCCAAATCACTGGTCGACGCGGCCGAACGCGAGGTCGAGACGCTGTCGATCGAGGACGCCGTCAAGCTGCACGGCCGCGACGACACCGTTCTGGTCGACATCCGCGATCCGCGCGAGCTGCAGCGCGACGGCAAGGTGCCGGGCGCGTTCCATTGCCCGCGCGGCATGCTGGAGTTCTGGATCGATCCAGCGAGCCCCTATCACAAGCCCCGGTTCGCGGAGGACAAGCGCTTCGTCTTCTTCTGCGCCGGGGGACTGCGATCGGCGCTGGCGGCGCAGGCCGCGCAGCGCATGGGGCTCAAGCCCGTGGCTCACATCCGCGGCGGCTTCGGCGCCTGGAAGCAGGCCGGCGGCCCGGTCGAGGCGCCGGAGCCTCCGAAGCCGAAAGCATGAGCGCACCGCGATCGTGGATGGCGCGATGAGCAGCGACGAGCAACCCAGGGCCGTGCCGGTTTCGCCGCGCCGGTGGTCGCCGCCCGAGTTGTGGATGCTCGGCCTTTTCAGCATCGTCGGCCTGATCGGCTTCATCGCCACCTTTGTCTTGATCGTCCTGCGCGCGCCCGACGCGCAGGTGCCCCGCGCGTTGACCGCCGCCGAGCTGCAGCGCTTCACCGGCCAGACCGGCCCGCAGGGCGAGCGCGGGCCCGTGGGTCCGGCAGGCCCGCGCGGTCCGGCGGGAGAATCCGGCGTGCGCGTGCTCCGCGCCAATTGCACCGCGGGTGCCTGCACCGTCGAATGCACCGACGACGAGTTGCTGTTGAGCGCCTATTGCAGCCCGAACCGCGCGCCGGCCATCTATCCGACCGAGCTCAGCGCGCAGTGCCGCGCGCAGGGCGGCCGCAAGGTCGAAGTCGTGGCGGCTTGTATGAAAGCACCGCGGCGATAAGGGGAGGGGGGTCTTGGCGCTCACGCTCGTCATCGGCAACAAGAACTATTCGTCCTGGTCGTTCCGGCCGTGGATCGCGATGAAAGTCGCGGGCATCGCCTTCGAGGAGGTGGTGATCTCGCTCAATGCGGCCGACTTCAAACCGCGGGTGTCGAAAATCTCCGGCACCGGCAAGGTGCCGGCCCTGGACGACAACGGCATCCATGTATGGGAGTCGCTGGCGATCCTCGAATATCTCGCCGAGCGCTATCCCGGCGCGCGGCTGTGGCCGACGGGTCCAGCGGCGCGGGCGCGGGCGCGGGTGATTTCGTCGGAGATGCACGCGGGCTTCGTGCCGCTGCGGCGCGCCTGCCCGATGAACATGTGGCGTCCGGTGAAGAAGCTCGAGCTGAATGAGGAAGTCCGGGCCAACGTCCGGCGCATCCAGGAAATGTGGGCGGAGTGCCGCAGCCGTTACGGCGTCGGCGGGCCGTTCCTGTTCGGCCCGTTCTGCGCGGCGGATGCGATGTACGCTCCGGTGGTCTCCCGCCTTCACACCTACGCGGTCGAGGTGGATGGCGCGACGCGGGCCTACATGGATGCGATGATGGCGCTGCCCGCGTGGAAAGAGTGGACGGACGCGGCTCTCAAGGAGCCCTGGGTGCTGCCGGAGGATGAGGTGGATTGGCCGCAGGTTCTGAAGGTCTAGAAGCCGACACCGCCGCGATCAGGACAGGCTTCGGGCC
Source organism: Xanthobacteraceae bacterium (assembly GCA_009694215.1). Taxonomy (GTDB): domain Bacteria; phylum Pseudomonadota; class Alphaproteobacteria; order Rhizobiales; family Xanthobacteraceae; genus Z2-YC6860. The sequence goes on from SHVN01000129.1 coordinate 5,654, forward strand.
TCCCGCAAGGCGCGTATGCAACCGCAGCAGAGTGGTGGGCCTAGCCGACCTCGGAGCGGTACATCCAGCGGTCGATCGCGGTCGGCATAATCCACGGCCAGGCAAAGCTCGTCAGTAGCGCCCACCAGGGGCCGTTGAAGAAGCCGAAGTAGATTCCTTCGGTGCCGTCGCCGGGTTTGCTCATCACGCCGCCGAGGACGGCGGCAAGGATCATCCAGAATGCAAACCAGAGCGCGGCGACGATGGCGACACGACGTCCCATGGATCGATCTCCTTGGCGCGGAATAACGCGCAAGGGCCGGCCATCGTTCCCGATCAGAACCTCACCGGAATGTCACGCGCCCTGGTTGTGCATCCAGTCGTCGAGCGCCTCCGGCAACACCCACGGCCACGATACGACGGTGATCAGGGCGAAAATGAACCCCAGCACCAGGCCCGTGCCCGGGGTCTTGAACCAGTAGCCGATCGCGTCGCCGGCGCCGGTCCAGAAGGCGAACCACAGCAATGCGACGAGGGCCACGCGATCCATGCCAACCATGGCGGGCTCCTATGGAGTACCAACGTGCTTGGAAGGCCCGGCGTTCCCTCGACCGGAAGGGGCCACGCGCCGCGTCATTTTATCGCATGAATAAGGCCGAAAGACTGTCATTGGCCCAAAAGCGCGAAATGTAAGCAGGGGATCTTTATTTTGGGAGAGGCTTGCCAAACCGCCCTAAAATCCGTTCTCTGCACTCGGAACTCGTCATGATCGAGGAGATCATTCCCCTCGTCCCTGCTTCGCCCGGTTTGCCGGGCGACCCCGGGATGGAGGCGATCCCTGCGGTCCAAACTGCTTCGCGGCCGGGAGATATAGCCATGAGACTGTTCGCTGTCCTTCTTTCACTTGTGCTGTTGGCGCTCGCGCCTGCCGTTCCGGCGGGCGCGCAGGACAACTCGGGGGTGAAAGGCCTGTTCCTGCTCACCGATTATCCCGCCGTGACGGTGCGGCCTGGCACTACCACCACCATCAATCTGCGGATCCGAAATTACGCGCTGCCGCCGGAGCGGTTCACGCTGTCGGTCGGCGGTGCGCCGCAGGGCTGGACCGTGACGGTGCTCGGCGGCGGCCAGCCGGCGGGTGCCGCGATGGTCGCGACCAACGACTCGACCACGCTGCAATTGCGGCTCGACGTGCCGGCGAACGCCGCGATGGGCACGCAGAACCTCACCGTCACAGCCAAGGGCCAGTCCACCGAACTCACCCTGCCGGTCGCGGTCACGCTCGCCAAGGATCTTCCGGCCAAGCTCGCGCTTGAGCCCGAGCTGCCGTCGCTGCGCGGCACCGCCAAGTCGAACTTCGAGTACCAGCTCAAGATCAAGAACGACAGTGGCCGCAATCTGGTCGTCGCGCTGGCGGCGCAGGCCCCGCAGAATTTCGAGACGAGCTTCACCGAGCAATACGGCAGCCAGGAATTGTCGTCGCTTCCCGTGGAGGCCGGCCAGTCGAAGACCGTGAAGCTTAAAGTTCGTCCGCCGAGCACGATCGGCGCGAGCCGCTATCCGGTGTCGGTGAAGGCCTCCGCCGAGGACGCCTCCGCCGACGCCACCGTCGCGCTCGAGATCAGCGGCCAGCCGCGACTCTCGATGGCGGGCCGCGACGGCGTGCTGAGCGCCCGGGCCGAGGCCGGCAAGGAGGCGTCGATCCCGATCGTCGTCACCAACACCGGCACCGCCGCGGCCGACGAGATCGAGCTCACCAGCAGCGCGCCGAGCGGCTGGAAGATCAGCTTCGAGCCGAAGACCATCGACCGCATCGCGCCGGGAGCGAACAAAGAGGTTCAGGCGCTGGTGACCCCGCCCGACAAGGCGATCGCCGGCGACTACGCGCCGACGTTCAACGCCGCCGCTCGCGGCGAAACCGCGAACACCCAGTTCCGCGTTGCGGTCGGCGTCTCCACCATGTGGGGTGCCATCGGCATCGGCATCATCGCGATCGCGCTCCTGATCATGGTCGGAGCGGTGGCGAGGTTCGGCCGCCGATGAGCGACACCGTCATCGAGGCGCAGGGTCTCACCAAGCGCTATGGCCGTATCGCGGCCGTGGACGGTGTATCGTTCACGGTCGGGCGCGGCGAGATCTTCGGCCTGCTCGGCCCCAACGGCGCCGGCAAGACCACGGCCATCCTGATGATGCTGGGGCTGACCGAGGTCACCGAGGGCACCATCAGTGTGCTGGGTCACAATCCGGCGCGCGAGCCGCTTCAGGTCAAGCGGGTGGTGGGTTATCTGCCCGACACCGTCGGCTTCTACGACCACATGACCGCTCGCGACAACCTGCGCTACACCGCGGCGCTGATCGGCATCGAGCCCGGCCTGCGCGACAAGCGGATCGCGGCGGCACTCGATCGCGTTGGCCTGCCGGACGTCGGAGAAAAAAAGGTCGGCGCCTTCTCCCGCGGCATGCGCCAGCGGCTGGGCCTTGCCGAAATCCTGATGAAGGACGTGTCCATCGCCATCCTCGACGAGCCGACGTCGGGCCTCGATCCGCATGCGACCAACGAATTGCTGGAGACGATCCGCTCGCTCAAGCATGACGGCGTGGCGGTGCTTTTGTCCTCGCATCTTCTGGAGCGCGTGCAGAGCGTGTGCGACCGGGTGGCGCTGTTTAACGCAGGCCGCATCGCGCTTCTGGGCACCGTGCCCGAGCTTGCCCGCCAGGTGCTCGGCGGCGGCTACAACGTCGAGGTCGAGGCCGACGGCGAGGGCCTTGGCGTGTTGTTCTCCGATATCCCTGGCGTGAAGGCCGTCGATCAGGCGGGCCCCAGCCGCTACCGACTGCTGGCGGACCGCGACGTACGGGCCCAGGCCGCGGTCGCCGTGGTCAATGGCGGCGGCGCGCTGCGGCGGCTGTCGGTCGAGGAGCCAAGCCTCGACGCGATCTACAGCCGCTACTTCGACAATCAGGCATCGCAGCAACAGGGTGCTTCCCAGGTGAATAACCATGCAGCGTGAAGGTTCTCCCTGGCGCGGCTTGAGCGTCGTCTATTTCCGCGAGCTGTTCGACCACCTGACCAGCGTTCGCATGGTGGTGCTGCAGTTCCTGGTCGTACTGTTGGGCGGGGCGGTGGTCTATTTCGCCGCCGAGCAGATCCGCAACACCACGGCCGAGGACCCGTTCCTGTTCCTGCGGCTGTTCGCGCCGCCGGGCCAGTCGCTCCTGTCGTTCGTGCTGGTGCTGAGCATCCTCGTGCCGATCCTGGCGATCGGGCTCGGCTTCGACGCCATCAACGGCGAGTACAACCGCCGCACCATGTCGCGCATTCTGGCGCAGCCGATCTACCGCGATGCGCTGCTGTTGGGGAAGTTCCTTGCCGGGCTCTCCACCATCGCCATCGCGCTGGTGACGCTGTGGCTGCTGGTGATCGGCTTTGGCCTCCTGCGGCTTGGCGTGCCGCCGAGCGGGGAGGAGATTGGGCGGCTGTTCATCTTCCTGCTGGTGACCATCGCCTATGCCGGCATCTGGCTGGCGCTCGCCGTCACCTTCTCGGTGTTCTTCCGCTCGACCGCGACCGCGGCGCTGGTGGCGCTGGGGCTTTGGCTGTTCCTGGCGCTGTTGTGGCCGGCGCTCGCCCAGATGCTGGGGGAGGTGATCTCGCCCTCCGACCTGCGCTTCGCCCAACTGGGCCTGCCCACGCCCGATACGCTCGCCTGGCAGCAGGCGTTGTCGCGCATCTCGCCCGGCACGCTTTACGGCGAAGCCGTGGTGGCGATGCTCAATCCCGACGCGCAGTCGATGACCACCTTGCTGGCGCAGTTCCAGGGCCGCATCGGCTCGCCGTTGCCGCTTGATCAGAGCATCATGCAGGCTTGGCCGCAGATGGTCAGCCTGATCGCCGGCACGATCCTGCTCTACGTGATTGGCTACGTCGCCTTCCAGCGGCAGGAAGTAAGAGCCTAGGGCCGGCTGTACTCGCGCCTGATTCAACATTCGTAATGCCCGGCCTTGTGCCGGGCATCTCGATTCATGGGGCAGGGTCTTGCCCAGGGAGTCGGGATGCCCGGGGCGAGCCCGGCCATGACGTGGAGAGCGCGTCGGGCAAAGCGATCACCCTGCGGCAAGCTTCTCCAGCAACTCCGTCAAAAACGGCCGCTGATAGGCGATGATCTTTCACATCGCCGCCGGTGCGCCGAATCAGCCGATCCAGTCGATCTCCGGGAATTCCTTTTTCTGCCCGGAGCGCGGCGGCCACTCCATCTCGAACGTGTTGCTGGTAAAATTCGATAGGTCCAGATCGGCCTAGAAGGCGAAGGCGTGCACGGTCTTGCCGCTGCGCTGCCGCACCGGCTCGAGCGGGACGAACGGGCCCGGCGCGGTCAGCCTGGTTTCCTCGCGGAACTCCCGCAGCGCTCTCGCGAGCAGATCGTCCGGCCGCACCAGGCCCTTGGGAATGGTCCAGGCGCCGTCGTCCTTGCGCGCCCAGAACGGGCCGCCCGGATGCGCCAGCAGGACTTCGATCTGCCCGCTCCGGCGGTAGGCGAGGAGCCCCGCGCTGATTTTGTCCTTGCGTGCCATCGCGCCCAATATAGCCGAAGGGCGGCCGATCGGGCCGCCCTCCGTATTGTCGCAGTAGTGTCGGCCGCTGCCTTGTCAGCCGCCGGCTTGTCGCTCGCGGACTTGGCGGCCGGAGCCGCCTTGTCATCCGCGGTCGACTTGGCCGCCGGGGCGGCCTTCGGCTCGGAAGCCTGGCCCGTGGTCGAAGCCTTCGGCTTGGTGTCGGCGTTGGCCTTGCCGTCCGCGCCCTGCTTCATGGCAGGCTCGCTCTGGACCGCGCCGCCGGCCTTCGCGTCGGACTGTT
>SHVN01000011.1 GCA_009694215.1 Xanthobacteraceae bacterium
AGCTTCTTTTCGACGCGCAGCCGCGCGCGGATCTCTGCAAGCGTCAGGTCCGGCTCGGTCGCAACAAGGTCGAACAGCCACTGCTCGTGCGCCTTGAGTGGCGAGCGGCTGTGGCCCGTTCCAGGCAAGGCGCCGATGCTGCCAGTTGCCGTCCAGCGTTTGATCCACCGCACCGCCGTCGAAGCGCTAAGATCGAGGACGCGCCCGGCCTCGCGCGCGCTGTCGCCGGCCTCCTTGATCGAGACGCCTCGATCCCTCAGGTCCTTCGAGTATCCCTTCGCCATTGTACTCCCCCGCCGCTGTCGACGAAGGAATCTGAATCTGATTTGCGCCGCCCGGGGAATCCCCTGTAACTGAAATGATTCACATCAACCGGAAAACGCTCTAGCGTTGCAAAGGCTCCGGCGACGATTGCTCCGCCGGATTCAACGCATTGAAACGACTCCGGAATTCCGCTTCGTGCAAAAACGCGGCGGTTCAGATTTCTGTGGAGACGTTAACTAAAAATATTGACTCGGACTCTCGACAAGCGAGTCGCCATCGATTCGAATGGCATCTGATTCGAGGCGGTGCGGCACACCGATTCGGGCGCGTAAATTTCCAGGGGATCATCCAGACGGGGACGGGGTCATGGCGCGCGCCTATACGGCGAGTGCGTCCGCGCGAGCGGATTCGATCAAGGGCTTGGCGCAATCGATCGCCAACCCGGCGTATCGACGCCTGCTCACCGCGGAGCCTGCGCTGCGCCGCGCGGTCCCTGCCCTCATCATCGCCTTTCTCCTGACCATCGGCGTCGGCGCCGTGGTGCAGGTGCTCGACCACCACCGCCAGGCGATCGCGGAAGCCACCCACGACATCGACAATGTCGCCGACTTCGTTTCGGAGCGCTTCGACCGGCTGGTCAGCGCGGAAAAGGGCGACGTCACGCGGCGCGATCTGCTCGACCGCGCGCTCACGACCCGCGCCACGGCATTCGGCCGCCGCATCCTCTTGAGCAACGCCGAGGGCATCATCACCGCCAGCGCCCCTTCCGGCGGCCCGATCGGCCTGCGTCTCATCGACGTGCTCGGCGATACCCAGCCGCTCACCATCCTCGGCGCAAGCGCCGGCGTACTGGAGATCACGCTGGCTGACGGCAGCCGCGCCTTCGCGACGGTGCGAAATCTTTCCAACGCCCGCGGGCAGTTGAGCGTGTACCAGTGGCGAAGCGATGCGCTCGCCCCGTGGCGCTCCGACACCACGCTCACCGTCACGCTCACCGCCACCACCGGCTTCGTGCTGCTGATCCTGGGGTTTGCCTTCCACTGGCAGGCCACCCGCGCCCGCGAGGCCGACGCCATCTACGACACCGTCCGCAGCCGCATCGACACCGCGCTCAATCGCGGCCGCTGCGGGCTGTGGGACTGGGATCTCGCGCGCGGCCGCATCTTCTGGTCGCACTCGATGTTCGCGATCCTGGGACTCGCCCCGCGCGACGACCTGATGACCTTCGGCGAGGTCAGCCAGCTCGTTCATCCCGATGACATCAAGCTCTACGAGGTAGCGACCCAGCTTGCCGACGCCAGGACCAGCTCCATCGACCACGATTTCCGCATGCACCACGCCAGCGGCAAATGGGTCTGGCTGCGGGTGCGCTGCGAGCTGGTCCACCAGCCCGGCGAGCCCAGGGTGCATCTGATCGGGATCGGCGTCGATATCACCGAGCAGAAGACACTGGTCGAGCGGACCGCCGCAGCCGACATCCGCCTGCGAGACGCCATCGAGACCATCCCCGAGGCCTTCGTGCTGTGGGATCACGAGAACCGCCTGGTCCTCTGCAACTCGAATTTCCAGAACCTGCACAGCCTGCCCGACGAGGCGATCGCCGCCGGCACCGCCTACGAAACGGTGGTCGAGGCCGGCCGCAGGCACGTCATCCGCTCCAAGCTCGCCAGCGAAGACCCGATAATCCCGGGCGCGCGCACCTTCGAGGCGCAGCTCGACGACGGCCACTGGCTGCAGATCAGCGAGCGGCGCACCAAGGACGGCGGCTATGTTTCGGTCGGCACCGACATCACTCCGCTGAAGCAGCACGAAAAGAAGCTAATGGACAGCGAGCGGCGGCTAATGGCGACCGTCACCGATCTCCGCCAGTCGCAGCAGAAGCTCGAAACGCAGGCGCAGCAGCTCGCGGAACTCGCGCAAAGCGCCGAGGAAGCCAACCAGGCCAAGTCCAAGCTCCTCGCCAACATGAGCCATGAACTGCGCACCCCGCTCAACGCCATCATCGGTTTCTCCGAGATCATGGCATCGGGAATGTTCGGCGCGCTCGGTTCCGACAAGTATGTCGAATACTGCCGCGACATCCACGGCAGCGGCGAGTATCTGCTGGACGTCATCAACGACGTTCTCGACATGTCGAAGATCGAGGCCGGCCGGCTCAAGCTCGATCTGGAGAAGGTCGAACTCGACCGCGAACTCTCCGACGCGCTGCGGGTGGTCACGACGCGCGCGCAGGACAAGAAGCTCACGGTCACCTCCAGGATCGCGTCCGGCATCTGCCTGACCGCCGACCGGCGCGCGCTGAAGCAGATCGCGTTCAACCTTCTGTCCAACGCCGTCAAGTTCACCCCGGAAAACGGCCGCATCACCGTGCGCGGCCGGGTGTCGCGGGGCGCGGTGGTGCTCGGCATTCAGGATTCCGGCATCGGCATCGCGCGCGACGCCCTGCAAAAGCTCGGCCGGCCGTTCGAACAGGTGGAAAGCCAGCTCACCAAGACCCACCACGGATCGGGCCTGGGCCTGGCGATCGCCAAGTCGCTCGTCGAGCTGCACGGCGGCGAGATGCGCATCCGCTCGACGCTCGGCGCCGGCACGACGGTGGTGGTGCGGCTGCCGCTCGACGGCCGGCCGGTCGAGAAGAGCAAAGGGATTCAGGCGGCATAGTTTCGGAGGGTGTCGGAGGACCGGCGCCCGTGCCGCCAGCGGGCGCCGGTCTGTTTTCGGGCACGCCCTCCTTGCCCGCACGCGGGTTGCGGACAGGGATCGGGCCGCAATAAGGTGCGGCGATGACACACAAGCGCACCCACGCGCCGCGCCAGCGTTTCCTCGGCGCCTCCTTCGCCTTTCTCACCCTGCTTGGCCTCGCGGGCTCCGCGAGCGCCCAGAACTGGCCCGACCGGCCAATCAAGCTCCTGGTTCCCTTCGCCGCCGGCGGCAACATCGACGTCACCGGCCGGCTGGTGGCGGCGCGACTCTCCGAGACGCTCGGCCAGCAGGTGGTGGTCGAGAACCGGGTCGGCGGCGGCGGCATCATCGCCATGGAGGCGGTGATGCGTTCGGCGCCGGACGGCTACACCCTGCTTTGGGCCAGCACCAACGTCATGGCCATCGTGCCGGCCACGAACAAGGTGAAATACGACCCGATCAAGGATTTCGCCCCGATCAGCCAGCTCGGTTCGAGCCCGCAGGTCCTGCTGGTCAACTCCAAGGTGCCGGCCAAGACGGTTCCCGAGTTCGTCACCTATGCCAAGGCGCAGCCGGCTCCCCTCGCCTATGGCGGCGGCGGCGGCCCCGGCAGCGCCAGCAATCTGATCATGGCGCTGTTCCTCAATCGCGCCGACCTCAAGATGACCAGCATCAGCTATCGCGGCACGGCGCCTGCGCTGACCGACGTGATTGGAGGAGTCATTCCCGTTACATTCGTGCCGATCTCGGAGGCGGTCGCCCAGTCCACCAATCCTGCCATTCGCATCCTGGCGGTGTCGAGCGGCGCGCGTTCTGCGCGCCTGCCGGATGTTCCATCCATCTCGGAAACCTATGCGGGCTACAGCGCGGTGTCGTGGACCGGGATGCTTGCGCCCAAGGGAACGCCCAAGGCGATTGTCGACAGGCTTGCCGCCGGAATGGCACGCGCGGGAAGCGACCCGAAATTCATCGAGCTGCTGCGCGACAACGGCATCGATCCGGCCATCGAGGGCCCGGAGAAGTTTGCCGCCCTGATCGCCGCCGAAATCCCGAACTGGGCCAAGGCGATCGAGATCGCCGGCGTAAAGGTGGAGCAGTAGCGGCTACTGCAGCGCGATGTTCGCGTCGCGGATGATCTTGCCCCAACGCTCGATCTCCGTCCGGATCCAGGCTGCGAATTCCGCGGGCGTGCTGCCGACCGGATCGAAGCCCATGGTCGCAAGCTTGCCGCGGGTGTCCGGCATGGACAGCACCTTCACCGTTTCGCGGTGAAGGAATTCGATGACCGGCCGCGGGGTTCCGGCCGGCGCGATGAATCCATTCACGATGTCCGCGGGCAGATCGTGGCCGGTCGCATCCTTCATGGTGGGAACGTCCGGCAGCGCTGACGAGCGCGTGCTGCTGAACATGCCGAGCGCGCGCAACTGGCCTCCCCGGACATAGATCACCGCCGTCGGCACCGCCGAGACCGAGATCGGCACGTGACCGCCGAGTGTCGATGCCGTGGCCGGCCCGCCGCCGTTGAACGGAACATGGGTGATGTCCACTCCGAACGTGAGCTTGAACAGTTCGCCTGCGAGGTGCGCGGGCGTGCCGCGCCCGGCCGAGGCAAAACTGTATTTGCCGGGGCTCGCCTTCGCCAGCGCCACCAACTCGTTGATGCTGTTGGCGGGGACCGACGGATGCACCACCAGCACATGGGGCGACGAGCACATCAGCGAAATCGGGTCGAAGTCCTTGTAGGGATCGTAGTTGATCTTCGGATAAAGGCTGATGTTGGTGACGATGTTGCTGGTGGCGGCGAGGATCGTGTAGCCGTCCGGCGTGGCACGGGCGGTCGCGGCCATGGCGATGTTGCCGCCGCCGCCCGGCATGTTCTCCACATAGAACGACTGACCGAGATTGTCGCTGAGCTTGGCCGCAACGAGGCGCGCGGTGGTGTCGCCCTGCCCGCCGGGCCCGGTGGTGACGATGATCCGCACCGGCCGTGCCGGATAGGCCTGCGCAGGCGCCCGCTGCGATCCGAGCGCGACGAGCGGCACGGCGGCCGCGATCTGCAACAACCGGCGGCGGGCGAGCTTCATGACCGACCACTCCCTGCAGGGCCCTATCCTATACCAGCGCGCTCAAAATCATTATAAGATCGACGTCATGCATTCATCCTCCCAACGTCCAATCCTCATCGCCGGCGGCGGCCCGGTCGGAGCCATCGCCGCGCTGGCACTGGCCCAGCAGGGGCTTCCGGTGCAAGTGTTCGAAGCAGGCGACAAGATCAACGACATGCCGCGCGCGGCGACCACGCATGCCGCGACGCTTGAAATGCTCGCCGGGCTTGGCATGGTCGACGAGGTCATCCAGCGCGGCTACGTCGAGCCGCTGTTCCGCATCTGGGACCGCCCCAGCCGACAGATCATGGCCGAATTCGATTTCGGCGTGCTCAAGGGCGAGACGCCCTATCCGTTCTGCGTGCAATGCGAGCAACACAAGCTCGCGGCAATGGCGATCGAGCGGCTTAAAGGTTTTCCCCACGCCAAGGTCGAATTCTCCGCAAAGGTGACGGCGCTCACGCAATCGGCCGACGGCGTCGAGATCGAGGTCGAAACCGTGGACGGCGCCCGCAAGATTGCGGGCTCTTACCTGATCGGCGCCGACGGCGGCCGCTCGACCGTACGTAAGGCGCTCGGCATCGAGTTCGAGGGTTACACCCATCCCGAACGATTCATGATCCTGACCACAACCTTTGACCTCGGTACCATGTATCCAGGCTGCACGCGCAATTACGTCTCCGACCCGGAAGCCTGGTTCTCCGTGTTCAAGGTGAGCGGCGACGGCGACGGTCCGCTGTGGCGCGTGCTGTCGTCGACCGGGCCCGAGCAGACCGACGAGGAGTTGATGAATCCCGTGGCAACCGAGGCACGTCTGCAGAGGTTCCTGCCCAAGGACGGCGCCTACGACGTCGTCCACCGCAATCTCTACAACGTGCACCAGCGCGTGGCGGCGAGCTTCCGCAAGGGCAGCGTGTTCCTGGCCGGCGACGCAGCGCACGTCAACAACCCGCTCGGCGGCCTCGGATTGAATTTCGGCATTCACGATGCGGTCGAACTGAGCGAGCTTCTGGGCCGCGTCATCCGCCACGAGGCGCCGGAGGACATTCTCGACGAATACGATCTGCATCGCCGCCCGCTCAACATCGAATTCGTGCAGCAGCAGACCGTCGCCAACAAGAAGCGAATGGAAGAGAAGGACCCGGCGGCAAGGGCGAAGGATTTCGAGCAACTCCGGCGGACGATGAACGATCCGGCCGCGCACCGGGCCTATGCCCGCAAGGCCTCGCTGATCGAGAGCGTGAAGCGACGAAGCGCCGTCCCGGCCTGACTTACGCCGCGCCCAGAATCCGCTTGAAGCTTGCGCGCACCTTCTGCTGCGTCTCGCCGAGATGCGCGTCGAGCGTCGGAAAATTCGGCAGGTCGTTCGCCTTGGAGAGCAGCTCCAGCAGCCCCGCGCCCGCGGCCTTCGGGTCGAACGGACCGGGCAAGGCAAGCCTCAATATCTGCGTCAGGTTGTGATGCAGCCGCGCCGCCGGCCGCAGCACGTCGGCATCTTCCGCCGGCAGGAGCCCGAGCCGCCACGCCTTGTCGAGCACGCGCGCGGTGGTGGTGTCGAGGACCTTGGGATGCTTTGCCGCGTGGACGAGCTGAAGATACTGCGCGATGAACTCCAGATCGATCAGCCCGCCGGCGGCGTATTTGAGATCCCAGCGCGCGCCTTCGCCTTTGTCCTTGGCGATCGCACGCCTCATCTCGACCACATCCCCGGCGACCGTCGCGGCGTCGCGCTTGCGGCACAGCACGCCGCGGATGACCTGCTCGACACGGGCGGCAAATGCCGGGGGGCCCGAAACCACCCGCGCGCGCGTCAGCGCCATGTGTTCCCAGGTCCAGGCTTCGGTCTCCTGGTAGCTCGCGAAGGCATCGATTGAGGTCGCGACCGGGCCGGCGCGGCCGGACGGGCGAAGCCGCATGTCCACCTGATAGAGCGCGCCGTAGTTAGTCTGCGACGACAGCGCGCTGATCAGCCGCTGGGTCAGCCGCGCGAAATACTGCGCGCCGTACAGCGAGCGCGGGCCGGTGGACTGCGGATGCTCGGGGTCGAAGTCGTACACGATGATGAGATCGAGGTCGGAGGTCGCCGTCATCTCGCGGCCGCCGAGCTTGCCGAGCGCAAGCAGCGCGGTCTGCTGGCGCCGGATGCGGCCATGACTTTCCGCGACCGTGTCCTCGACCCGGCGGTGCAGCGCGCGGACCGCAGCGTCGGCGAGCCGCGCAAAGGCGCCGCCGGCCTGCTCGGCCGTCACCGTGTCGGAGAGGACGCGCGCGCCGACCAGGAACATCTGCTCCTGACTGAACATGCGCAGCCGGTCGAGAAAATCCTCGTAGGTGCGCGCCTCCTTGATGGAGCGCTGCAGCTCGGATTCGAGCTTGTCCTCGTCCGGCAGCGCGCCGAAGAAGGTCGGCTCCAGCAGCGCATCCATCGCCTCCGGATAGCGCGCCAGGATATCGGCGAGCCTCGGCGCGGTGCCGAGCGTCAGCGCAACCAGTGTGACCAGGTCCGGATTCTGCTTCAGCAGCGAGAACAGCCGCGCGCCGCGCTGCAATCCGCCGATGAACAGGTCGAAGGCGTTGAGGGCTGCATCCGGGTTCTCGGCCCGCCCCAAGCGATCGAGCAGCACCGGCACGAGTTCGGTGAACTGGGTGCGGGCGAATTCGCCGCGCAGCGAGGGATAGGCGCCGGTCAGCCAGCGGCGCACCGTGGCCGACACCTCCAAGGGCTTCCGAAAACCCATCGCGCCGAGCCGGTTGAGGGTCTCGCGGTCGTCGGCATCCTTGGGGAATGACAGCGCAAGCTGGCCGGTTTGCGCCGCGGTGCCCTCGAACAGCCGCAGATACTGGCGCTGCACCTTGCGCAGGTGCTCGACCAGTTCTTTCGCGAAGGCGTCGCGGTCCTTGAAGCCGGCAAAGCGTGCGAAGCGTTCCATGCCTTCGCGGTCGGACGGCAACGTGTGGGTCTGGTCGTCGGCCACCATCTGCAGCCGGTGCTCGACGGTGCGGAGAACACGATAGGCGGCGTCGAGATCGGCGCGCGCTTCGGCGCCGATCCAGCCGCCCTCGGTGAGCGCGGCGAGTGTCGCCAACGTTTCCCGGCCGCGCAGCTCGGGATGCCGGCCGCCGGCGACAAGCTGCTGGGTCTGCGCGAAGAATTCGATCTCGCGGATGCCGCCGCGGCCGATCTTGATGTTGTGGCCCTCGACCGCGATGGCCTCGTGGCCGCGATAGGAATGAATCTGGCGCTTGAGCGCCTCGATGTCGGCGACCGCAGCGTAATCGAGATACTTCCGCCAGATGAACGGCGCGAGCTGCTGCAGGATCGCCTCTCCGGCCGGGATGTCGCCGGCGCAGGCGCGTGCCTTGATCAGCGCCGCGCGCTCCCAGTTCTGGCCAACGCTGCTGTAGTAGTTGAGCGCCGCTTCGGTCGAGACCGCCACCTGGGTCGAGGCCGGATCGGGACGCAGCCGCAGATCGACGCGGAACACATAGCCGTCGGCGGTGCGCTCCTGCAGGAACTTTACGAGCCCCCGGGTGATCCGCACGTGAAACGCGGCGGCGTCGTCCTTGTCGGCCAGCGCCGGAACGTCCGGGTCGTAAAATACGATCAGGTCGATGTCGCTCGAATAGTTGAGCTCGAAGGCGCCCATCTTGCCCATCGCGAGCACGATGTGGCCGCTGCCCTTCTCCGGCCTTGCTGGATCGGCGGGCTTGAGCCGGCCGCGCGCCGCGGCATCGCGCAGGAGGAAGCGTACCGCTGCGGCAATCGCCGTGTCCGCCACCTCGGTCAGCGCATGCGCCGCGCGCATCACCGGCCAGACTCCGCCGATGTCGGCCAGCGCGATGAGCAGCGCGGCTTCCGCCTTCATGCGGCGAAGGAGCCGCATCGCCCGGGCTTCGTCCCTGGTGGCGGCCACCGCCTTGGCGGATTTCTCCAGCAATGCCGCCAGATGCCGGTCGGGATTGGAATTGAGCAGCGACAGCAGCCGCTCCGGCTCCGCCGCCGCGAGGTCCCAGAGATAGGGCGAGCCATCGGCGAGGCCCAGCAGCAGCGCCTCGACCTTCGGCGACGCGCCGATCAGCTTCTTCAGCGCCTTGCCGGCCGCGCTTCGGCCGATGTCGGTCAGCCACCCGGCAAGACGGCCCTGCGCCGCCTTGCGGTCCACAAGACGCGGCGCCTCGGCGACGGCAACCGCCAGCGTCTTGTCGTCCTTTACGGTCGGCTTGGCTTTCTTCTTGGCAGGCCGGGGCATGGGCGAGTCATAGCCCCGCCCGCGCCGGTTGACTATTCGCTCGGCTGCGGCAATTGCGGGCCGCCGCGCGGCAGCACCAGCGTAGCCTTCAGCCCCGGCCCGTTATCCTCCAACCGGAGTTCGCCGCCGTGAAGGTGCGCGACCGCCGATGCCAGGCTCAGGCCAAGGCCCGAACCAGACTCCGGCGTGTCTTGCCCGAATGCCGATCCACGAATCCCAATGGCGCGAGAGTCTAACCCCCGGCAAGGAAGGCCCGCCGTCAGCCCAGCAGCCCCGCTGGCATGGCTCTCCCACCGGGACAGCTAGGCAGGACAGCCCCCCCGGCGCGAGGCGGCCGGTGGAGGCCTCACGGCTGTTAGCTGGTCGTTAGCTGGATATTTGAATCAGAGATTGAATACCATTTATATCAATGGCTTATAGGAAATTAGACACTAACACTCCGTTAGGGCTGTCGCGGGCAACCCGAACGGCAGCGATTTCAAGGCGCTGTCTGGTTTTCGCGGAGTTGCTTGAGCACCGCACCGGCCGCCTCGACCACGCGGCTGACGATCGCCTTGCCGTGTTCCGCCGAAGCCGCAGCCGCGTCGCCGATGACGCCCTGATCGGCGAGGCGCGGGTCGCCGCTCGACCAGGGCCAGTTCGCCGCCGGGTCGAGGACCGCCGCGCGCACCGCATCGCCGTCCGGCGGCGCCTTGAGGTCGCCGATCCGCTCGCGGCGCACCAGGTCCGGGGCAAGCGCCAGCATCACCGAGGTCTCGTCCTGGCCGGCGTGGATCTCCGGCACGCCCGCGCCCGCCGCCGGGCTCATCATGGCGCCGAGATGCAGCGCGCAGAGATTGAGGCCGAAGTCACCGCGCAGTTCGCGGCTGAGCGCCTCCAGTATGCCGCGGTTGCCGCCGTGGCCGTTGACGATCAGCAGATTGCGCGCCGGCAGCGCCCGGGCGATCTCGCGGGCAAGATCGCGTAGCACCGCCGTCATCCCGCCGACCGAAAGCGACAGGGTCCCCGCCGCCCACTCGTGCTCGCGCGACAGCCCGACCAAAACCGGCGGCAGCCGCCACAAATCGTAGGCCTCGCCCCAGCGTTCGACGATGCGGCCGGTGAACGCTTCGGCCAGCACGCTGTCGGTGTTGAGCGGCAGATGCGGGCCGTGCTGCTCCATCGATCCCATCGGCAGGCACAGGATCGAGCTTGCGCGGAGCGCCGTGCCGATCTCCTGGAACGTGAGATAGCCGATGGCGCGGCCGGCTGCCGGTGCGGTCATGGACTAACCGCTCACTATGCGCATCAGCACGCCATCCTTGCGGATGAAATGGTGATACAGCGCCGCGCCGATATGCGCGCAGAGCAAGAGCGAAACGGCGATCCCAATCAGCCCATGCACGACAAACATCTTTTCCGAGAACGGCCGATCGACCGGCCATGCCGGCGGCAGCTCGAACAGCCAGAACACCATGATCGGCGCGCGATAGGACGAGGTGGCGATCCAGCCCACGATCGCCTGCAGGATCAAGAGCGCATAGAGCGCCCAGTGGGTGGCATGGGCAGCGAATTGCTGGATTGCCGGGATGTCGGCCGGCAGCGGCGGCGCCGGATGGGTCAGGCGCCAGAACAGGCGGCCCAGCACCAGCGGCAGGAGAACGGCGCCGGCCGAGCGGTGCAGATCGTAGAAAGTGTCCTGCCACGCGCCGAAATCGGCGTTGGCCGCGGCGAAGCCGATGGGAATCATCGCAAGAACCAGGGCCGCCGTGACCCAATGCAGGATGCGCGCGGTAAGCGTGAAAGCCTGCGTGGCGCTCTCAGGCATGAGCCGCTCCCCCTTCAAGCCAGCCCGGTATCAGGGGACCAGCCTTGCCTCCTGCTGGTCGTCTTCGGGCGTCAGCGACGCTATCACATGGCGGAGCTGGTGGCCCGCGCGCGACGCCTTCGCGGTAAGATAGCGGCGGTTGTCGGAGTTGACCGGGGTCTCGATCGGCATGCGGCCGGTGATCTCGATACCGGCCTTGGCGATACCATCGAGCTTGGCCGGGTTGTTGGTGAGCAGCACGATGCGGGCGCAGCCAAGCATCTGCAGCATGCGGACGGCCACGCCATAGTCGCGCTCGTCGTCATCGAAGCCGAGCGTGGTGTTGGCGTCGACCGTGTCTAACCCTGCGTCCTGCAGCTTGTAGGTCCGCATCTTGTTGGCGAGACCGACGCCGCGACCCTCCTGGGCAAGATAAAGAATGATGCCACCGCCGGCCTCCTGCAGCCGCGCCAACGCGAGCTTCAGCTGATCGCCGCAGTCGCAGCGCCGCGAGCCGAACACGTCGCCAGTCAGGCAGGCGGAATGGATGCGCACCGGAACCGGCTTCGACAGATCCGGCGTGCCGACTATCACCGCCACCGGGTCCTCACCGAAGGCATCGCGGAACACCACGAATCGCGTGCGCACGCCGGAGCTGAGCGGCACATAGGCTTCGCCGGCGATGGTGAGCGATTGCGTGGCCTTCTCGCGGAAGCGCGCCACCGCGCTGGCCTCGACGGTGATGATGGAAGGGCTGTATGCGTTCACGATCGTCGCGGTGGTCTCGGCGATCAGCACCGCCGGCAGCACCAGCGCGAGCTTGACCAGTTCGATGGCCGCCATCGCCGCCGGCCCCGCCGGCTCCGGCACGAACACATGATCCGACGTGGCGTCGGCGACGAGCGCGAGGATCGTGTTCGCATCGACGTCCGACATTAGCTCAAGCGCAACCGGGTCGTCGGCCTCGATGCCGAGCGAGCGCGCCCGCAGGCCGGTCAGGACCAGGCGCGGTGCGATAGGCGTGGAAAGCTCCCGGAAGGCCGCGAGCCGATCCTTGTTCAATCCTTCGACCGGCAGGCACAGCAGCGTTTCGCTGCCGCTCTTCACCACAATCGGCCGCCCGGCTCGAAATTCGGCCAGACCGCGGTCAACGCCCACCTGCTCCCGCGTTCCAAAAAGAATGGAACCCGTCACGCCCGCAAATTCTTTCGGCATTGAAAACTCGTTCACTTCCTGGCGCGCCCCAGAACCAACTAACACCCAAGCCGGGAGCTTATTCCTCTATGCCATTGTTCCGTGTCGTCTTCGTGGCAATAAGCTAATATGCCAAGATAAAGTTCCGCCGTCTCGTATTTTGCGGAGCGGCCGCATTGGGCGGGCTGTCCCGGGATAAAGACAGTCAGACATGGACCCCCGCTGCGGACACTTGATGGACACCTGATGGACGCCTGATGAACACTTGGGCCGCCGTTCCCGATGCGTTTCGGGCACTGACCTTCCCGCTGCCCGGTCCGTGGGAGGCAGTGTTCGGCCCGCTGCGGCACGGCCGGGTCGACGAATTGGTTGCAATCGGGCAGATCGGCCAGTCGCTGGACGGCCGCGTCGCCACCGAAACCGGCCATTCCCATTACATCAACGGGCCGGCGGGGCTGATGCATCTGCACCGGCTCCGCGCGCTCGTGGACGCCGTGGTCGTCGGAGTGGGCACGGCGTTGGCCGACGATCCGCAGCTCACGGTGCGCCGCGTCAGCGGACCGAACCCGGCGCGGGTTGTGATCGACGCCGGCGGGCGGCTTCCCTCCGGCGCAAAGCTTTTGGCCAACGACGGCGTGCGCCGCTTGGTGGTGACCGGCGCGGGAGCCCGGCCGCCGCTGCCATCCGATATCGAGATCGTCGGCATCCCCAGGACCGATGGGCAAATCCCGCCGGCTGCGATCCTTGCAGCGCTCGCCGAACGGGGGCTCCGCCGCGTGCTGATCGAAGGCGGCGCCGACACGGTATCGCGATTCCTTGCCGCGAAGTGCCTCGACCGGCTGCACATCATCGTCGCCCCGATCATCCTCGGCTCCGGCCGGACCAGCTTTTCGCTGCCGCCGATCGCGCGGGTCGATGAAGCGATATTGACGCCAATGAACGTGCACCGGCTCGACGACGAGGTGCTGTTCGATTGCGATCTGTCGGCTCAGCGCGTCGCCGTTGGCCACGCGAAGAAATCGACGTGACCGACACGGATGAATGAGCGCCCGGCGACGACGAGATCGCGCCGGCGCGTCAGCCAGCCGATGACGTCGGGTAGCGGCATGTCGCCAGTCTCGCGGGCCGCGGCGGCCCAGCCCGACAGCATCTCGATCTGGATGTCGCGGTCTTTGGGCTCGAACGCCCAGTCCGACATCCCCTGCACCACCGAATAGCCGACCCGCCCGAACCGCTCGACCGCGGCCTTCGCCGCCGCCGGACCCAGCGCCGGGCCAAACCCCTTGTCGGTGCGCTGATGCGCGTTGACCGCGGCAACGATCTTGCCATCCGCCGCATCCGCCGGCGTCATCTCGATCCGCCCATCGTAGCTCAGCGCCGCATAGACCGGCAGGTGCCGCACCGCCGCCTCGACCGCAAACCGCTCCAGCCATTCGTCGGAGACGAGATCGAGCAGCGCCGACGTCGTTACCAGATCCGCTGGGCCGTCGAGAGCTGCTTCGAGGTCGAGGTTGAGATCGACCGGCGCCGTCGCAACATGGACCCCGGGGGGAGACGATTGCGGCGTGCGCGCCAGAAGGCTCAGGTCGTTGTCGACGAGCCGCCAGCTCTGCCAGGATTTGATGCGCGGGCGGAGCGCCCGGAGCGTCGAGCCGATGCCACAGGCGAGATCGACGATCGTGACCGACGGCCGGCCGGCGAGCGCCGCCGCGACGGCCTCGATCACCGACATATTGCGCGCACGAAGGTCGTAAGGCTCGCGCAGTTCAAGCCAGCCGGTGCTGAAACTCATGCCAGCGCCTCGATCGCACCGGCCAGGAGCGCGGCCGACTCCGCCCAGGTCGGAAGCCTTTCGCCGGCCGTGCGGGCGCCCGACGCGAACCACTGCCGCTCTTTGGAATTCTCGATCAGCATCTGCAGCGTGCGCGACAGCGCCTTCACGTCGTTCGGCTCGACCAGCACGCCGGCGTCGGGCGGCACCGTGTCAGGAATGGCGCCGGCGGTGGTGCCGACGACCGGCAGGCCGTGCGCCAACGCCTCGGCAAACGCCATGCCGTAGCCTTCGAAGCGCGAGGCCAACACGAACAGATCGGCGCCGGCGTAGAGCGCGGCGATGCGCTCGGCCGGCAGCGCGCCCAGCACATCGACGCGGTCGGCAAGTCCGTAGCTGGCGATATCGGCATGCAGTTGCGCGGCCGTCGCCTGGTCCCTGGTCTGGTCGCCGGCAATCGTCAGCCGCCACGGCAGACTCTTGATCGCCGCCAGCGCAGCGATCAGCACGTCATAACCCTTGCGCGGCACCACCGAGCCGACCGACACCATGCGCACGATGCCGTCGCTGCTGCCTTTCGCCGTTTCGCCGCGCTCGGTCCCGGGACACGCCACGGTGATAAGATCGGGCGGGACGTCGTAGTCGTCGATCAGAAGCTGCGAGGTCGAGGGGCTCGTCACCACGACGCCGCGTGCCGCCGCAAGCGCATCGTATTCGCTTGCCTTGAAAGCCTGCGCGTCGGCGAGCGCTAGGCCGGTTTCCAGCGCCAGCGGATGATGCACCAGCGCCAGCAGCGGATTGTGCTCGCCGAACTCCTTCGCCGCCTCGGGCAGGACGCCGAACGCCAGGCCGTCGATGACGATCGGGCAGCCCTTGGGCACCAAACCAAGCTTTTCGCGCGCCGCGGCCTTGGTCTCCGCGTTGGGACGGGGAAAGCCCTCGCCCAGGCCGATCACATCCACCTGCCAACCGAGCTTTTGCAATTCCGCGATCATGCGCCGGTCGTAGGCATAGCCGCCCGTCGGCGTCGCCAGATCGCCGGGCACAGCGAACGCAACGCGCTTCACCACAACGGCGCCTCGTAGGATGCACGCGCCACATGCGACTCGCCGATGCTGACGCGGATCGCCTTGAGTTCTCGGCCGGGCCGGCCGAGATCGCCCTCACGCGCGTGATGCGCGAGCCGGTCGAAGATGTATTTCGTCAGAAACTCGGTCGTGGTGTTGACGCCCTTGAACTCCGGCACCTCGTCGAGGTTCTTGTAGTTCAGCGGCCTGAGCACCTCTTTGAGCGTGTCGAGTGCGCGGCCGATATCGACCACGATGCCATTGCCGTCGAGCGTGTCGGCGATGAACGCGGCGTCGACCACGAAAGTCGCGCCGTGCATCGCCTGCGCCGGGCCGAACACCGCGCCGCGGAACGAGTGGGCGATCATGATGTGGTCGCGGACTTCAACGGTGAACAAGGTTGCCTCTCAAGGATAGCTGATGAGCTGGCAGAGTACGCCGCTCCGGGGTTTCAGGATATCGGGAAGACGCTGGGGAAGTTCGCGGAATGGGATGGCCGGCGCCAGCAGCGCGTCGAGGTGCGGATGCGCGGTGAGCTTCACCGCCGCTTCGAGCCGCCGGCGATGCGTGAACGCCGCCCGGTGCGAGGGCGCGACCTTGCCGACCTGGCTGGAAATAATCTTCAGGCGGCGGCTGTGGAACGCGGCACCGAGCGGCACCGCGACGGTGCCCGCGCCGTACCAGCTCAATTCGACGATGGTCGCCTCGTCGCCGGCGATGGCGAGCGCGGTCGCGAGCCCCTCGGCGGTGGCGCTTGAGTGAAAGACGAAGTCGCATTCGCCCGGCGCGCTCTCGGGCGTGGCGAACTTCAGCCCCAGGGCGCGCGCCAGTTCCTCGCGCGCCGGATCGATGTCGACCAGCGTCACCTGCGCATCTTCGATGCGCGCGCAGAGAAATCCGACCAGCGCGCCGACCACGCCCGCCCCGATCACGGCGATGCGTACCGCAGGCCCGGGTGCCGCATCCCACATCGCGTTCAACGCCGTCTCAACATTGGCCGCCAGCACCGCGCGCGACACCGGAATGTCGGGCGGCACGGGGACCACGGCCTCGGCCGGCATGTCGAACTTGGTCTGATGGGGATGCAGCGCAAACACATTGCGGCCTATGAGCGCCGCCGGACCCGCTTCGACCTCGCCGACGGCCGCATAACCGTATTTCACCGGAAACGGAAAATCGCCGTCCATGTACGGCGCGCGCATGCGCCGGTATTCGCTCTCCGGCACCCGGCCGGCCGCGATCAGCGCCTCGGTGCCGCGGCTGATCGCGCTAGTGAGCGTGCGCACGCGCACCCGGCCGTCCGCGAGCGGCGCCAGCTTCTCCTGCCGGATCTCGGCCTGCCCCGGCGCAACGTACCAGAGCGCCTGCGCCATCTCTTCGCCGCCCGCCACGCTCTCTCCTTATTGGACTAAAAGGCCCGGGGCCGGGTATATCCAGCACGGACCTCAGGGGATAGGGAAGTTGCCCGGCGTGCTGCAGTCTGCGCCCACGGATTTTCCTGCAAATGCCGGTTCTGACAGGCGAATTGTCGGACGCCGGGCGCTGTTTGCAACGCTCGTGATGCTGACTATCTCAGTCCTGCTCGCGCTCGCCGCCTATGCGCTTTCGGCAGGCGGCTTCGGGACCGCCGACGCTCTCCTCCTTCTGTTCTTCGGGCTCACGATGCCCTGGTCGGTGATCGGGTTCTGGAACGCGGCCATCGGCTTTTTCATCATGCGATTTGCCCGCGATCCGGTCGCGAGCGTCGTGCCGTCAATCGCGCTCCTTCGCGGCGGCGAGGCCATCACCGCTTCGACCGCCATCACCATCTTCGTCCGCAACGAGCCGCCCGACCGGGTGATCCGCAACCTCGACACCATGATGCGCGAGATCGACGCCGCAGGCGCGGCCCAGTCCTTTCATCTCTATATCCTGAGCGACACCAGCCAGAGCGAGATCGCGGCGCTGGAGGAAACCGAATTCGCCACCCTCGCCGCGCAATGGCGCAGCCGCATCCCGGTCACCTACCGCCGCCGCGCCGTCAACACCGCGTTCAAGGCGGGCAACTTCTGGGACTTCTGCGAGCGCTGGGGCGGCCAGCACCAATTCGCCGTCACGCTCGACACCGACAGCTTCATGACCGCGGCGGCAATCATGCGGATGGTGCGGGTGATGCAGGCCGATCCGAAGCTCGGCATCCTGCAAGGCCTGGTGGTGGGGCTGCCCTCGACCAGCGCGTTCGCGCGCATCTTCCAGTTTGGCATGCGGCTCGGCATGCGCTCCTGGACCATCGGCAGCGCCTGGTGGCAGGCCGACTGCGGCCCCTACTGGGGCCACAACGCCATCATCCGCATCGCGCCGTTTGTGAAGCACTGCCACATCCCGAAACTGGCCGAAGGCGGAGTGCTGGGCGGCCATGTGCTGAGCCACGACCAGATCGAGGCGGCGCTGATGCGCCGCGCAGGCTATGACGTGCGCGTGCTGCCGGAGGAAGACCTCGGCTGGGAGGAGAACCCGCCGACGCTGATCGAATTCATCCGGCGTGATCAGCGCTGGTGCCAGGGCACGCTGCAATACGGCCACTTCCTGTTCCTGCCCGGCATGAAACTCGTCAGCCGCTTCCAGCTCGCCTTTGCCATGCTGATGTTTCTGGGATCGCCAGCCTGGATCGGCCTCCTCGTCGTCGGCACGCTCGCTCTCGCCGCCTCGCCGACGCCGGCCGATTTCATCCGCCCCGATGCCGGACACGCGCTGCTCGCGATCATCATTGTTATGTGGTTTGCGCCGAAGATCGCGACCGTGATCGACGTCCTGACGAGACCCCGGCTCCGCCGGGCCTTCGGCGGCACCGCGCGGTTTCTCGCGAGCGTTGCAACCGAGACCGCGTTCTTCATCCTGATGTCGCCGATCATGTGGATCTGCCACACGCTGTTCCTCGCAGGCCTGCCGTTCGGCCGGGTGATCGGCTGGATCGGCCAGGTGCGCGACGATCACACCGTTCCCTGGTCGCAGTCGCTGCATCAGCTGTGGCCGCATACAGCGATCGGTTTCGCGTCGCTCGCGCTCATCGCCGCCGTTCATCCTGCCGCATTCATCTACGTATTCCTTCTCGCC
This sequence comes from Xanthobacteraceae bacterium, assembly GCA_009694215.1. Classification (GTDB taxonomy): domain Bacteria; phylum Pseudomonadota; class Alphaproteobacteria; order Rhizobiales; family Xanthobacteraceae; genus Z2-YC6860. The sequence continues at coordinate 18,213 of SHVN01000011.1, forward strand.
GGCGGCCCCGCGCTCTCGATCCCGCTTGCGGTGTTCACCGCCCGCCCCGCGATCGGCAACCTGCTCACCCGCATCGGCATCGGCCGGCTGCCCGAGGAAACCGCGCCCCCGGTCGCGCTGACGGCGCTGGCGCTGCCCGCCGTCACCGCCGCCGCGCGAACGGTGTAGCGCCATGCTGGAGGCGCTGCGGACCACGCGCGGGGTGGTGCGATCGCTGGGCATCTATTACGGCTGGCGCCAGCGCGGCCGATCGCGCGCCATGCGCGCCCTCTACGCACAATTCGTTCAGCCGGGCGATCTCGTGTTCGACATCGGCGCCCACGTCGGCGACCGCGTTGCCGCATTTCGCCGCCTCGGCGCGGGCGTGCTGGCGGTTGAGCCGCAGCCGGCGCTCGTCTTCACGCTCCACCTGTTGTTTGCTTATGCCTACAATGTGACGATCGTCCGGGCCGCGGTCGGACGGCGGAACGGCCATGTGGATATGAAGGTCAACATCGACAATCCGACTGTCACCACGGCATCCGACGCCCTGGTCCAGGCGGCGCGTGGCGCCAAGGGCTGGGAGGATCAGACCTGGGAGAAGACAATGCGGGTGCCGATGCGCACGCTCGACGACTTGATCGATCAATACGGAACGCCGGCGTTCATCAAGATCGACGTCGAGGGATTCGAGGAAGAAGCCCTGATGGGCCTGTCGCGACCCGTCCCGGCGCTGTCGTTCGAGTTCACCACAATCCAGCGCGACGTGGCGCATACGTGCATCGAGCGCTGCGTGGCGCTCGGCTTCACAAAGTTCAACGCCGCGATCGGGGAAAGCCAGGAGATCGGCGAATGGCGCCCGGCCGAGGCCATCGGCCGCTGGCTCGACGGCCTGCCGCACCACGCCAATTCCGGGGACATCTATGCGCGGCGTCCGTGAACTGGCGTTGGGACTGCTGCTGCTCGGCGCGCCGTCTGCCCGCGCCGCCGATGCCCTGGCGGTCGACGTGGTCAATGGCAGCGAGCCGACGCTCTGCGCCGAGACGGACAATGTCTATCTGAAATTGCAGTCGGCTGAGGCGCGGCGCTTCACCATCGAGGCCGCGCATCCGGCTTACGTTGGCGCCATCGTCAAGGACCAGTGGGCGCCCGACTTCACCAACTGCGACATGTCGAACGATCCGTCGTTCAAGTTCGAGAAGCGCCGCCTGACGATCTACGAGACCGAGGAATGGCAGCTTGTCGGCCTGACGTTCCCGAGCTTCTGGCGCGGCAACCAGGTGCCGGTCCGCGTCGGCAACCGGATCGAGACCGGCTTCCACCTGCTCCAGCTCTGGACCCGCTATCAGGAGCGCGCCGAGGAGGTGCTGGTGCTCTACCCCGCCGACGGCTACTGGCGCGCGCGGCCGCTGCCGCCGCAGAACCTGCGCTGGAGCGCCTACGGCTCGTCGTTCCTGATCGGCCCGGTCGAGACCGCCGGGCGGCCGTTCGTCGATATCAAGGATGTGGCATTCAATCCGGAGACGCGCACCTTCACGTTGAATTTCGCGCGCGGCGGCAGCGCTACTTTGCGCCTCGACAAGCTCGACCAGGAGCGGATCGTGCTCGATGTGACGCTCGGCGCACCGGTCACGGCGGATCGTCCGTTCGCGGCGTTGCGTTCGATGTTCGTGACGGAGGGGAATGCCGACGTGGCGCAGGTCGGCTGGCGGGGCAAGGACATCGCGGCCTGGACGAAACAGCCGGTGATGGATTTCAAGCGCGCCAGTGCGGCGGAGCTCTGGGCCGGGCGGACCGTGTCGTCGCGCCACAACACCAGCGCGCCGGACATGGTGTTTCGGGATTTCACGGCCTCCGTGCGCTGAGCAATCCCTTCAGCTCGGCGAAAGCGCCCGCGAACGGATGGAAGGCGAAGCGCACGGCATGTTTGCCGGGGGGCACCACCACCGCGCGGAACAGCACATTGGCCTTCAGGATTTCCGTGGGCTTGCCGTCAATGCTCGCCCGCCACCACGGATGCCAGATGTCGTTGAGAACGAGGAACCCGCCGCCCGGCGCATCCACCTCGATGCCGATGTCGGTGTTGCGATAGTGCGCGATGCGGGCGGTGCCGACGGCGGCGACGGCCGGCGCAGCGGCGGGCGCTTCCTCCAGCAGCACCGTGCGCCGCGGATCGACGTCCGGCCAGGCGCCGTCGCGGATCATCGCGCCGAAGTCAGCCTTTCGCCACTCCGTTGCCAGCATCACGCGCGACAGCGCGCGCGGGTTCTCATAGACGTAGGCATCCTTGGTGCGCGCGATGAAATCGAGGTCGCCCGGCTTCAGCGACGGATCGATCCGCTCGATCGGCGCGCCGATGGCGATGAAGCGCACGCCGAACAGGTTTTCCAGCACCGAGCGATAAGACGACATCAGCGGCGTGAACTTCCGCTGGTCGACGCCGGCCACCGTGTCGGAGGCGTTGGTGGCGCGCTGGAAGTTCTCAAGCCGCAGCGGGTTGTGCCCGAACAGATGGTCGAAGTCGTGAACGAGTCCGATGTTGGGCCAGTGATAGGCGACGCCGATCAGCTCGACGCGGTCGCGGCGGTCGGGAGTGGCGGCGGCCGTGAGCTTTGCCTTCAACAGCGCGACGGTCTCGTCCCCGGTGTCCGGGCGCAGCGCCTCGTATTGCGCGGGCTTCAAGCCTGTCGACTCGTCCGGCGCATTGTTCCAGCCGAGATCGGCGACGCTGAAGGCCGCCAGCAGCGCCGCGGCCGTGAGCGCCCCGCGCGAGGCAAGCCGCCGCGCCAGCACCAGCGTGGCCGCCGCCGCCGCGGCAAATCCGATACCCCACAGGATCGGCAGCGCCGCGCTTTGCAGCACGCCGACCCAGCACGCGAGACCGAAGGCGATCCCGGCCAGCGCGACTGCAATCGCGATCTCCGCGCCACGCTGCCATCGCTTCCGGGCGGGCAGCGTATCGGTCAGAAATCGGTGGACGAGATAGCCGGCGATGACAGCCAGCAGCGCGCAGAACACGAAGGTTGCGTCGGCGGGCCGCCGATAGAACGTCACGCCCGGCAGCACGGCATAGATCAGGTGAAAGGCCGGCGTGTATTTGCCGAGCGCGTAGAGCAGCGTCAGCCCCATGGCGCATGTAAAAAGGCGGATGTCGCGCGCCCAGAGGAGCCCGCGCAGCATGCCGAAACCGATCACCACGACGGCAGCCAGCGCCCCGGCATAGATCTGCCCGACATTCTGCGCGACAGCGAGCCCGGTCGGCCCGAATGCGTCGTGCCAGGCAAAGCCCGGCGGTCCCCAGAGGTCGCGGTTGAAGTCGCCGGCGCCATAGATATCGGCGAACACCAGCATCAGCAGATTGGCCGGATGCAGCGAGCCGCCCGCGGCAAAGGAAAATCCGATATCCGGGCGGTTGGAATGGATGGCGAGCAGCGCCGTCAGCGTGACCGGAACGGTGACGATCAACGCGCCGGCGAGCGCGCCGGCCGCCAGCGGTTTGACACTCGCTGCGATCCGCGACGCCGGCCCGGAGCCGTCAAGCCAGTGCCAGAGCACATAGGCCGTCAGCACGTAGATTTCGATCAGCGCGACTTGATTGCGTCCCAGCGCGATGAAGGCCCCGAACACGCCCGCCCCCGCCCCCGCGCGCCACGACGAGCGCTCCAGCGCGCGCGCCAGCATCCACAGCGCCAGCGGCAGGAACACCAGGCTTTCGATCTGCCCGACATGCTGGATGCGCGACGCAGCCGAGCCGCCGAAGGCAAACGCCAGCGCAGCGACCAGCGCCCCGCCCGCGTGCCAGCCGCGGTCGCGGAAGAACATGATCACGCCCGCGCCGCCGGCATACAGCAGCGCGAACACCATGCCGTCGGCGAGCCGCGGGCTCGGGTTTGGCACCAGCAGCGCCACGATCACATGGAAGGGAGAAAAGATCAGCGATTGCGGATCGGCAATCTGCGGCCAGCCGGCAAAAATATTCGGCGTCCAGAACGGCGACTGGCCGGTTGCGAACGAGCGGGCGAGGAAGGCGAGCTGCGGATAGAACTGGGAGGCGGCGTCGTAGGGGATTTCGACCGCGCCCGACAGCCACGGCCAGGCCAGCGCCAAGAAGGCGACGGTGTAGAGGCCGAACGCCCCCACGAGCGGAAACCGCTCGGTCTCTAGACGATGCCCGGACATCTTCCCCGACCCAGCCTCGATGCATCTCTACAACGAAAGCGGGCGGCTCGCGCCGCCCGCGTCGATCAATGCACAGTCAGGGGGTCAGCCCACCGGCTGCCAGGTGCCGTCCGGATTGCGGCAGGCGGTGCCGCGCGCGGTCTGCGGCTTGCCGTCCATGTAGATCGTGTGGGTGAATTGGCGGCAGTTCATGCCGTTCTGGTCGTAGGCCGGGCCCGGCACCACCGAGCCGTAGCGGCCGGAGTCCGGATTGCGCCAGGCCACCGGCGTGCCGGAGGGGCCGGCCTCGAGCGCTTGCGTCTGCGCGGCATAGGCGCGGCGCTTGTCCTCGTCGTCCATCGCGGCGCCGATGCGATTGCCCAGCATGCCGCCAAGCGCCGCCCCCGCGATCGTGCCCGCCGCGCGGTTGCCGGCCGCGGCGCCGATCGCATTGCCGAGCAGCGCGCCGGCGCCGGCACCCACAAGCGTGCCGCCGAACTCCTTGGGTCCAGAGTCGGAGGAGCACGCCGTCACGGCCGCGCCGAGCAGCGCGAGTGCCGCGATCCTGCCCGGGAATCTGCCCGAGAGTTTGTCCATGATTGCGGACATCTTCGCCCGTCCCCTGACTTGAGTCGCGAATCGCTGCGCCTTGCTAGCGCAGCCGCGCGCGAGCGGCCAGAACAGCCCACGCCGGGGCACAGCTAAAGGCAGCGATTGGGGCGAAACTCCGGCCGGTGCGCGCGTCCGCCCACTCAAAGGCAAGCCATTGCCCAGGCTGGTAAATCGGCAGCCGCGCGGCTAGCCTTGCGGCATCTAGGGAAGAAACTAGGTCACACCGGACGAAAATCGCGCGCAAGCGCCGCCGGTGCGCGACCATCGAGTGAGCGGAGAGTCCCGTCATGCAGCACAGCACCAGACGCATCCTCACCACCCACGCGGGCTCGCTGCCCCGCCCGCCCGATCTCCTCGACATGATCGCGGCCAAGGAGCAGGGCCGGCCCATCGACGAGGGCAAGCGCGCCGCGCGGCTGCCGCTCGCAGTCAAAGACATCGTGCAAAAGCAGATCGAGTTCGGCATCGACATCGTCGACGACGGTGAATATTCCAAGCCAAGCTTCGTCACCTATACCAACGACCGCCTGTCCGGCTTCGAGATCGACACCGAGCACCGCCACCGCAGCCCCTGGGAGGGCTCGCGCGAGGCGCTGTCGTTCCCCGACTTCTACGCGCAAGGCCACGTCGGCGCGCGGCAGGACCGCATGGTCTGCACCGGGCCGATCGCCTACAAGGGCCACGCGCTTCTGCAGCGCGACATCGCGAACCTCAAGGCCGCGATCGGCGCCGCCAGGGTCGAGGCCTTCATGCCGGCGATCTCGCCCTCCAACATCGAGGAGTGGCAGCGCAACGCCTATTACAAGACCAACGAGGAATACATCTTCGCCCTCGGCGAGGCAATGCGCGAGGAATACCAGGCGATCGTCGACGCGGGTTTCCTGTTGCAGATCGACGACCCGCGCCTCGTCTCCTATTACCTGGTCAAGCCCGACGCCAGCATCGCCGAATGCCGCAAGTGGGCGAATGAGCGCGTCGAGGCGCTCAATCATGCGCTGCGCGGAATTCTGCCCGAGCGCGTCCGCCACCACACCTGCTACGGCATCAACATGGGGCCGCGGGTGCACGACATGGAGGTGAAGCACCTGCTCGACATCATTCTCAAGATCAACGCCGGCGCTTATTCGTTCGAGGCGGCAAACCCGCGCCATGAGCACGAGTGGAAGATCTGGGGGAATGCCAAACTGCCGAAGGACAAGGTGCTGATCCCGGGCGTCATCAGTCATTCGACCGTGCTGGTCGAGCATCCGGAGCTCATCGCCGAGCGCATCGTGAAGTTCGCGAGCCTGGTGGGGCGGGAAAGAGTGATCGCGGGCTCGGACTGCGGCTTCGCCACCTTCGCCGGGAGCAAGGAGGTCCACCCGAGCATCGTCTGGGCGAAGCTGCAGGCGATGACGGAAGGCGCGCGGCTGGCGAGCAAGGAGTTGTGGAGGAAGAAGGGGAAGGCAAAGCCAGCAAAGAAAGCGGGGAAAAAGAAAGCGGCGTCACGAGCAAAGAAATAGCTCCCTCACCCCGCCGGCAGCACCAGCTCCGCCCGCAGGCCCCCGATCGGTGCGGTCCCCAGATTCAGCGCGCCGCCATAGAGCCCGGCAAGCTCCACCACGATCGACAGCCCCAGCCCCGAGCCGGGCTTGCTCTCGTCGAGCCGCTGGCCGCGCCGCGACACCTGCTCGCGCTGCGCCGGGGTGAGCCCCGGGCCGTCGTCGTCGACGACGATACGCACCACATGGCGGCCCGGCTGCGGCTGCTCCACCAGCACCTCCATCGCCACCCGCGAGCCCGCCCACTTGCAGGCGTTATCGACGAGGTTGCCGACCATCTCTTCCAGGTCCTGCCGCTCTCCGCGAAAGCGCGCCTCGGCGGCATGGATGTCGAGATCGATGGCGAGGTCCTTGTCGTAGTGGGTCTTCTCGATGGTGCGGGCGAGCGCCTGCACCACCGGCACCACGTCGGTGATGGTGCCGACCACGGCGACGCGGGCGGCGATCCGTGCGCGCTCGAGATGCCGCGTCACCTGGTCGCGCATGATGCCGGTCTGTTCCTTGACCTTGCCGGCCAGCACATCGTCATCGCCGCGCGCCGCCGCTTCGTTCATCATAACCGACAGCGGCGTCTTCAGCGCATGCGCGAGATTGCCGACATGGGTGCGGGCGCGCTCGACGATTTCGCGGTTGGCGTCGATCAGCGCGTTGGTTTCGTGCGCCAGCGGCTCGATCTCCACGGGGAAATTGCCTTCGAGCTTCTCGGCCTTGCCGGAGCGGATCGCCGCAAGCCCGCGCGAGATGCGATTGAGGGGAGCCAGGCCGAACCGCACCTGGAACAGCGTGGTGAGGAGGAGAACCGCCGCCAGCATCAGGAACGTGGCGGCGATGGCATAGTCGAAGGCGAGGATTTCATCGTCGAGTTCGGCCGCGTCGACGCCGACCGCCACCAGGAAGCGGCCGTCGTCGCCGAGATCGACGTCGCGCGCGACCAGCCGCAACCGCTGCTCCTCCGGCCCCTGCACGTAGCTCTTGCGGTTGCCGTCAGGATCGGGCGTGACCGGCTGATCGCCGGGATGCGGCAGCGCGCGATCCCACAGCGAGCGCGACGACGTCACCTCGGGCTTGGTGCGGTCGAGCCGCGTCACCTGCCAGTACCAGCCCGACAGCGGCAGCTCAAACAGCGGCTCGCCGAGCATCTGGCCGGTCCTCTCGATCGGGATGTCCGGCGCGGCGAGGTCGGCGATCAGGGTCTTCAGGTAGACGCTGAGGCGCCGGTCGAATCCGCGCTCGACCGAATCTCGGTAGAGCCCGGACAGCACGAAGCCGGTGACCAGGAGAATGAGGACGGTCCAGACCGTCGCAGACAGGAACAGCCGCAGCGCAAGCGAGTTGGCGCGCATGGATCAAGCGGCCGGTGGTGTGAGGAGATAGCCGAGCCCGCGCACGGTCTGGATGATGTCGACGCCGAGCTTGCGCCGGATGCGGCCGACGAACACCTCGATGGTGTTTGAGTCGCGGTCGAAGTCCTGGTCGTAGAGATGCTCGACCAGCTCGGTGCGCGAGACCACGCGGCCGGCGTGGTGCATGAGGTAGGAGAGCAGGCGGTATTCGTGGCTGGTGAGCTTGACCGGATTGCCGTCGACGGCGACGCGGCTGGTGCGGGTGTCGAGCCGGACCGGACCGCAGTTGAGCTCGCTCTTGGCGTGGCCGGCGGAGCGGCGCAGCAGCGCGCGGATCCGCGCCAGCACCTCCTCGAGATGAAACGGCTTGGCGACATAATCGTCGGCGCCGGCATCGAAGCCCTGCACCTTGTCGCTCCAGCGGTCCCGCGCCGTAAGCATCAGCACGGGCATCGCGCGGCCGGCGCGGCGCCAGGATTCCAGCACCGAGATGCCGTCCATCTTGGGCAGGCCGATGTCGAGGATCACCGCGTCATAGGGCTCGGTCTCGCCGAGGTAATGACCCTCTTCGCCATCGAAGGCGCGGTCGACCACGTAGCCCGCATCGGTCAAGGCCGTGGCCAATTGCCGGTTGAGGTCAGGATCGTCCTCGATCACGAGGAGACGCAAGGGCAAGTCCTCCCGGTCAGCGGACCTCGACGACCTTGCCGCTGGTCGCATCGACGGCCGTGTGCGTCACTTTGCCATCCCGCGTGAGGACTGTCAGCAGATAGACGAGGCCATTCTGCTCGCGGCACAGGCGGGCCCGGACCACCTCGCGGGTGCCATGCCCGCGAACCGAGCCGCGGGCCGAGCGAATCGCCACAGCCAGCGTCACCGTCTGGCCGCCGGACAGGGCCGCCCGCTGCTCGGCCTTGCTCAGGCAGGCGCGCTGCTCGTCGGCCACAGCCAACGCTGGCGCGGAGACTGCGGTCAGCGCTGCGGCCATGGCAAGAATCCGGATCATGGACGCCGTATTAGGAATCGGCCGGTGAATGTCGGATGAATGGGCCATCACTTCTTCTTGTTCTTCACCACCGCCTTGAGCAGTTCGCCGATCAGGGATGTGGCAGTTCCCCTGTAGCGCAGGCCTGCTTTTCGCGCGTCCGGCCGGTCACGTAGACACCCAGAACCCCGAAGCGGGCACCGAAGTAGGCCATGAGAAGGGCAGATAGGTTGGCAAAGCCGCCGATGCCAGCCTCGTGACCGATCCAGAGAGCATGCAAGATCGTGGCCGCGAAGGCCGGGCACTCCAGCAGCGAGAGTTCCAGCGCGCAGATCGGTCTCCAGCACCGCTGCAGCAGGTCGTCGCTCGCGATCTCCGCGCGCTGCGTGGCCCCGACCTCGGCCACTTGCGCCTTGCCGATTTCGGCGAGCGCCATGAGCCACTGGCTTTCGGCGCGCAGGGCCGCCTCCGCGGCCGCGTTCGGATCGGCGAGCGCGGCGTGGACCGCTTCAGGCGTATGTTCGGCCGCGCCCAGCGCATCCGCCAGGATTGTGCCCGCCGCCACGCCCAGTGGCCCGCCGAGTGCGCCGCCGAGAATCAGCGCGCCGAGGCCGATCACCTTGCCGGCCAGATCGCTCCAGTCCATGTCGTCTCCTTTTGATTATTCCAGCGTCAGTTGCCGCCGGCGCTGATGCCATCGCCAGGCGAACCAGCCGCCGACGGCGAGCGCGAGCGTGACCAGCACGATCAGAATGACGATGGCCGGCCGCACGCCGGCCTGATGCGCCTGTTGCGCGGCCGCGGCGCCCGCCGTGGCGATGCCGCCGGCGGTGCCCTTCTGCGCCGGTGCGTTGACCGGCACAGCGCCCTTTCCGGGCGACGGCACGGGCCACGTCTTGGCCGGGGCCGCAGACTTGCCGCCATGACGAGAGCACTCGCCCGCACCTCGGCGACGCGGCGGCCCCAGCCCGCGCCAAACACCGGCCAGGCCTTCAGCCGCTTGAGAAAGGCAAGCCGCTCGTCGCACAACCGCCCGATCAGCGCGCCGGCGTCATGAGTGCGCGCGGCTGCAAGCGCCGCGTCGCTCATGCGTCCGTCGTCAGCCATTCCGAGCAGCCGCTGCAGCACCTTGACCGCGCGCCCAATCCCCGAGTTCACGCCGTAATCGAACATGGCCAGGATCGTCATCCGGTGCCAATACACCGCGCATTATGTGTTCACCGGATTCTACACGCAAACCGCGCCGGCCGTTTCGGGCGGACGCATCTTCTGCCCGTACTGCGCCGCCGAACATGTCTGGAGCAGCACCGAAGCGCGACTCGACGAACGGCAGACCGAGCGGCGGCCAAAACCGATGGTCCGTCAGGCAAGCTGACGCCCCCTTCATCGGCGATCCCCGAATAAGCTATGATAGCGGCCGACGGCGCGATGGCTTGCCGCAGGGCGAGCGCGCGCAACCTGCGGCATGATGGGATCGAGGGGAAACACCATGACAATCGTTCGCAGCGCGGGACTCGCCGCCGCAATCGCCATCGCGAGCGCGCCGGCGGCTGCGCAAACGCCGGAGCAGTTCTACAAGGGCAAGCAGATCGAGCTCGCCATCGGCTATCCGCCGGCCGGCAGCAACGACGTCTACGCGCGGCTCCTCACCCGCCATCTCGGCAAGCACATTCCCGGCAATCCGACGGTCGTGCCGCAGAACCGGCCCGGCGCAGGCTCCTTCCTGACGCTCGCCTATGTCTACGGCGTCGCGCCGAAGGACGGCACGGTGATCGGCATCGGCGCGCCGACCGCGCCGCTCGACGAGAAGCTCGGCACGCAAGGGGTGCGCTTCAAGACCGCCGAGCTGAACTGGATCGGCCGCATCGACTCGCTGATCAACATGGTGTTCCTGTGGCACACCTCGCCGGTGAAGTCGGTGGCCGACGCGCTGAGGATCGAATCGAAATTGTCCGGCACCGGAGTGGGCTCCACCGTGTCGATCTATCCGACCGTGATGAACAACGTGCTCGGCACCAGGTTCAAGCTGATCATGGGCTACAAGGGCTCGAACGAGGCCCAGCTCGCGGTCGAGCGCGGCGAGGTCGAGGGTCATTCGACGTCGTGGACCGCCGTGAAGGTCGCGCATCCGGACTGGCGGCCGGAGAAGAAGATCAACGTGATCGTGCAGTTCTCGCTCAAGAAACACCCGGAATTACAGGGCGTTCCGACCGTGGTCGAGCTTGCGCGCAACGACGAGGAGCGCAAGGTGCTCAGCGCCGTGGTCAACGCCGCCGAGATCGGCACCGCGTTTTTCACCGCGCCGGGAGTCCCGCAGGACCGCGTCGACGCGCTCCGCCGCGCCTTCGACGCCACGATGAAGGATCCGGAATTTCTGGCCGAGGCGGAGCGCACCAAGCTCACCATCGGCCCGCTGCCGGGCGAGGAGCTGCAAAAGCTCGTCGTCGAAGTCGCCGCGATCTCGTCCGAGATTCTCGAAAAGGTCCGCGCGGCCTACGCCACGCCGAAATAATTTTCGGCCAGCATCGTAGTTCTCTGCTGTCATCGCCCGCGAAGGCGGGCGATCCGGTAAACATCAGACTCTCTCGCGATGACTGGATGCCCCGCATGCGCGGGGCGTGACAGCCGCGGGTGCAAGCACCGCCGCCGACATCACACCGCGGCGATCGCCTCGATCTCCAGAAGAAAGTTCGGGTTCGCGAGCCCCCGCAGGATGCACAGCGTGCTGCCCGGCGGATGCTTGCCGAAATAGTCGTGCAGGATGCCGCGCGCCTTCGGCACGTCGTGCGGGTTGCAGATGTAGATCGTCACCTTGGTGACATCGGAGAGCTTGGCACCGCCGGCGGCCAGCGCGTTCTTGAGGTTCTTCATCACCATCTTGGTCTGCGCCTTAAAATCGTCCGGCGGCAGCACCGTGCCGTCCACGTCGGCGGCGACCTGGCCGGCGCAGAACACGAGCTTCTTTGCTCCCTCGACCGTCACCACATGGGCGTAGTTGGAAAACGGCTTGGAGATATTTTTCGGATTGGTCCGCGTGATCTTCGCCATGGTCGCACTCCCTACTGCGCCTTCAATCCCGAAGCGCGGATGATCGGCCACCACTTGTCGATCTCGGCCTTGTGGTAGGCGGCGAGCGCCTCAGGCGTCCGCTGGTCGGCCGGCATGACATCGTGGCCGACGTCCGACAGCCGCTTGCCGACGGCCGGGTCCGCGAGCGAGCGCGCCACCGCGGCGTTGAGCTTGACGATAACCTCCTTGGGCGTGCCCTTGGGCGCCCAGAGCGCGTGCCAATAGGCAACGTAGAGCCCCGATGCGCCCGCCTCGTCGATCGAGGGCACGTCCGGCAGCGCCGCCCAGCGCGTCTTCGACATCACTGTATAAGCCTTCACCGATCCGGCGCGCACGAGACCCAGCGCATTCGCAGCCTGGTCGAACATCAGATCGAGCTGCCCGACCGCCAGATCCTGCACCGCGGGCCCGCCGCCGCGGTAGGGCACGAAGCGGAAGCTCGTGCCGGTTTCCTTCTGGAAATAGACCGCCGAGACCTGCGCGCCGCCCGCGGCGCCCACGGTTCCTGCGGTCGCCTGGTCCGGATGGGCCTTGAGCCAGGCGATCATCTCCTTGAGATCCTTCGCCGGGAAATCCTTGCGCGCGATGATAAGCTGCGGCGTGATGGTGAGCAGCGCGATCGGCTCGAAATCAGCCTGCACGTTGTAGGGCAGCGTATAGGTCACCGGATTGACCACATGGGTGCTCCACTGACCGATGCCGATGGTGTAGCCGTCGGGCTCCGCGCGCGCGAGGCGGCCGATGCCGAGATTGCCGCCCGCCCCGGGCACGTTCTCGATCACCACCGGCTGGCCCAGCGCCTCGCGCATCGGCTCGGCGATGACGCGGGCGATGCTGTCGGCGGGCCCCCCGGCCGGGAACGGCGCGATCATGCTGACCGGACGCGACGGATAGGATTGCGCGTTGGCGGTTGCGACACCCGCAGCGATGCCAGCGAGCGTTGCAGCGGCGATCCATTTCCTCATCGAAGCTCTCCATCGCAGCGCACGGATAACCCCTACCCTCGGATGCTGCCCCGTGCATATTAGACTGCGAACATAAGGCTACACGCAAACGTCGTGCTCTGGGGAGTCGCTGGTATGCCGGTGCGGAGCGGAGCTGAATTCATCGACGGCCTGCGCTGCGCCCCGCGCGAGGTCTGGATCGCCGGCCGTCGGGTGGATGACGTCGCCGCCGATCCGGTGTTCGCGCGGCCGGTGCAGGCGGTCGCGATGCTCTACGACCTTCAGACGTCGTCCGAGCACCGCGAAGCGATGACCTGTCGGGACGCCGGCGGGGCTGAGCCCTATGGCGCCGCGTTCCTCACTCCGCGCAGCCAGGCCGATCTCGTCAAGCGCAGGCTTGCGATGAAGGTCTGGGCCGAAGCGAGCTTCGGCATGCTCGGCCGCTCGCCAGATTTTCTCAACACGACGCTGATGGCCTGGAACGACAGCGCCGAGTTTTTTGGCCAGCGCGGCGCCCGCTTCGCCGACAACGTCCGCAACTATTACAAATACTGCCGCGAGCGCGATCTGTTCGCCACCCACGCCATCGTCAACCCGCAGACCGACCGCTCCAAGGCTTCGCACCAGCACGGCGACCCGTTCGCCCATCTCGGCGTCGTCGAGAAAACCAAGGACGGCCTGATCGTGCGCGGGGCGAAGATGCTCGCCACACACGGCCCAACCGCCGACGAGCTGCTGGTCTATCCGCAGCCCGGCATCCGCGACGGCGACGAGCGCCATGTGCTCGCCTTCGGCATCCCCTGCGCCACCAAGGGGCTGCGCTTCATCTGCCGCGAGCCGTTCGACGACGGAACGCAGTCGGCCTGGGACCATCCGCTCGGCGCGCGCTTCGAGGAGCCCGACGCGGTCTGCGTGTTCGACGATGTGCTGATCCCCTGGGACCGGGTGTTTCTCTACGGCGACGTGAAGATGGGCAACGCGCTGTTCGCGCAGGCCAGCATCCGCAACTTCACCGGCCACCAGACCGCGGTCCGCGGCCTCGCCAAGTGCCAGTTGATCGCCGGCATCGCCGTCGCGCTGACCCGGGCGGTGAAGTCCGACACCTTCCTGCATGTGCAGGAGCAGCTTGGCGAATGTCTGGGTTATCTGCAGCTCATCGAGGCGGCGATCATGCTCGGCGAGCAGAAGGCCGAGCCGACCGCCGGAGGCGCAATCCGTCCGGCCTACGCGCCGCTGCAGGCGCTGCGTTATCACCTGCCCAAGTGGTACGAGCGCATGGTTCAGGTCACCCAGACGCTGGCCGGCGGCGGACTTCTCGTCAGCCCGACCGAAGCCGATCTGCGCTCGGAGATCGGCCCTGACATCGCTCGTTACTACAAGGGCGCGAACGCCGGAGCCGAGGAGCGCATCCGCACCTTCAAGCTTGCCTGGGACGCCACCGGCACGCAGTTCGGCCAGCGCATGCTGCACTACGAGCGCTACTACGCCGGCGACCCGGTGCGCGTCGGCGCCAGCTATTACAACGACTATGACGTCGCCCCGCTGCTGGCGATGGTGAAGCGGGCGCTCGCGGCTGGTTGATAGTTGCCTGTCTTTGCGGCGGGGAATTCGCTCCTCAAGTGAGCGGCATGCAAGAAATGCCCGTTTTCGCTGGCGAAAAGCGGGTTCCCTTCAGCGCTTCACAACATTGTAATGCAAGCTGACGGCACTGAATTTTGACGCCGGCGTTGTCTTCGAACGCCGAGCATTCCGCTCACCAATCCCATCCAGCGTCGAGAGAACCCATTCTGCGCGCAAGCAGAGGAGCCGCCGCATGTTCGAACAACAGAAGGCCGAGCCGAAAGCGCCGCCCTGCCCCATGTGTACGAGCCAGAAGATCCTGAAGCAGATTCACCGGCAACAGCCGGCCGATCATCTGATCTTCAAATGCGGAAACCGCGCAATCGAATATCCAGTCGTGGCGGAGCAACGCGCCTGAACTTCAGAAGGTGAATCGCTTCGCCCCCGAAATCGCCCCGAGCGCGGCCTCGGCGATCTCCCGGTCCTGTTCGCCGGTGCCTGAGCCTATCCCGATTGCGCCGATGACGTGGCCGTCCACGATCACCGGCAATCCCCCGAGCAGATTGATGCGCTGGCCGTCGGTGCCGAGCGCAAGCTTGATCTCAAGGGCGGGCGAAATGCCGCCAGTCGGAATGCCGTAGGCGGCCGCGGTCTTGGCTTTGCGCAGCGCGGTCTCGATGGAGAGCGCGAACGCCCCGTCCATCCGGCCCATGGTCAGGAGATGCCCGCCGGAATCGACGATGCAGATGCACTGCGGCACATTCATCTCCGTCGCTTTTGCAATCGCTGCGCTGAGGAGCTTCTGCGCCCCTTCGAACGTGAGCTTCATCGACGGTGCCGTATCTGCCATTGCCTCACCCCTGTGGTCTTGAAACCTGTTGCACATGATAGCCCGCGACCTTCTGGTAGCTCTCGAAGATCGCCTTCATTTCATCCTGGCTGATGACGTCTTCCAGCCGCTCGAAACGCTTGTCCCCGGTGCGCTGCTCGACGGTGTCGACGATGACATTCGGCGGCGCGGTGCGGTTCTGCACCACGATCCTGCTGGTCGGCGGCAGCCGCGCGTCCTCGTAGGCCTTCAGCGCCGCGAACGGGCCGGGCTCGCTCTTGAACAACCGCGCGAGCGTCGCGGCATCGAGGATCGCCTGCGCGCCGCCGTTGCCGCCCTGCGGATACATCGGATGCGCGGCGTCGCCCAGCAAAGTCACGCGCCCGAAACTCCAGCGTGGCAGCGGGTCGCGATCCACCATCGGATAGGACAGGATCTGCTCCGCATTGCGAATGAGCGCCGGCACGTCCATCCAGTCAAACACCCAGTCCCGATAGGTCGGGAAGAAGTCCTCGAGCCGCCCCGGCTTGTTCCAGTCGACCGGCACCGCCACCTCGCGCTCGATCTCGCAGACCCAGTTGAGCAGCAGGTTGCCCTTGCCGTCGTAGTTCTTGCGCAGCGGATAGATGATCATGGTCGCATGGCGCGCGCCGATGCGGGCGATGCTGGCCCCGGTCAGGAACGGCTTATGCACCGTCACGCCGCGCCACAAATTAAAGCCGCGGAACTTGAAGGGCCCCTCGTCGGGATAGAACTGCGTGCGAACGGCCGAGTGGATGCCGTCGCAGGCGATCAGCACGTCGCCCTGCTGCGACGGCAGCGCCCTGCCGTCGGGATCGGCGAAATGCGCGGTGACGCGGTCGCCGCTCTGCTCCACGCCCGTGCAGCGATGCCCGGTGATGAAATTCTCCGGCCCTATCCGCTCGCGCACGGCGCCCAGCAGCACGCGCTGCAGGTCGGGGCGCAACAGCGAAATGTGCGGCCACTGGTGGCCCGCCGCCTTGCCGAACGGCTCGCGATAGACGAACTGGCCGTGGCGCGTGAAGAAGGCGTAGTCCTGCGGCTGGCAGGAGGTCGCGACCAGCGCATCCTCGAGGCCGAGCGCGCTCAGCTCCTTCATCGCATGCGCGCCGATATTGATGCCGATGCCCAGCGCCCGCATCTCAGCGGCGCTCTCGAACACGCGGATGCGGCGCGCCGTGCCCGAGGCATGCAGTGCCAGCGCGAGAGTGAGCCCGCCGATTCCCCCGCCGATGACGATCGCGTCCATCAGCCATTGTTAGAGCATGAATGCCATCTGCAAAAGCCACCGGACCGCCCCCGCCGGCCTGCGATTTTCGCCAGAACCGGCCTGCACAGCATATCGGCTCGCCCGATATCGGTGTAATAAAGGGTGCAGGGGATGTCCGATGCCACCAAAAGTGCACGAGACGCTGGAGAAGATCGGTCTCTTGCACGCGCTCGACCGCAAGGACCGCGAAACCTTCGAGCGCCGCTGCCAGTGGCGTCACGCCCGACCCAAGGAATGGCTACTCGAGCAGAATGACATCGGCACCGATATCTACTTCCTGACCAGCGGGGTCGTGCGGGTGCTGATCACGCCGACACCCGACCGCGAGGTCATATTGGACGACATCGAGGCCGGCGGCTATTTCGGCGAGATGGCGGCGATCGATGGGCAGCCCCGCTCGGCCGGCATTCTCGCCATCACCGACGCCACCATCGCCCGCATGCCGGCGCCGGTGTTTCGCGAGATCATCAACAAATATCCCGACGTCAGCGAGCAGCTGCTCCGGCAGCTCGTCGCGCGCATCCGCGCGCTCGACCAGCGCGTCAACGAATTCAGCTCGATGGATGTCCGGCACAGGATCTACGCCGAGCTGTTGCGGCGCTCGCGGCCAGACGCCATCGACAAGCGCCAGGCCGTGATCTCGCCGCCGCCGGTTCATTCCGACATCGCCTCGCGCGTGAGCACGCGGCGGGAGATGGTGGCGCGCGAGCTGAAGGCGCTCGAGCGTTCGGGGATGCTGACCAAGCGCCGGGGAGCGTTCGTTCTCACCAACGTCCCCAAGCTCATGCAAATGCTTGAAGGCGACTGAAACGACGGGTTGGAGCGGCCGCCCGGCCGACCTGTTATTTCCCGATGTGCTGCGCGACCTCGACCAGCTTGGCGAAGCCGCTGGCCGCCGACAGCATGACGCCAAGCGCGACGGTGCAGAACACCAGCGCGACGGCAGATCTCAGGCCGAACGGCTGGGATCGGATGGGGTCGGTTTCATTGTGATGCTCGCGGATATAGGGGGCGCCGACGACCGAGAAGAATTCTGTGGGGTTCTTGTCGAAATGGTGGGGCATGACCGTCTCCCTTGTTGTCCCGAAGATGGGCGATTCACCCGGATGGCTGAAGTGTGAAACGTCACAGCGTTGGAGAGGAGACGTGCGTGGTGTGTGAAACGTTACACGCCCGAAAAACATGATATGGAAACAGTATGTTACGGTCAGGCGCTCCGCCCGCCGGGCGGACGGCGGGCGGGCCTTGAACTGCCGCGGCTTGCTCGCCATCTGGTGCCGCGTTGAAATCGCTGGAGATACGGACCCGCCATGACCACCGCTGCCGACACCAAACCCGAAAGCCGCGCCTTCGAGGCCGACGTCTCCCGCCTGCTGCACCTGATGGTGCACTCGGTCTATTCCGACAAGGACGTATTCCTGCGCGAGCTGATCTCGAACGCCGCCGACGCCTGCGAACGGCTGCGCTATGAGGCCATCGCCGCGCCCAAACTGCTCGGCGAGGATTCCAAGGCGCGCATCACCATCGCAATCGATGCCGACGCGAAGCGGCTCACCATCGAGGACAACGGCATCGGCATGAGCCACGACGAGATGGTCGAGGCGCTGGGCACCATCGCGCGCTCCGGGACCAAGGCATTCATGGAGCGGATCGAGGCGAAAAAGGCCGGCGAAGGCGCAACCCTGATCGGGCAGTTCGGCGTCGGCTTCTACTCGGCCTTCATGGTCGCCGAAAAGGTCGATGTCGTCTCCCGCCGCGCCGGCTCCGGCGAGGCATGGCGCTGGTCCTCCGACGGCAAGGGCACCTATACGGTCGAGCCCGCCGCCACCGACGATGCGCCGGCGCGCGGCACCCGCGTCATCCTGCAAATCATGGAGGACGCAAAGTCATACACCGAGCGATTCACCATCGAGCGCATCGTCAAGGCCAACTCCGGCCACGTTCCAGTGCCGATCGCGATCATCGAGAAGCCGGGCGCGGAGCCGGACGAACTCGCCGACGGCGCCGCGCTCTGGACCAAGCCGCGCGCCGACATCAAGCCCGAGGACTACACCGACTTCTACCGCACCGTCGCCGGCGCCTTCGACGAGCCGGCGCTGACCGTGCATTTCCGCGCCGAGGGCCGCCACGAGTTCACCGCGCTCGCCTTCGTCCCCGGCACCCGGCCGTTCGACCTCTACGACGCCGAGCGGAAAGGGCGGATGAAGCTCTACGTCAAGCGCGTATTCATCACCGACGACGCCGAAATCCTGCCGCGGTATCTGCGCTTCGTGCGCGGGCTTGTGGATTCCGCCGACCTGCCGCTCAGCCTGTCGCGGGAGATGATCCAGTCGAGCCCCATCCTCGGCGCCATCAAGAAGAGCGTCACCGGCCGCGTCCTGGCCGACCTGGAAAAGCTCGCCGAGAGCAACGCCGAGGCCTACGGCAAAATCTGGGACGTGTTCGGCGCCGTACTCAAGGAAGGCATCTACGAGGACTACGAGCGGCGCGACACGCTGCTCAAGCTCGCGCGTTTCCGCACCACGGCCTCCGCCGAGGCGCGGCGCAGCCTCAAGGACTATGTCGCGGCGCTCAAGCCCAGCCAGACCGCGATCTACTATATCGTCGGCGACGACCTGGCCCGGCTGGAACACTCCCCACAGCTCGAGGGTTTTCGCGCCCGCGGCATCGAAATCCTGCTGCTCGCCGACATGGTCGACAGCATGTGGGTCACCTCCGCGCCGTCGTTCACCGGCAAGAAGTTCCGTTCCGTGACGCAGGGCGCGGCCGACCTCGCGGAAATCCCTCTGCTCGACACCAAGGACGAAGCCAAGCCGGAAACCAACGAAGCGGTCTCCGGCTTCATCGCCTTCGTGAAGCTGACGCTCGGCGACGCGGTATCCGACGTTCGCGCGTCCGACCGGCTCACCGACAGCGCGGTCTGTCTCGTCGCCTCCGAGCACGGCCCGGACCGTGCGCTGGAAAAGCTGCTGCAGGGGTCGGGCCGGGTCATTTCGGCGGCAAAGCCCATCCTCGAGATCAACCCGCGCCATAGCCTCGTTGCCGCGCTCGCGGCCTTGGGCGACGACGAAAAATCCTTCAAGGAGGACGCCGCGCACCTGCTCTACGACGAGGCGCGCGTGCTCGACGGCGAGCGGCCGAACGACGCCAAGGGCTTTTCCGACCGTCTCGCGCGCCTGATCACGCGGGGCCTGGGGAAAGGCTAAATGCCCGCGGTGTTGAACGAGCATCTTCAGGCGATCAAGGCCGCCGGCTAGCGCAGGCGCAATCGGACCTTAATCTATTTCGTTCCGCCCGCCAGGAGCCGGTCGTAGTGCGCCTTGACCCGGCCGTAGCACTCGTAGGACGCCGACCGCAGACCCTCCAGATCGGCGATTTCGATCCGCCCCCGGCGGTAACGGATCAGGCCCGCGCTCTGCAGCGTGTTGGCAACCAGCGACACGCTGGTCCGCCGCACGCCCAGCATCTGCGCGACGAACTCCTGGGTCAGCAGCAGCGTGTTGTCGCCGGCCAGATCCCGCGACCGCAAGAGCCAGCGCGACAGGCGGGCCTCGACGGTGTGCGAGGCGTTGCAGGCGGCGGACTGCTGCGCCTGCGCGAACAGCGTCTACTCGTGCCGGATCAGCGTCGTGCGGAAGGTTGCGCTCCGCTCGGCGGCCTTGCACAGCGTTGCGATGTCGAGGATCGAGGCGGCCCCTTCGATCTGAACGATGGCCCGGTTCAACGCCACCTTGCCATCGAGCGCGGCGAAGCCGCCGACGACGCCATCGCTTCCCACCATTGCGGCCTCGATGATCTGTGGCCGGAATTTAAGAAGGCGCTTGCGAGAATCCTGCCGCAGCTCAAAACTGACATCATCAAGCGCGCCGATCAGGCTAAAGGGTTTGTGGTGTTGCCGCGCCGTTGGGTCGTCGAGCGCACCATTGCTTGGCTCAACCGGTTCCGAAGGCTTGCCAAGGATTGCGAGATCCTCAATCGCAAGGCGCGGGCGTTCTTGCGCCTCGCGTCAATCCGCCTCATGCTCCGGATACTTTGTAATCCCGCTTGATGTTCCCGGACAGACTCTAAGAGGCCGTTTCGAAAGGTGTTGAGGAAACGACATTTCCTTATCAGTCGTAGCGGATGCTGAAGCATACAAAGATAGAGTTGGAAATCTCAAATCCTCCAAATATCCTTGAATTGGTCAGCTGCTATCTGTTCATAAGCTAGCGGCCTTTCCAGCAGGCCATTGGCAATTGCGAATTTGTTCAAGCCATCAACGGCCTCAGACGTAATCGTCGCGTCATAGAACGGCGCATCTCGGCCGACCAAGATTGGGATCATGTCCGCTTCCTCGCCAGGAAACAGTTCATCGCCCACTTTTTTCGCCAGCGCAGGGTCGGCCTTCAGTGCCTTTTGCGTTGCGACAATGGCACGGACTGCAGCGGCAGCAACCTCAGGCTCTTTCTCGATCAGCTTTTCGGTTACTGTTAGTGCGGCAAAATTGTAATGCCGCGCGTCCGGCGGACCGTCGCCGCGGCGTAGATCGAGATGCAACTTGGCGATGCCCGCTTTCTCTGCGAGAGCCAGCCGCATGCCGTTACCCCAGAAGCCATCAGCGAGGTTTTCCTGCAATGCTCTTAACCCATCGAGACTGTGTGTCTCTGACTTTGAGGGCAAACTTTCGACAATGCGAACCTCATCGTGATCGACGTCCATTCCCGCCTGGATCAACATGTGTCGCAGCGCCGTCCGTGGAAAAGCGAACGATGATGAAATCCGCAGCCCCTTGAGCGCCTTGATGTCACCGCGGCGAATATTGATGTCCTTGCGCACGCCCATGAACCAATAGGAGTGCTGTGCCAGCGCTGCAACTAGTCTCACACCCTTCCACGCCGGAAACGCACGCGTTGCCGCGAACGCCGGACCACCAAAGAAATGGATGTAACCGTCGCGAAGTCGCTCTGGACCGTGTTTTGCGCCATACTCCGCAATGAACTCAACATCTACGCCTTCCTTTTTGAAGAATCCAAGTTTCACTGCAGCTATCGCCACGAAATACGATGGCGAATCGTAGTCCGCCACCATCATTCGATACATGTTCAGCCCTCCAGATCGACCGCGAATTAGAGATTCTGAAATCGTTGAACCAAACGGACTTGATGGAACAGGATTCTTTGAAGCCCATCGGGAAGCATGCTATTTAGGAATTAGCTGATCTTCCTACGAAGGAGGCGTTTCATCAAACGGACTTTGATTGTTTGCGCGACAACTGCCGCCATTAGCGTTATCTCTGTAACACAGCCGGTGCAGGCGGGTGGCAACGGTGGAGCCGTTGCAGCTGGAGTGATAGGCGGACTTGCCGCGGACTAGAGTTGCATCTGCGCCTTGAGGCGGCCGACCCAACCTTCTCCGCGTAGCCAAGGCTTCAGCGTCGCGGCGCTCGGCACGTTCCCGTCCAGCGCCTCGACCACCCGCCAGGCGAGGCAGAGATTACACGACATCGCCGGCGCCCCGGACCATTTGATCGTTTCCGCGATCGGCGCCAGAGTCGGCATACCGGTCCCCAGCATGACGATCGCATCAAGCGACTTGCCTTCGAGCGAACGCAGCGCCTTCGTCGCTGCCGATCCTTCGAGGCTGTAGATCGGGTGAAACGCGCTTTCGGTGTTGAACACGCTGGCGATCTCGACCGGGTCAAATCCGTGACTGCGCCAATAGGCGACGCTCGCCTCATTGAGCCCGGCTGGATAGGGCGAGACCAGGCCAATCCGCCGCGCCTTCAATACCGTCAGTGCATCGACCACGGCCGTGGCCGCGGTGATGAAGGCAAAGCCGTGGCGCGCCTGGAGCTCCTCCACCAGGCTCGCCTCACGCTCTCGTCCCGCCAGATAGGATGCGCCAGTGCAGGCCGCCGCTGCGGCCTTCAGCGGGGCATTGGCGAACTGCCGCAGCGCTCCGCCGTAGTTGGCAAAATAGTCGATCAGCCGCGCATCCATCGCGGGCTTGTCGCTCATCAGCCGCGCGTTGATCATGGCGACGCGCGGCGGCCAGAGCAGGCTGAACTCCGGCTCCACCGTGATGTTGGCCTGCGGCGTCAGCATGCCGACCAGGCCTCGCGAGGCGTATTCGAGCGACATGCTACTCTGTGGGTGTGGCGCCGGAATTCTTGACTACCCTGCCGAGCGCGACGACGTCGCGCGCAATCCGGGCGGCTAGATCTTCAGGCGTTCCAGGAATGATGATGGAGCCCTGCGGCAGCAGCGTCTTGTTCACTTCATCGCTTTGCAGCACCGCGACGAACTCGCGGTTGAGCCGCCGCACGATTGGGTCCGGCGTGCCGGCCGGAGCGAACAGACCAAACCATTGCTCCATTTCGACGCCGGGGAAGCCTGCCTCGGCCATGGTCGGCACGTCCGGAATCTGCGCATGCCGCCGCGCTCCTGCGATGGCCAGCATGCGGAGCTTGCCGCTTTCAATGTGCGGCGAGGATGTGAGATAGGACGAGAACATCATATCGACGCGCCCCGCCACCATGTCGGTCACCGCCGGCGCCACGCCGCGGTAGGGCACATGAACAAGCTTGATGCCGGTTTGCTTGGCCAGGATGACGCCCAGCAGGTGTCCTCCGGCGCCGACGCCTTGCGAGGCATAGGTCAGGCCATCGGGCTTGGATTTCGCAAATGCCACCAGTTCGGCCGCCGTCTTCGCCGGACTCGCTTCGGGAACAATCAGGATGTTGTTGAACGAGATCAGCGCCGTGATCGGTTGAAAATCCTTGATCGGATCGAACTTCAGGTCGGGATAAAGCGTGGCGTTGATGGCGTGGGTTCCGGTATGTCCCATCATCAGCGTATAGCCGTCGGGCGGCGCATTCTTGAGTGCCATCGCCGCGACGTTGCCGCCGCCACCGGGCCGATTTTCGATGATGATGGTCTGTTTTACGCTTTCAACAACCTTAGCGCTCACGAGCCGCATCACGACATCCGAACTGCCGCCCGCCGCGAACGGAACCAGCAGCGTGATCGCGCGCGACGGATAGTCCGACTGCGCCTGGGCGGAGTTGCCCCCAAACACAGCGAGAATCACTAGTGCACCCAGCGTTTTCCGCGCGCGCTTCAATCCGACAATCCTACCCATCATCACTTGTCGTCTTTCTATGCCGTTGCCGCGGCGCGACGCAACCCGTCAATCATCGAGGATTTCATCAGATAAGCCTTCAGCAGCGCCAGGTCGTCAATCGTTCGCTGCAAGTCCTTCAGCATGTCGCGACGCCGCTCCGGGTCCCGCTCTTGCATCCGGGTCCGGTTGCGGTGCGCCTGCTGGATGATTTCTTCCTCGGCAATCGGGCGGCGCTGCCGCTCGTACCGATCGAGCACCTGCTCATCCGCACCACCTTGCAAAACCGAAACCACCTTTTCGGTGAGATTGAAGGCATCATGAAGGCCGCCATTGGCTTTGTCACGTTGCCGAACGAAGAACGCGAAGAGCCTTTGGTCGCCATATTCTCAGGCGGCCGCTACCACCGTCCGCCACGTCTCCATCGCCGCGGTGCGAAAGCCTCGGTGCGTTTGGGCGGATGTCAGGTCTCGCTGGACGTTGAAGGTGTTGTAGACAGCTGCGTGGGTCGAGAGAAATCGCTGGGCTGATCCCCGACTTTTGAACCCCTGCATCTTGCGTTCCCTTCGTCGGGTTGGCTGATGCGAGTTCTCAACCCGGTTGTTACGCCATCGACCGCGATGATGGTGCTTCGC
>SHVN01000130.1 GCA_009694215.1 Xanthobacteraceae bacterium
TTCCAGCGTCACCTCCGATGCTGGTCTGCTGCCGTTCCGGGAACTGGATGACGTGCTCGGCCTGATGGTCATCGCGGGGCAAACTCTGGCTGATGGACGCACGGGCAGGAACGGTCGGCACGATCTGATCGGAATGCTGAGGCAGTCTGTGTTTGGTCGGCTTGCCGGATACGAGGATGTGAACGACGCCGAGCGGCTCGGGCGTGATCCGGCGAGGGGGTTCGAGCGACCCATGGCTGCATTCCTTAGACAAGCTTGATCTGATGGACCGCTAGCATCCCTCAATGATCATGACGGGCATTGTCCGGATGGTTGCGAGTTAATTCATACAATCCGATATCCGCCAGGTCCGCCTTCAACTCGAATAGCAGATCCCGGCGGCCTAGCCGCGCTCCACGCACATGGCGATGCCCATGCCGCCGCCGATGCAGAGCGTGGCAAGGCCCTTCTTGGAATTGCGCTTGCCCATTTCGTAGAGCAGCGTGGTCAGCACGCGCGCGCCCGACGCACCGATCGGATGGCCGATGGCTATGGCGCCGCCGTTGACGTTGACCTTGGCTGTGTCCCAGCCGAGGTCCTTGTTGACCGCGCAGGCCTGCGCCGCGAACGCTTCGTTGGCCTCGACCAGATCGAGATCCTCGACCTTCCAGCCGGCCTTCTGCAGCGCCGCGCGCGAGGCCGGGATCGGTCCGGTGCCCATGATCGCCGGATCGACGCCGGCATGCGCCCAGGACACGATGCGCGCGAGCGGCGTCTTGCCGAGCCTGGCCGCCTCGGAGGCCTTCATCAGCACGACCACCGCCGCACCGTCATTGATGCCCGA
Organism: Xanthobacteraceae bacterium; assembly: GCA_009694215.1. Classification (GTDB taxonomy): domain Bacteria; phylum Pseudomonadota; class Alphaproteobacteria; order Rhizobiales; family Xanthobacteraceae; genus Z2-YC6860. Next base: position 824 of record SHVN01000130.1, read on the forward strand.
CGCGTTGGCCGCGGTCACGGTGCCTTCCTTGTCGAAGGCGGGCCGCAGCTTAGCGATCGCATCCAGCGTCACACCGGCCTTCGGATACTCGTCGGTGTCCACCACGATGTCGCCCTTGCGCGACTTGATCGTGACCGGCGCGATTTCGTCCTTGAACTTGCCGGCCTTCATCGCGGCCTCGGCCTTATTCTGCGACTTGACCGCGAACTCGTCCTGCTGCGCGCGGGTGATCTGCCACTTCTTGGCGACGTTATCGGCGGTCGTGCCCATGTGGTAGCCGTTGAAGGCATCCCACAGGCCGTCCCTGATCATGGTGTCGACAAACTCGAAGCTGCCCATCTTCACGCCGTTGCGCAGATGCTGGCAGTGCGGCGCCTGGCTCATCGATTCCTGGCCGCCGGCGACCACGATGTCGCTGTCGCCGTTGAGGATCGCCTGGTAGCCGAGCGCCACCGCCCGCAGACCGGAGCCGCAGAGCTGGTTCACGCCCCACGCGGGGCTCTCGACCGGGATACCCGCTGCGATCGACGCCTGGCGGGCCGGGTTCTGCCCCTGACCGGCGGTCAGGATCTGGCCCATGATGACCTCGGAAACGCGGCCGCCCTCCACGCCGGCGCGCTTAAGCGCCTCCTGGATCGCGGCTTTGCCCAATTCATGCGCCGGCAAACTGGAAAGCGAGCCATTGAAGGCGCCCACCGGCGTGCGGGCCGCGCTAACGATGACGATGTCGTCTTTCATCTGAAATACTCCGTGTCCCTGGCCTTACCCTTTTCGATAGCCCGTCAAACCCTGCACTGTCCATATGATGCGGCTCTCGCCGCAGCGCAAGAATTCCCCTGTTTTGCGCCGATTTCTGGGCCTCGGCGGGTCCGGGCGCTGCACAATTAAGTGGCCGGGCGTCAGGAAACCGCTTAGCCTTGCGTTGGGCAAGTAGGGAAAGCGTGAGGTCCGATGGCCAAATCCGACGAGCCGATCACTATCAAGAAGTACGCCAACCGGCGGCTCTACAATACCGGCACCAGCACCTATGTGACGCTCGAAGGCCTCGCCGTCATGGTGAAGTCCGGCGAGGATTTCGTGGTCTATGACGCCAAGACCAACGAGGACATCACCCGCTCGGTGCTCACCCAGATCATTTTCGAGCAGGAGAACAAGGAGGGCGGCCAGAACCTCCTTCCCATCAACTTCCTGCGCCAGTTGATCCGCTTCTACGGCGACAGCATGCAGATGATGGTGCCGCGCTACCTCGAAGTGTCGATCGACTCGCTCACCAAGGAACAGGCCAAATTCCGCGAACAGACTTCGACGGCATTCGGCATGGGCGGTTTCGGTGCGATCGAGGAGCAGGTGCGCCTGAACATGGAGATGTTCGAGCGCACATTTTCGATGTTCGCCCCTTTCGCGCGTCAGGGTCAGCCGAGCGAGGGCGCCGCTGAAGGGGACAAGGGAGCGAAGCCGCCCGGTGACATCGACGATCTCAAGCGCCAGATCGACGAGATGCAGAAGCGCATCGATCGCATCGGCGACAAGGACAAGTAGCGGCCGATACCGCCGTCAGGCGCGGGCGGTCTTGCGCCGGTCGGCGGGCGCCGCGCCTCCCCAGGGCCGCTCGACCGCGGCAAGCCCGATCAACGCGCCCTGCAGATAGTCGCAGCCCCACTCTGCCAGCAGCTGCGCCGAGTCCTCGTCCTGCACCCATTCGGCAACGGTCTTCAGCCCGAGCCTGTTGGCGAGATCGACCAGCGCCTGCACGAAGGCGTGGTCGTCGCCGGTCCGCATCAGGTTCTGCACGAAGGCGCCGTCGATCTTGAGGATGTCGACGCCGAGCTTGCGGAGGTTGCGGAACGACGTGTAGCCCGAGCCGAAATCGTCGATCGCGATCCGGCAGCCGAGGTCCTTCACGCAGGAGACGAACCCGCGGGTGTCGTCGATATCGTGGATCGTAGCCGACTCGGTGATCTCGACGATGAGCCGCTCCGCCACGCCCGCGTTCGCGCGCAGCAGCGCGCCTAGCGTGGACCACCAGTCCGGGTCGGTGGTGGACGCCGGCGCCACATTGACGCTGGCGATCAGGCCGGGCACCGCCGACATTTCGCTTACCAGCAGCTCGAGCACGCGATGATCGAGCAGGCGGACGAGCCCAAGCCGCTCCGCGACCGGCACCACCGCGCTCGCCGGCACCAGCGCACCGTCGGAGCGGCGGATGCACATCAGGCATTCATGGAAGGCCGGCTTGCGCGAGGCGGTCTCGACCACGGGCTCGAACGCCAGCAGGATGCGCCGTTCGTTGAGCGCGGTCACGATCTCGTCGGCCGCGCGCACATTCTCCCGCCGCAGCGTCTCGCGTTCGACGTTGGGGCGGTAGATCTGGTACGAGCCGGGACGCTTGGCCTTGGCGCGATCGAGCGTCTCCTGCGCGCGCGCCAGGATTTCCTGCACGTTCGAGGCATGACGCGGCGCGGTGACGCCGCCGATGGTCACGGTGGCCGCGACCGGACCCGCGCCGGTGCGGATGATGTCGTCGCGCACGCCGGCGACCAGGCGCTCGGCGGCCTTCTCGATGTCCTCCGGCGTGCAGTTATTGAGGATGACGCCGAACTTGTTGCCGGAGAAGCGGCCGAGTTGATCGCCGCCGCGCATCTTGGCGCGCAGCCGCTTCGCCACCGCGCCGATCGCCTCGTCGGCGACGTCGAAGCCGTAGGATTCGCTGATGCGCGCGAGATTATCGATCGCCACCAGCATGAAGCCGCAGGAGTTGCGTTGCGCCAGCGCCTGCTTGAGCGTGGCTTCCAGTACCTCGGTGAGATGGAAGCGGTTCATCTCGCCGGTCAGACCGTCGAAGCGCGATAGGTAGGTGAGGCGCTCCTCCTGGTCGTGCCGGTCGTTGATGACGCGGACGATGCCGTGCGCGCGCTCGGGCTTGCCGTTCGCGCCGGCAACCCAGCGGCCGATATCCTCGATCCAGAGCGCATTCTCCGCGCCGGCCGGATGCAGCGCGTATTGCACCTGATAGAGCACGCCCGGACCTTCATCGCGAGCCGAAGACTTCATCACCGCGTCGAAGCGGCTGGTCGTGGCGTCGGGCGCGAAGAGCTTGGCGTAGTTGCGCCCGCTTGAGATCGCCGCGAGGCTGCCGACGGCCAGCACCTCGGTCGCATTTCCGCCCCAGGCGAGAACGTCGCTGTCGATCGACCACTCATAGGGTGTCTCACCGATTGACGCCATGATCGCAGCCGGATTGAAGGCCTGCTCCTCGACGGGCGCGCGCAGTGGCGCGCGCGGGCTTAAGCGCAGGCACGTCCGGCACCTGGGCCGCGACGGCGGTTCGGCTTCCGGGCGCGCGCGTATCGCGATCTTGGGTCACGGATGAACCTTTTCGGGAAAGCCGCGTTGCCTCGTCGTGCGACACCGCGGCGCTGAACTGACCTGAAGCTAGCGGAAACACATAAACAAACGGCAAACCGGACCGCGCGCAGGCCCGCTCATTGCTGGCACAGCGATTGCAATTTCTTCCTTGCGGGGCGGTTGATGTCCCGCGTTGAGACAGGAGCGCGCGATGCTGACACAAGCCGATTCACCATCTTCAAGCCGCGCGCTGGTCACGAGCGCGGCGGACAAGCCCGACGCGTATCCGCGCCGCGCGATCCAGCGAGTTTCGACCTTCCTCACCCAACTGATTGCGACCGCGCGCCACTTGCCGCAGACGCGCGAGCACCGCCGCGCCGATCCGGCCGAGATCATTGCGGCCTATCGCGCCACGGTTGAGAGATTGCAAAGGCTGAACGAAAAATCCGAGTGAATAGCGTTACGCTCTAGTAACCAAGCGCGCAGCCGTCCTTGCGCGGCTCCGAGCCGCCGATCAGCACACCGCGTTTCCAGTCGATGCGGATCGCCTGCGCGCCGCCCCACGGCGTCGGCGCGGTCACGACACGATGTCCCCGCGCCTTGAGGCCCTCGACGGTCGCCGCCGGCATGGCGCGCTCGACCACGGTCGATTCGCCGTCGAAGAACGCACGCGGCGCATCGATCGCGCTCTGAATGTCCATGCCGTAGTCGTACAGATTGAGCACCATCTGAACGTGACCCATCGGCTGGTAATGCGCGCCCATGACGCCGAAACTGACGTCGCAGCGGCCGTCGCGCATAGCGAGTGCTGGGATGATGGTGTGCATCGGGCGCTGGCTCGGGCCCAGCGTGTTCGGATGACCGGGATCGAGCACGAAGCCCGAGCCGCGGTTGTTGAACATGACGCCGGTCTTCTCGGTGCAGATCGCGCTGCCGAACGCGGAGTAGAGCGAGTTGCTCAGCGAGACCGCGCGGCGGTCGCGGTCGACCACGGTGAGATAGACGGTGTCGCTGCCCGGTGCCGGCGCAGTGGGAAGCGGCACGCGCTTGCTTCGGTCGAGTTTCGCCGCGAGCGCTTTCGCGAACGCCTTGTCGTTCAGCGCCGCCGTAGACACCCGCATGCGCGAAGGCTCAGCGATATGGGTGTTGCGCACCGCAAAGCCCATGCGGGCCGCCTCTAGCATCAGATGGAAGCGGTCGGCCCCCAGCGGCTCAAGCGCCGACAGATCGAATGTCTCCAGAATGTTGAGCGTGATGAGCGCCGTGAGCCCTTGCGTGTTAGGCGGGATTTCAACGAGGTCGACGCCACGATAATTGGTTGAGATCGGCGTCACGGCCTCGCCGCGATGACGCGCGAAGTCCTCGGCGGTGAGGACCGAGCCCGCCGCCGCGAGCGTCGACGCCATGTCCTCGGCGATCGGGCCTTCGTAGAAGGCGCGCGGGCCGTCCTTGGCGATGGCCCTCAAGGTCGCGACGAGCGCCGGCAGCTTAACGAGGCCGCCCTCCTCCGGCGCGCCGCCATTGAACAGGTAGTGCTTCGTTGCACCTGGGCTGTTGCCGAGCTTGGCCGTGAGGCCCTTCCAGTCCGACGCCACGCGCTGCGCAACCGGAAATCCGCGCTCGGCATAGCGGATGGCCGGTGCCAGCGCGCGATCGAGCGCGAACGTGCCGTGAGCATTGAGAATCGCGTCCCAGGCTTCGATCGCGCCCGGCACGTTCACCGCATGCGGCGAGGTGGCTTCGATCAAGCGCAGGCCCTTGGCCAGCAGCGCCTCGGTGGAGGCCCTGGCGCCGGAGCGGCCGCAGCCGTTGTAACCCCACACAGGCTTGCCGTCCTCGGCGATGAGCGCGAAGCAGTCGCCGCCGATTCCGGTCATGTGCGGCTCGATCACGCACAGCACCGCGACCGCCGTGATCGCCGCGTCGGCCGCGTTGCCGCCGGCGCGCAGTGCGTCGAGCGCGGCCAGCGTCGCGAGCGGATGCGAGGTAGCGGCCATACCTTCGCCGACGATCACCGGCGAACGGCCCGGCAGATGGAAATCGCGGCTCATGGAAAGGACCGGCGCTGGAGCAACGGGCGGACGCTCAGACGGTGGGATCGATCGTCCGATCGATCTGGATGTCCCGCTGCGCTGTCCGCGCGGTGATGATGAAGCCCGCCATCACATCGACGAGGCAGATCACCATCAGGATGAAGAACGTGGACGTTCCCGCCCGCGCGATCAGGAGGAACTCGACCAGCATGACGATGAACAGGACCATCGACAGGATGTGATCGGTGAGGCCGCGGACGCCCATCCGGGCGGCCTTGATAACCTCGACGCCGAGCAGCAGGATCGAAAACGTCAGGATGATGTCCTCGGGCGTGACGGTCCAGGCCTGCCCGGAGATGAGCTGGATGGTCGCGACGTTGGCGGTCCAGCCCAGACCCGACGTCAGGAACGCAATCATGTTGTAGATCGCGAACGGAATCAGCAGCAGCGGAAAACCGATCAGGTACATGGCGAGCCTCCCCCGGGGGCGTGCGAGCAACCTGGCTTCCGCTATTAGGCTTCCGCTTTCGACTTGAGGACCTGGCGGCCCCTGTACATGCCGGTCTTGAGATCGATGTGGTGCGGGCGCCGCAGCTCGCCGGAATCCTTGTCCTCGATGTAGCTCGGCTTCTTCAGCGCATCCGCCGACCGGCGCATGCCCCGCCTCGACGGCGACGTTTTCTTTTTTGGCACGGCCATGGCTAAATCTCCTCAAAAACCGCGGCGCGATGCGCGCCGGACCGTCAAAACCTTCGGGAAGCCGGGCTTATAGAGGAAGCCCCCCGCCAAGGCTAGACCCCTTTTCGGGACCCTAAGCAGGCGTCGATCGAGCCGGAGCGGGCCGCCCGCGCCTGGACCGTGCCGGCGATGCGCCGGACGCCCGGCCGCGGCTGCTTGGCGCTGCGCCGCTTCGGGTTCGGCAGTATCGCGGCGAGCAGCGTGGCCTCGCCAGCCGACAGTTGCGAGGCTGGCTTGTTGAACGCGTGGCGGGCGCCGGCCTCCACACCGAATTCGCCGTTCGGGCCCCATTCGGCGATGTTGAGATAGATTTCCATCACGCGGCGCTTGGGGAGCACCAGATCGATCCAGTGCGCCAACGGGAACTCCAGGCCCTTGCGGATGAAGCTGCGGCCCGGCCACAGGAACAGGTTCTTGGCGGTCTGCTGGGTGATGGTGGAGCCGCCCCTTGCCTCGGTGATGTCCTCGGCGTCCTCGATCGACGCCTGGATCTCGGCCCAATCGACGCCGCGATGGCTGCAGAACCGGCCGTCCTCGGACACGATCACCGAGCGCGCCAGCACCGGCGCGATCCGCTCCAGCGGCACGACCGTGCGCTCCACCCGCTTGCCGACCGCCCAGCGGGCGATCATGAGGGTCGAGGGCGGATCGACGAACCGGTACAGCGGCGTCAACAGATAGGGCAGCAGCAGAACGGCCAGGACTGCCACGATCAGCCAACGAATCAGGCGAAAGGCCGCTTTGCGGGGCGAACCAGAGCTTGTCATTGCTGCCGAGTTAAGCACAATTCATCCCATGTCGCGCACCGCCGCCAAAGTTGGAACTCCAAAGACCGATCCCGCCTCGGACGCCTCGTTTACGGCCCGGCTCAACGCCGCAGCCACCGAGACCGAGCAACTGCTGGACCGGCTGCAGACCGCAGGCCCAGTCGAGGGCGAGATCGCGCGTCCCCATCGCGTCGTCGAGGCCATGCGCTACGCCAGCCTCGGCGGCGGCAAGCGGCTGAGGCCGTTCCTCACCATCGAGACCGCGGCGCTGTTCGGCGTGAAGCGCGAGCATGCGCTGATGGCCGGAGCCGCGATCGAGCTCGTTCATTGCTATTCGCTGGTTCACGACGACCTGCCCGCCATGGACGACGACGACCTGCGGCGCGGCCGGCCGACCGCGCACAAGAAGTTCGACGAGGCGACCGCGATCCTCGCCGGCGACGGTCTCCTGACCTTCGCCTTCGATGTCCTCGGACGGCCCGAGACCCACCCCGACGCCGCCGTGCGCATCGCGCTGGTGACGGGACTGGCTCGCGCTGCCGGCCTCGGCGGCATGGTGGGCGGCCAGATGCTCGACCTCGCGGCCGAAGGCCGGTTCGGGAAGAACAACACGCCGCAGGGCGAGAAAGACGTACTCACGCTGCAGGCGATGAAGACCGGGGCGATCCTGAAGTTCTGCTGCACCGCCGGCGCGATCCTCGGCAATGCACCGCAGGCAAAACGCGATCAGGTCAACCGCTACGGCCAAGTGATCGGCCAGGCGTTCCAGATCGCCGACGACCTGCTCGACGTCGAGGGCGATACCGCCACGCTCGGCAAGGCCGCCGGCAAGGACGCCGCCCACGGCAAGGCGACGCTGGTCGATCTGCTCGGCGTGGCGGGCGCCCGCGCCCGCCTCGCGCAGCTCGTGAAGGACGCCGAGAGTGCGCTCGAGCCGTTCGGGGCCGACGCCGCTATCCTGAAAGACGCCGCGCATTTTGTCGCCGAGCGGCGCGCTTAAAGCGCAATCCCGATGAGCACGAAGGCCAAGCGCCCCGCCTACCTCCTCCGGGTCGGCAAGGCGCATGCCCGCCTGCTGATGTCCGCCGTGCTCGGGATCGTCACCGCGCTTGTGCTACCCGGAAGCCTCTCGGCGATCACGCGCACGCTGATCGGATGGGACGCCGGCGTGCTGATCTACCTCGCCGCGGCGGCGGTGGTGATGACACGCTGCTCGTCGGCTTCGGCGATACAGGACAACGCGGCGGCCCAGGACGAAGGCGGCGTCGCCATCCTGTTCCTCGCCGTCGCGGCAGCGATCGCGAGCCTTGGCGCCATCTTCGCGGAGCTGGCAACCCTCGAACGCTCCAGCCCAAACTACGCGATCTACGTCGCGCTTGCGATCATCCCCGTGCTGCTGTCCTGGACGTTCACGCACACCATCTTCGCCCTGCACTACGCTCACGAATTCTACGGCGAGCACCTGCGCAAGAGCGGACTCGAGTTTCCCGGCGACGGCAGTCCCGACTACTAGGACTTCATCTATTTCGCTTTCGTCATCGGCATGACGTTTCAGGTCTCGGACGTCGCAATCACCCACAAGTCGATCCGGCGGACGGCGGTGGCGCACGGGGCGCTCTCGTTTTTCTTCACCGCTGCCATTATCTCGGTGACCGTCAACATCGCGGCCAACGTCATTCAGAAGTAGCGCGCCTATATCTGAATCAGCGTGAGCGTTGCAAAAATAAGAGCGCTATCCGGGGAATGCGGGTTGAGGATGCATACCCCAAGAGGTCATCGGCCAGCATCAGATGTTGCAGTAGCAAAGTCGTCTCTGCCTATTGGAATTCATATTATCTCAACGATCCGGCTCAATTCTTTCTTGTGTTTCGTTCTACGTCCACGAACACCTTAATCAGTTCACCAAATGCCAGCACGAAGAGGCCAGTCATTCCGATCCCCGTGCCAACCATAAGCTGCCACAAATCTTCTGCACCGAAACTGTGGTAAGGCAGATTTGGTTCGATGATGGCCTGATAGAGCACTAAATAGCCGAACCCGACCAACACCGCGATGTACCCGACCAACCGTCTGCCCTAGCTTCTCCCACGCTGCATATTTTTCCATTGTATACCCTGGCTCTCCGAGAATCCGAAGACCCCCCTTGCAAAGCGGCGCGATCCGGATTCTACCGAACGGATGATACGGCCCGGGTTCCTGGACAGAGAATCGCGGCAAGACCTGATCGAGTTGGCTCGGAACGGGTCGGCTGCTCATCGTCTGGCCTGCCGTGAAAACGCTGGTGTTGCTAGACGACGGGATAAGCTGCGAGGCGATCGCGAAGGTCCTGTTACTGGACGACGACACCATCCGCACTTGGCATCGCCTGTATGAAGAGGATGGAATCGAGGGCCTAACGAATTTAGCAACCGAAGAGAAATTGTTGTCGTCGGGCCGATCCTGATCCTGATGGCTTATTTCACGACCATCCATATGGTGTTCGCAGCCTCGCTGCGGTATCGGCTACCGCTTGAGCCGTTTTTGATCTGCTTTGCTGCCACGGCTTTGGTA
>SHVN01000131.1 GCA_009694215.1 Xanthobacteraceae bacterium
ATAGACGCTGGTTCGACAGCCTCCGAGTTTGGAACGGTCCCGGGTCTGCAGTGCAGCACTTCGCTTCGCTTTGTGCTGCACTGCGCCCGGGACACATCAAGCGTCAGCGCCACAGCCTCTTCGACGCCAGCCGCGCGCCCTCGGCCAGCGCGCCGAGCTTGGCCCAGGCGATCTCCGCGTGCACGCGCCCGCCGAGGCCGCAGTCGGTGCCCGCGATGACGTTATCGCGGCCGACGGCGCCGGCAAAGCGCACGATGCGCTCGGCCACGAGCTCGGGATGCTCGACCAGATTGGTGGAATGGCTCACCACGCCCGGCAGCAAAATCTTGCCGTCGGGCAGCTTGACGTCCTGCCACATCTTCCACTCGTGCTCGTGGCGGACGTTCGCCGCCTCGAACGAGTAGCACTGCGCCTTTACTTGGAGCATCAGCTCGACGATGTGCTCGAACGGCAGATCGTGGGTGTGCGGCCCGTGCCAGGAGCCCCAGCACAGGTGGTAGCGCACGCGGTCCTCGGCAATGCCCTTGAGCGCGTGGTTGACGGCGTCGATGCGCAGCCTCGCGAACTTGTCGCGATACTCCTGCACGCTCAGCGCCGGCTTGAGCATGTCCCACCAGTCCACCAGGCCCGGATCGTCGATCTGCAGGATGAAGCCGGCATTGACGACCGCGAGGTATTCCTCGCGCAGCGCCTCGGCGAGCGCGAAGATGTATTCCTCGTCGGTCTTGTAGTGCTCGTTGTAGACGAAGTGATCGAGCCAGCCGGGCGCGATCACGCAGAAGAACGTCTCGTCCACCGCGCGTCCGCTCTTGGCGAGCGCTGTCTTGAATGCCTCGATCTCGACCGCGAGCGCCGCCGTACCTTTTGACTTGACCGGGCCGGTGGCGATCATCCGCTCGCGCTCGATCGGCAAGGTCTTCTCGCCGGGCACGAAAAAGATTGTGCCGGCGCTGTCGGAGTCCTTGTAGAAGCGGGCAAACTCGTCACGCTCGCGGGTGAAGCTTCGCGTCGAGCCGACCTCGCCGGGCTTGAGCGGCCGCGTCTCAAGCCCGGTGAAATGGCGGCCGTAGTAGGCGATGTTGCGCGCCTTCCAGAATTCGCCGTCGCCGATGCAGTCGATGCCGAGGTCGAGCTGTTTGCCGATGACATGAGCGAGCCCGCCTTCGACCAACGAAGGATCGACCGCCTCTCCGCGATAGAGCCGGGTCGGCATGTTCTCGCAGCCGGGCGGCACCGGTAGCCGCCCCGCGTGCGTGGTGCGGATCCGACCAGCGCTTCGTTTCATTTCACTGTCCGAGCTTGATGTTGGCCGCGCGGATGATGCCGCCGTAGAGCGTAGTCTCGGCCTCAATGCGTTTGGCGAATTCCTGCGGGCCCGAGAACTCGATCTGCACAAAGGTCGCCTTCAGCCGCTCGCGCACGGCCTCATCCTTGGTCGCCGCCTCCAGCTCCTGCGTGAGCCGCGCGACGATCGGCTGCGGCGTGCCGGCCGGCGCCATCAGGCCCCACCAGGGCACCATGGTGGCGCCGGGATGGCCGAGCTCGGCAAACGTCGGCACCTCGGGAAAATCGGCCATCCGCTGCGGCGACGAAACCGCAAGAACGCGCAGCGTGCCCTGCTTCACCGCGCCGGCGATCGACGCGGTGCTCAGCGCCGCGAAATCGATCTGCGAGCCCAGGAGCGCGGTGATCACATCGCCGCCGCCGCGGAACGGCACATGCACCATCTGGATGGCGGCCGAGCGGGACACCGCTTCAGCCGCGAGATGCAGCTCGGTGCCGACGCCGGACGTGCCATAGGTGAGCTTGCCGGGATCGGCCTTGGCTTTGTTGACGATGTCGGCGAGCGACTTGAGCGGGGAGCCGGCGTTCACAACGAGCCAGACCGGCTGGACCGCGACCACCCCCACGGGGATGAAGTCCTTGCGCGGGTCGTACTGCACCTTGTCGTTCATCAAGGGCGCGATGGTGATGGGAGCCGCGGTCGTGAACATCAGGGTGTAGCCATCGGCGGGTGCGCGGGCGAAGGCCGTGGCCGCGATCTGGCCGGCCGCGCCGCCGCGGTTCTCGACCGCGAACGACTGCCCCATTCGCTGCTGCAGGCGGTCGGCGAACACCCGCGCCACCACATCGGTGGCGCCGCCCGCGCCAAACGGCACCAGCACCCGGACGGGGCCGGACGGATAGGTCTGCGCCAGGGATGGCGTGACGGCGGCCGTCGCGGCCACGAGAACGCCGGTACCGATGATCGCGCCGAAGCGCCAGCGCGCGGAGCCTGACATGACGAGCCTCCCATGATGCTTCTTTCTTGGCGGCGATTATCGAGGCCCCGGCGGTGCGCAGCAAGTGGTGAGCACGCTCGCGGCCCACACTTCTTGCCGCCCACATGCATGCTATAAGAGCAACCCGACAGGACGAGGCGCATGGCCGGCAACATCAATCCCAATCCCTTCACCACTCGCCCCGAGATCGACGGCACCTTCGGCGTCGTCACCTCGACGCACTGGATCGCCACCGCCGTGGGCATGGGCACGCTGGAGCGCGGCGGCAACGCCTTCGACGCCGCGGTCGCGACGGCCTTCACGCTGCAGGTGGTCGAGCCGCACCTGAACGGCCCGGGCGGCGACGTGCCGGTGCTGCTCTACGATGTGCGCAAGGGAAAGCCGGAACTCATTTGCGGCCAGGGCCCCGCCCCCGCCGGCGCCACCATCGCGCATTACAAAAGCGAAGGCCTCGACATGGTGCCCGGCACCGGCCTGCTCGCGGCCTGCGTGCCCGGCATGTTCGACACCTGGATGGTGCTGTTGCGCGACTACGGCACGATGAAGCTTGCCGACGTGCTGACGCCGGCGATTTCCTACGCGCAGAACGGCCATCCGCTGGTCGAGCGCGCCAACGCCACCATCAAGACGGTCGAAAAACATTTCCGCGATCATTGGCCGACCTCGGCCGCGATCTATCTGCCCAACGGCAAACCCGCCGAAACCGGCAAGCTGTTCACCAACAAGACCTTGGCCGCGACCTACACGCGCGTGCTGAAGGAGGCCGAGAGCGCAGGCGCCGACCGCGTCGCGCAGATCGAGGCTGCGCGCAAGGTCTGGTCGCAGGGCTTCGTCGCGCAAGCCATCAACGAATTCTGCCGCACGCAAGCCGTGATGGATACCAGCGGCGCGCCGCACAAGGGCGTGCTGACCGGCCAGGACATGGCTACATGGCAGGCGCGGCTCGAGGCGCCGCTCACCTACGACTACGGCCGCTACACCGTCTGCAAGCCGCCGTGGAGCCAGGGCCCGGTGACGCTGCAGCAGCTCGCGCTGCTCAAGGGCTTCAACCTCGACGGCCTCGATGTGGTCGGGCCGGACTTCATCCATCTCGTGGTCGAATGCTCGAAGCTTGCCTATGCCGACCGCGAAAAGTTCTACGGCGATCCGGATTTCGTTGAGGTGCCGTTCCAGACGCTGCTCTCGGACGCCTACAACGCCGAGCGGCGGGAGCTCGTCACCGACAAAGCGTCGCTGGAACTGCGGCCGGGTTCGGTCGAGGGCTTCGGCGCGATCGTAAAAATGAAGCCCGGCGCCAAGCTCGTCGCCGGCATGGGCGCGGGCGAGCCGACCGTCGGCCGCATGGGCGAGGTGGTCGGCGACACCGTCCACTTCGACATCGTCGACCAGGCCGGAAACATGGTGACTGCCACGCCGTCCGGCGGCTGGCTGCAATCCTCGCCAGTCATTCCCGAACTCGGCTTCTGCTTGGGCACGCGCGGCCAGATGTTCTGGCTGGAGGAAGGCCACCCGGCCTCGCTCGCGCCGGGCAAACGGCCGCGCACAACGCTGTCGCCCACCTTGGCGCTGCGCGACGGCGATGCCTACCTCGCCTGGGGCTCGCCCGGCGGCGACCAGCAGGACCAGTGGATCACGCAGTTCTTCCTGCGCCACGTCCACGCCGGGATGAACTTGCAAGAGGCGATCGACGCGCCGGCCTGGCATTCCGAGCATTTTCCGATCTCGTTCTGGCCGCGCACCGCGCGCCCAGGCGTGCTGCAGATAGAAAAGCGCGTGCCGAAGGAAAGCCGCGACGAATTGACGAGGCGCGGCCATATCGTCGAAGTCGAGCCGGAATGGTCGGAAGGTCGCCTCACCGCGGCGTCGAAGGACGGCAATCGTCGCCGCGCCGCCGCCAACCCGCGCGGCATGCAAGGCTACGCGGCGGGGCGTTAATTCAAGCCAGAGTCAGAGTGCGAGCGTGAACGAAACCAAGCCCGTCATCATCGCCGACAATGTGTCCAAGCTGTTCCTCGACGGCACGGTGGTGGCGTTCCGGCAACTGTCGCTCGACGTCCGGCGCGACGAGATCCTGTGCATCGTAGGCCCGAGCGGCTGCGGCAAGACCACGCTGCTGCGCTGCATCGCCGGCCTGACCGGGATCAACACCGGGCAACTTCTGGTCCAGGGCAAGCCGGTGGCCGGCCCGCCCGACGGCGTCGCGATGGTGTTCCAGCACTTCGGTCTGCTGCCGTGGAAGACGGTCACCGACAACGCAGCCTTCGGCCTCGCCATGACCGGCGCGCCGGCCGCCGTCATCAAGGAGCGGGTCACGCACTATCTCGATGTGGTCGGGCTTGCCGGCTTCGAGAAGCACTATCCCTATCAGCTCTCCGGCGGCATGCAGCAGCGCGTCGGCCTCGTCCGCGCGCTCGCCATGAATCCCTCGGTGCTGCTGATGGACGAGCCGTTCGCCGCGCTCGACGCGCAGACCCGCGAAATCCTTCAGGAGGAACTGCTCCAGCTCATGGAGCGGCCGGAAGAGCGCAAGACCATGGTGTTCATCACCCATTCGATCGACGAAGCGATCCTGCTGGGCGACCGCATCGCGGTGATGAGCGCGCGGCCGGGCCGCATCAAGGAGATGCTCGACGTGCCGTTTCGCCATCCGCGCGACGGCAATGCGCTGCGCGCCGATCCGCGCTTTGCCGAGATGCGCGCGTACATCTGGAACGAGCTCCACACCGCACGCCCGCAGCAGACCCGAACGCCGCGGGAGGTCGCATGAGCACAATCCAGCACGCGGGCGCGCCGGACGCTGCGAGCCGCGAGCTTGCCCAGGACATCGCCTTCGATCAGGCCCGCGCCGAGCACGTCGCGGCCGAGCGCCGCCGCAGCGCGATGCTGCGGAATTTCGGCATCCGCATGGTCTCGCTCGCGATCTTCTTAAGCCTCTGGCAGATCGCGGCCATGAACGTCGACCCCGTGCTGTTCACTTCGCCGCTGAAGGTCGCGGTAGCGGCGGTCGGCATGGTGGCGAGCGGCGAGCTTTGGACATCGCTGTGGCCGAGCCTGCTGGTGCTGGCGATGGGGCTGACGCTGGCCGTAATCTTCGGCACGCTGCTGGGCCTCGCGCTGGCGCGCTTCCACATCCTCGACGTGGGGCTGACCGTCTACATCACCTTCCTCTATTCGATCCCGTCGGTGGCGCTGGTGCCCTTGATCGTGCTGTGGGCCGGCTACGAGACCACCGCCAAGGTCATCATCCTGTTCCTGTTCGCCTTCTTCCCGATGGTCATCAACACCTATCAGGGCGTGAAGTCGGTGGACGTGAAACTACTCGAGGTCGGCCGCGCGTTCCGCTGCTCGGAGCGGCAGTTGTGGACCAACATCGTGCTGCCGGGCGCGCTTCCCTTCATCGTCACCGGCATCCGCCTCGCGGTCGGCCGCGGCATGATCGGCATGGTGCTGGCCGATCTCTACACTGCGATCTCCGGCATCGGCTATCTGATCGTGCGCACCGCCAGCACGTTCCAGGTCGACCGGATGTTCGTGCCGATCGTGACGCTGGGCCTGCTCGGCGTGACGCTGACGGCGCTCTTGCGACTCGCGGAGAAATACTTGGCGCCGTGGACCGCGGCAAGCCAGGAGGATTAGGTCACAAGCGTCAGCTGGACTTGGCCGCCGGCTGGTAAAATGACGAATCTTTTCGAACAATGAGGGAAATGGATAATGGCGAAATTCGCAAACATTCTGGAGACGATCGGCAACACACCGGTGGTGCGGATCAACAAGCTGGCGCCGCCGGACGTCAATCTGTTCGTCAAGATCGAGGCGTTCAATCCGCTCGGATCGGTCAAGGACCGCCTGGCGCTCGGCATGATCGAGGCCGCCGAGAAATCGGGCCAGCTCAAGCCCGGCCAGACCGTCATCGAGGCGACCAGCGGCAACACCGGAATCGCGCTTGCCATGGTGTGCGCCCAGAAGGGCTATCCGCTCGTGATCACCATGGCCGAGCCGTTCAGCGTCGAGCGGCGCAAGCTCATGCGCTTCCTCGGCGCAAAAGTGGTGGTGACGCCGGCGGCTGGCCGCGGGTTCGGCATGGTGGTCAAGGCGATGGAGCTTGCCAAGGCGCACGGCTGGCTCCTGACCCGCCAATTCGAGAACGAGGCCAATCCCGACATCCATTCGCGCACCACGGCGCGCGAGATCATCGAGGACTTCAAGGGCGAGAAGCTCGACTATTGGGTGACGGGATACGGCACCGGCGGAACCTTAAAAGGCGTCTCGCGGGTGCTCGCCAAGGAAATGCCCCATACGAAAATCGTCGTCTGTGAGCCCGAGGATGCCCCGCTGCTTCGCAGCGGCACCAAGCAGGAGCGCAATCCCGACGGCTCTCCCGCCACCGCGCATCCCGCCTTCAAGCCGCATCCGATGCAGGGTTGGACACCGGATTTCATCCCGAAGCTGACCGAGGATGCCGTAGATATGAAGGTGATCGAGCGGATCATTCCCATTCCGGGCGCCGAAGGTATCAAATGGAGCGGCGAACTGGCCCGCAAGGAAGGCATCTTCGTCGGCATCACCGCGGGGGCGACCTTCGCGGGCGCCTTGAAGGTCGCCGCCGACGCGCCGAAGGGCGCGAACATCCTGTGCATGCTGCCCGACACCGGCGAGCGCTATCTGAGCACGCCGCTGTTTGCGAACGTGTCGGCGGACATGAACGAGGAAGAAATCGCCATCTCGCGTTCGACGCCGGGCCAGCAGTTCCCCGCCTGAGCCATCGCCCGCGGCGGAACTTGGCGCGGCTGACCCGCGCTGGTGAAGACTCTTGTGCCGGACGGACACGTCTTCCTATTGTAGCGACAAATACGCGAATGGCCGGATCAAGCCGGCCATCACCCTGCAGGCCGGAGGAAATCAAGATGCTCAAGAATCTTCTCCATGCGATGCTGTTGGCCGGACTGACGCTCGCCACGCTCGCCAGCCCCGCTTCGGCGCAGAACTGCCCGGCGATGCGCAAGATCAATGTCGGCGTGTCGGTGGCGCCGCCGAACGTCGTGCACACCTCGCCCTATGTGGCGAAGGCGCTGGGCTTGTTCGCCAAGCGCTGCATCGACGCCAACATCGTGCAGTTCGAGGGCGGCCAGTCGCAGACCTCGGCGGTCGCCGCAGCGCAGGGCACCGCCATCGTCAGCGTCAGCGACGTGTCCATTGGCCGCGGCCTGAAGGTGCAGCAGATCTGGGGCCTCGCCCCGCGGATGCCGCAGGCCTACATGGTGCAGGAGGGCATCACCAGCGCGGCGCAGCTCAAAGGCAAGCGCCTGTCCGCGACCGGCGGCGGCGTCGGCGGCTTCAACTGGCGCATGGGCCGCGAGGTGCTGAAATCCGCCGGCATGACAGAGGGCGACGCGCAGTTCATCCCCTCGCCGACCGCGGGCCGCCTTCCCGGCCTGATAGCCAACCAGATCGACGGCGTCGCTCTGCATCCGGAGGATGTGTTCCTCGCAAAGCAGCAGAAGCCGTCGCTGAACAACCTCGTCCAGCTCGTCGAACTGATGCCGCTCTACATGTTCAACGCCTACGGCGCCTCGACCGAATGGATCGCGCGGGATCGCTCGCTCCTGCGCGACACCGTCGCGGCGATGATCGAGGCCAACCGCGCGATCTACCGCGAGCGGAACAAGGTCGTGCCGATCATCATGGAAGCCACCCAGAAGCCCAGGGAGGCGGTCGAATACGCCTGGAAGGTCGAAACCGACAACTGCGTGTGGTCGGTGAACACCGGCTTCGACGAGAAACGCACGCAATGGACGATCGACAACAGCGTGTCGAACGGCGACATCGAGGCCGGTAAGAAGCCGACCGTGGAACAGGTCGCCAATAGCAAGCTCGCCGAGGAGGCGCTGGAACTGGCCGGCGGGCGGGTTACCATCGGCAAATGCACGGAGTAGTTTGCGAAACGGTGCCCCGGATGCGGTGCAGCGCGCTAGCGGTGCACCGCTGATCCGGGACCGTCCCAAAATCTGAATTCGTAACGGTCCCGGGTCTGCAGCGCATCACTTCGTGCTGCGCTGCGCCCGGGACACAACACCGCGAGACCCAATATGAACGAACAACCCCGCCGCCCGCTTGGGCCCCAGCCCTGGGACGTGGTCCGCAACAAGCTCGACCAGTCGCTGCCGTTCGCCAACATGCGCGAAACGCCGTACTACCGCGATTGCGTGTGGGAGCAGTTCTCGGCGGGCGAATACAAGCGCCGCTATGAATCGCTGCGCGCTAAGATGCGCGAGCACAAGCTCGACGCCGTGGTGGTGCCGGGGGGCCCGAGCCACTGGAGCTTCGGCGCCGGCATGACCTGGCTCACCGGCCATTGGGAGTGGCACGCGCTGTGCTGCTACGTGCTGGTGCCCCTCGATGGCGAGCCTACCATGATCTATTCGATGGGCGGCACGCACGCGGAAGCGGTGCGGCGCCACGTCGAGGTGGCGGTGAAGGACGTTCGCCACAGCCGCAATGGCCAGTACGCCCAGGTGATGGTCGAGCGGCTGCGCGAACTCAAATTGGAGAAGGGCCGCATCGGGTTGATGGAGATCGACCCGCGCCACGGCGACTACCTGCCGGTTAACCAGTACAACACCTTGCGCAAGGAACTGCCCGACGCCGAACTCGTGTTCACCAAGCAGTTCCTGCATGATCTCGTGGTGATTCACTCGAAGGAAGAACTCGATTGCGTGCGCAAGGCCGGCGTGTTGTGCCAGCGGGCGATGGAGGCGATGGTCGCGCGCGCCAGGCCCGGCGTGAAGGAATACGAGCTCAAGGCCGCGGCGGCCTCCGCCATCATGGACGGCGGCGGCGATATCGACTTCCTCATCATCGGCTCGACGCCTATGGACAATCCGGCGCTCATCTTCGGCAACCCGCGCCCCTCCGGCCGCGTGCTGAAGAAGGGCGACATGGTCAACATGGAGCTGGCCGCAGGCTATCGGGGCTACACCGCGCAGATCGGCTCGCCGATTACATTGGGACCCCCCACCGACATGGTCAGAAAATTCTGGGAGGAGATCACTCTGCCGGGCTACAAGAAAATCGTCGCCGAGATGCTGCCGGGCAAGAACGCCGCGGCGATGCAGGAGGCGAGCCGCTTCTTCCGGGATAAAGGCGTGCAGTCGCGGCCGACGCAGTGCCACGGCATCGACATCGTCACCGACAACCCGCACATCACCTCCGACCACATCGGTGGCATCGAGAGCGACATGATTCTCAAGCCGGGTATGATCATCATGGCCGAGCCGAACCCGATCACCGCGGACGGCATGTTCGGCATCTTCCTCGGCCACACCTACATCATCACGGACAGCGGCCACGAGATCGTGGACGAATTTCCGTTCGAGATCGCGGTGGCGGGGTAGCAGCGCCGCCTCGCTCCGGCCGGGTTAACCTCTCGTTAATTTGAAAAATCTCATATATTATTGATATAACTCGATATTATTATAGAAATTCTGTTTGGCACAGTCGGATCGACTCGAGCGATGATGTTAGAATACCCAGCCCAATTGAAGAAGACTTCAACACTGAAGGCCTATATTTCCATCGCGCGGCCAGATCATTGGATAAAGAATGGCTTTATGATTCCCGGCGCGGCGCTGGCAATCACGCTGTATGCAGACGAATTGGCCCATCGGTCGTTGGCCAAACAATTTTTCATCATTGCACTCGCCTTCGTTGCGGCCTGTCTACTCGCCTCCGCTAACTACACCATCAACGAATGGTTGGATGCCGAATTCGATCGCCATCATCCAACGAAATTCAACAGGCCTGCACCGCGGGGCAAGCTCGACCCGCGGCTAGTCTACGCACAATACGCATGTCTTGCGGCGGCAGGGCTGGCGCTCGCGCTTTCGATCAATAGCCGCTTTTTTCTGTTTTCGGTTCTGCTGTTGGTCATGGGCATCATCTACAAT